>JAABSM010000079.1 GCA_011390365.1 Gammaproteobacteria bacterium
CATTTCGTGGGTGCGCCGAGCGTTTTTGGTTCTGCATAGGATGTGCCGTCGACCGAGCGACAAGGCTTTTTATTCGGCACATCCTATGCCGGCCCGGCGGTTTCCGGGCTGCCCCGGAGTCAGGCGCATCAAGGGCGGGAACCTGGCGTGGCGCTTAAGTTAATGACATTGCGCGCGCTCCGCCGAACCTGGATGAGGAAATGCGAAACTACGAAACACGCGAAAGTCGCGAAAAACTGGGAGTGTCCCCCCTTTTCGCGCCTTTCGTAGTTCCAGTGATCAAGCGCGGCGCTATGCGCCTGAGCGGTCCTGCTCCGTCAGCCAGGTCTCGATGATCAGCCCGGCGGCGACGGCGTCGAGGTCGTCGCTGTGGCGCACGCGGCCGCCGGCCATGGAGTGGGCGATGCGCGAGGTGTAGCGTTCGTCCGCCAGGTACACGGGCAGGCGGAAGCGGCCTTCGAGCTGGCGCGAGAAGCGGCGTGCGCGGGGGGCGATCTCGCACTCCTGGCCGTCCTGCTCCAGCGGCAGGCCGACGATCAGGGCGTCGGGGCACCACTCATTGATCAACGCCTCGATCTTCGCCCAGTCGGGCTTGTCGTTACGGGGTTGCAGGGTCTGTAGCGGCGAGGCGGTGCCGGTGATGGTCTGGCCCACCGCCACGCCAATCTTGCGCAGGCCGAAGTCGAAGCCGAGCAGGGTGGCCATGGAGTGCGATGAACCTAGAAAGAGCTGCTAGACACAGAGCACACGGAGAATTTGTAATCGATTATATCCGTGTCCTTGATGACCTTGGCGGTGTCTCGGTGAAGTCATTTGACCCATTGTGTTGTCTCTGTGGTCTCTGTGTCTCTGTGGCAATATTCACTGATGCAACTCAGGCATGACCCGCTTCAGCGGAGAGCAGGTCCAGATCCACCCCCAGCAGCTCGGCGGCGGCGCGCCAGCGTTCGCTCTCGGGCAGTTCGAAGAGGATATGGTCGTCGGAGGGGCCGCTCAGCCAGCTGTTGGCGGAGAGCTCCATCTCCAGCTGACCGCCGGCCCAGCCGGCGTAGCCGAGGGCGACGAAGGCCTTTTCCGGCCCTTCGTTGCGGGCCATCGCCTCGAGGATATCCCGGGAGGCGGTGACGCTGATGTGATCGGTGATGCGCAGGGTGGAGTCCCAGTGGGTCTCGCCGCTGTGCAGGATGAAGCCGCGATCCGGCTGCACCGGACCGCCGTTGTGGACGATGCGGTGGCCCATCGCCTCGTCCCAGGTATCGATGTCGAGCTGCTCCAGGATCTCCCACAGGTGCAGATCGGTGGCGCGATTGATGACGATCCCCATCGCCCCCTCTTCCGAGTGCTCGCAGATGTAGGTCACCGTGCGCGAGAAGTTGGGGTCGCTCAGGCTGGGCATGGCGATCAGAAAGTGGTCTGTGAGATTGGTGCCGATCATGGGGCCTATTTTATCCTTCTTTGCGATCGATTTGGCAAGGTCATTTGCTGGTGAGTTCGTTGGATTCCCGAAAGTGCCAGGTGCGGGTGATGTGGAGGATGTCGGTCTCCTGGCGAATATTGTCGGGTAATGGCGCGAAGGGGGCCGCCAGCTGGACGATGTTCTTGGCGGCGTCGTCGAGCATCGAATGGCCGGAGCCGCGGTCGACCTGCAAGCGCTCGACACTGCCGTCCGGGCGAAGCGCGACGGTCAGCACCAGGCTGCCGAAGATGCGCTGCTGCTTGGCCTGCTGCGGGTAGTTGAGATTGCCCACTCGCTCCACCTTGCGTCGCCAGGCATCCATGTAGGAGGCGTATTTGTACTCCCGGGTACGGGCGCTGATGAATTTTCGCCTGGGGCGCTTGGCGTAGGCGGAGTGGCGGCGGTCGATCTCGGCGGTAAGGCGTTCGATCTCCTGCTGGGTGTCGCGCAGCAGATCGGCGGCGCTGACCGGCTTTTTCGCCGGCTCGGGTTCGGCCGGCCTGGGTTCGGGGGCGGGCTGGGGCGCCGGCGGCGGTTCTTTCGGCAGCGGCTCCGGTTCCGGTTCGACGGGCCCTTGCGGCGGCGCTTCCTTCTCAGGCGCGGGCTCGGTCTCTTCTTCCCGCTCTGGCGTCATGGGATCCGGTTGTGGCGTCGGCGGATCCGCTGGCGGCGGATCTTCGGTCTCCGGCTCGGGGATCGGCGGGGGCGTCTCTTCGGGAGACGCCTCTTCCTCGGGTTGCGGGGTCTCCGGCGGCGCGGTCTCCTCCGGGAGGGTGGTGGGGCGCGCCCTCTCTTCCAGATTGCCGCCGCCCTGCTGATCGACCTGGGCGAGAAAATCGGCCTCGTCGGGTTGCTGATCCGGTTGCGGGTTCTGTACCACCATCACGTCGAGCAGTCGCTCCTGCTCGGGCGGGGGCTGCGGGCGAAGCGGCTTTTCGAAGACGATGCCGAAAATCAGGGCGGCGTGGAGCAGACTCGCGCCGAGCAGGGCCAGGGTGAGGGGGCGATAGACGGCAAGCCATGGTCCAGCGTGGCTGAAAATAGCGGTGCGCGCGAGCGGTTTCCCCATTCCCTATTCCGCGAAATGTCCCAACGGCGGACTGAGCTTGATCTGGGCCGAGTCCACCACCAGGTCCACTCGCTCCTCCATCTCGGGGTTCATGTGGATGATCCCCTTGTCGTCCACCAATAGCACGTATTGCAGGCACATGCCGCGGGCGAGCTCGTACCATTCGTCGGGGCCGGCGATGAAGAGGGCGGTGGCGGCGGCGTCGGCCACCGCCGCGTCGGGATGGATCACGGTCACCGAGACGGCGCCTTCGGCGGGATAGCCGGTGCGCGGGTCGATGATGTGATGATAGCGCTTGCCTTCGTAGGTGTAGTTGCGCTCGTAGTCGCCGGAGGTGAAGACGCTCTCGTCGCCGCTCACCGCCACCATCCCCAGCACCCCGGTTCCGGTCGGATTGCGAATGGCGATGCGCCACGGCGTGCCGGAACGGGAGCCGATGGCGCGCAGGTCGCCGCCGGCGTTGACGATGGCGTTGTCTATGCCCATCTCCCTGAGGCGCGCCACCGCCAGGTTGATGCCATAGCCCTTGCCGAAGGCGCCGAAATCCAGCTTTACCGCGGGATTGTCGCATTGCAGGGTGGGGCCGTCGGAGTGGATGTCGGTCATGCGCGGGTTTTCCGCCAGCAGCTTGGAGATCACCTCTGGGCTTGGGGGCTGGTTGCCGTCAGGGTCGTCCTTGTGAAACCCCCAGGCGTCTATAAGTTTTCCGATTGCTGGGTTGAAGAGATGATCGCTGGCGGTCGCCAGGGTACGCCCCAGTTCGATCATGGGCAGCACCACCTCGGGGGCCTCGAAGGGTTCCCCTTTTCGCAGTAGCCGGTTGACCCGCTCCAGGGTCCCCTCCTCCCAGGCGTGCCATTCGTGGTGGAGCCTGAGAAAATCCCCCTCGATCTCCCGCGCCGCCTCGTCGGCCTGCCCCTTGGAGACGCCGACGATGCTCAGGTCCACCAGCGTGCCGAAGGCGAGAAAGCGGGTGTTGTGGACCGGCTGGGTACGCTCGCACCCGCTCGCCAGCGGAACCGCCAGCAGGGCGAGCAATATCATGCGAACCATGGTGCGACGGGGGATCACTGGCATTTGGCTAACTTCTCTTCGATGCGGTCCATCAACTGGGCGCTGATATTGAGCCCGAACTGGGCGTCCAGCTCGCGGATGCAGGTGGGGCTGGTGACATTGACCTCGGTGAGGTAGTCGCCGATCACATCCAGGCCGGCGAAGAGGATGCCCTTCTCCCGCAACACCGGGCCAACCTTGGCGGCGATGAAGCGGTCCCGCTCCGACAATGGCACGCCCTTGCCGGTACCGCCAGCGGCCAGGTTGCCCCGGTGCTCGCCGGGGGCCGGCAGTCGCGCCAGGGCGTAGGGAACCGGTTCGCCATGGATCATCAGGATGCGCTTGTCCCCCTCGCTGATCTCGGGGATGAAACGCTGGGCCATGGCATAGCGCGTGCCGTGCTCGGTGAGGGTCTCCAGGATCACGTTGGTGTTGTGATCGCCGCGGGTGATGCGAAAGATGGAGGCCCCGCCCATGCCGTCCAGGGGTTTGACCACCACATCGCCGTGTTCAGCGAGGAAGTCGATGAAACGGGTCGCCTCCCGCGCCACCAGCGTCGGCGCGCGGCACTCGGGAAACCAGGCGGTGAAGAGCTTCTCATTGGCGTCGCGCAGGGCCTGGGGGCGATTCACCACCAGCGTCCCCTCCCGCTCCGCCAGCTCCAGCAGGTGGGTGGTGTAGATGTACTCCATGTCGAACGGGGGGTCCTTGCGCATCAGGATCGCATCCAGCTCGAACAGGGGCTTCTCCCGCGCCTCCCCCAGCTCGTACCAGCCATTCGGGTCATCGGTCACCTTTACCGGACGCACCCGGGCGTAGGGGCAACAGTGGAGCAGGTAGAGGTCGTTCTGCTCCATGTACAGCATCTCCCAACCGCGACGCTGGATCTCCAGCATCATGGCGAAGGTGCTGTCCTTGTGAATTTTGATGGATTGGATGGGGTCCATCACCACCCCGATGGTGATCTTCATGGCTGGCAATGATACAACACGGCGGTGGGGGATGCATCGGCTAACAGATGGTGAGCCGTGGCCCCAGAGGTAATGTAAGTCGCTTCTCCACCCCGAGAATCGTGCCCAGGACTGCCAGTCCTTCAAGGACTGGCAGTCCTGATTGTGGTTTGCGACAAGGCTTCGACGACATGTTGACTAATTCACGTCATTGGCCATACTTGGTAACACCAATGAGGAGCTAATCGCCATGACCATCAAATCCACCGTCAGTTTTACCCAGCGCCACCACGATTTTGCCAAGAGTCTGGTCGAAGAGGGGGTCTATGCGTCCGTGAGTAGCGTGGTTGCCGCTGGCATCGAACGCGTCATGCAGGATAAAGAGGAGCGTGCCATGGTTTTGGAGGGCATGAAAGAGGCGGTTAATCGTCGCATGAACACCCCTAGAGAGGAATGGGTGGAGGTGAAGGAAGGCGACGATCTGTTCGAAAAGGCGCGGACGCGGATTCATCGCGCTGATCCTGGATGAAGTATCGGCTCTATCGACATCCCGAGGTAGAGGAGGATCTCCTGGGCATTGGATATGCCGGTGCCGATTGGATCGGCAACGCGTTGGAGCGGATGGGGATTGGAAGCGACTAGTACAGTTGTGCTTAGGTTTCGAGTGTATTATCAAGCCCGCAAAATCTCTCACAAAGGCACGGAGCCCACAGAGAATTCCTCCTCCGTGATCTCTGTGGCTCCGTGAGAGATCTTATGAAAACTTTGGAGCGGCTATGCTAAAAGCCTGGTCGGCGTGTTTGGCATCCTTGCTGTTGTTAAAAGCGGTTTGAAACCGCGAAAACGGAGCACGAGCGAAACCCGCTGATCGCGGATGCAATCCGCTCCCACAGGGGGGGGATGATTTTCTTTTCAGCGGGGGGCGAATCGTATTCCCTAACCTTGGAAAATCATCCCGACCATCCTGTAAATTCCGTTAATCCTGTCCCTTCTTCCGTTAAAGAGTCAAGCGCACCGTCACAAGGCATAGACCACCGACAACATCCACTCCCGCCCGGCGGTGTTGTAGCCAGCGCTCTCCCGGTATTGCTGATCGAACAGGTTACGCAGGGAGGCGCGCAGCGTCCAGGCGTTGCTCAAGCGGTATTCTCCGCGCAGGCCCAGCGTGCCGTAACCCGCCAGGCGTTGGGTGTTGGCGGTGTCGCTGTAGCTGGAGCCGCGCAGCAGCCAGCTTGCGCCGATACCGTAGTCGCCGAAGTCGCGATCCATGTCGACGCGCAACTGGCGAGAGGCGCGCAGGGGCAGTAGCTTGCCAGTGGCCTCATCCTCACTGTCGAGCAGCGACAGATAGGCCCGAGCTTGCCAACCAGCCAACTCGCCAACAAGGCTCAGTTCCAGCCCGCGCAGGCGGGCATCGGCCAGGTTTTGGGGCTGCCAGACCCAGGGGGCGACCTCGCTCCACTGGATCAGATCTTCGACCCGGGTCTGGTAGAGGCGCAGGTCCCAGTCGATGGCCGCAAGCTGGCCGGTCAGGCCGAGTTCGGCGCTCCAGGACTCCTCCGGATCGAGATTCGGGTTGCCGCTGGAGCCCCAGGGGTCCACGTAGTAGAGATCGTTGAAGGTGGGGGCCTTGAAGGCGCTGCCTAGGGAGGCGGTGAGGCGCAACTCGTCACCAATATTCCAGCCCAGGGCGAGGTTGCCGGTGGTCTCGCCGCCGAGATCCTCGAAATCGTCCCGGCGCGCGCCGGCGGAGAGATCCAGCGTCTCCCCCAGCCATTGCAATTCACCGAACAGGGCGCTCTGGTCCCGCTCCTGGCGGGCGTAGTCACTGCTGCCTTCGACCTCTTCGCGCATCCACTCGGCGCCGGCGATCATCTGCATCCGTGTACTCAACAGCAGATCTCCTTGCAGGGTGATCTGATCGCGGTGGGTGTCGAAAGCGGCGGAGGGGGCGCCGTCGATCTTGTCGTCCTCCTCGTCGCTGAAGCGGCTGGCGCTCAACTCCAGGCCCCAGTCACCGTTGGGGCGGAGGGTAAGCGCTCCCCCGTAGGACTGGCGCAGATAGTCGGCGGAAAAGGCGTTCTCCGGGGTCCAGCCGTCGTAATCCGTGGTCTGATCGTTGCGATTGAAGCGGAGCTTGCCCGTTAAACCTTCACCAAAATCGTGGTCGAGGGTCGCGCCGATGGAGAGGGCGCGCATGCCGTCGTCGTCCGGGTTGTTGCCCACCGTGGCGTCGAAGCCGTCGCTGCGCAGGCGGCTCAGGCTGAGGCCCGCGTTGGTGTTTTTTCCACTCAACGACAAGGCCGCGGAGAGGCGTTGAGTGGCGTCGCTGCCCATGCCCAGTTCGAGACGCTGCTGGCCGTTGCCGGTGCGGGTGAAGACCTGGATCACCCCGCCCACCGCCTCCGAGCCGTAGAGATGGGAGCGGGGGCCGCGTACCACCTCGATGCGTTCGATCTCGCTCGCCGGCATGGTGTGCCATGGCGGCACGCCGGCGGTGGCGGAGGCGGCGCGCACGCCGTCGATGAGCAGCAGCACATGGCCGGAGTTGGTGCCGCGCAGGTGCAGGCTGGCCACCTTGCCCAGGCCGCCGTTGGCCCGAACCGAAAGGCCGGCGAGGCCATCCAGAACCTCGATCAGGCTGTTGGCCTGACGGTTCTCGATGGCGGCGCGATCGATCACCGTCACCGACGCCAAGGTCTGGTCGGCGTCGCGGGCGATACGTGAGGCGGTGACGTTGATGGTCGCCCCATCGGCGATGACGATCGCGGGCGAGGCAACGCAGCAGAGGGCGATCAGGGCGGGAAGGGTGTTTTTCATAGCGCATCTTCTCCAGATATCTCGTTCAAGATATCGCCCGCGCAGGGGCGATATCCCGCGGGGAGAGGCGCACGCCGAACCAGCGACGGATCTCCGACCGCGACACAAAGGGTTAATTTGCGCCGGAGTACGGATGATCCGCTCCACGGAATACCCCGTTCAGTGGAATCGCGACGCGGAAGCGGCAGGTCTCCTGACTCACGGCTTGCGCCGCCCATCGCCTTCCCGAAGCCGGATGGCCTCAGTGGCGTTAGGGCCGCGGAAAGAACAAGACATCCCAAAATCGCACAGCCAGCGGTTCGCTAGCAAGGCGCGCAAAGGGTTGCATAGCGGGCACTATGCGGCCCTTTGCGCAACGCCGCGAGCGAGCCGCTGGCGCAGCGAGGTGGGAGGTTTTGTTTTTTTCCGTGGCCCTGTAGATGGGCGGCGGGCGTCCGGGGACGCCTGACCGTTCACAGTTGCGGGGACAGTTCGGTTCCAGCGAGTAGACTCGCCTGCCTGATTCCCTACTCCGGCCCGGGGGTCGGATAACCGCTTCGGGGGGCTATTGTAGCGGAACGGTGGTGAGTGTCCAGAAGGGGATGGTGATGGGATGTTGCTGGATCGCCGAGCTGCGCCAGGCCTTTCGCGCGGCCCTCGCGCGGGGTGGCCGAGCTTGGCTCGGCGATCCGGGGGAGGGGCTTCAGAGCGTCTTCGTCGAAAAGGTATCGCAGGCCTCAAGCGTGCCCCTTTCATAGCCGACCTTGAACCAGCGCACCCGCTGGGCGGAACTGCCGTGGGTGAAGGAGTCCGGGGTGACATAGCCGCGGGCCTGTTTTTGCAGGCGGTCATCGCCGATGGCGCTGGCGGCGGTGAGCCCCTCCTGGATGTCGCCCTGCTCCAGCAGTTGCCGAGAACGGTTGGCGTGATGGGCCCAGATGCCGGCGTAGCAGTCGGCCTGGAGTTCCTGACGGACGGAGAGTTTGTTGCCCTCGGTCTCGCTGAGGGACTGTTTCAGCGAATGCACCTTGCGCGAGGTGCCGAGCAGGGTCTGGATGTGATGACCGATCTCGTGGGCGATGACATAGGCCTGGGCGAAGTCGCCGGGCGCGCCGTGTCGCTGTTGCAGGTCGTCGAAGAAGCTCAGGTCGATGTAGACCTTGTTGTCGCCGGGGCAGTAGAAGGGGCCCATGGCCGCCTTGCCCAGTCCGCAGGCCGATTCGACCGCGCCCCGAAACAGCACCAGCCGGGGCTCCTGATAGGTCATTCCCTGCTCGCGCATCAAGGCATGCCAGGTCTCCTCGGTATCCGCCAGCACCACCTTGACGAAGCGGACCTGCTCCGCCTCCGCCGCGCGCTCCTGGCGCGTCTGGGTCGCCGCGGGTTGGCGGGAGGCGTTCTGGCCGTCGCCCAGCAGGCTGGCCAGGTCGCCGCCGCCGAACAGGGCGATGCCGCCAATCACCAGCGCGGCGATGATGGTTCCCTTCACGCCAAGGATGCGGATCGCGACCGGCAGCAGTCGCAGCATGCCGCCGCCGCGCCCGCCGCCGGCCATTCCGCCAAGGCCGCCCGCGGGGGCGTCGAATCGGTGATCCTCGACATTGTTGCTCTCTCTTCTGCCGCGCCAACGCATGATGATTCTCCCTGCACTTGGATTGTCGACGGCGTTTAGAGGCCGCCGTGTTCGGTAGTCGGAGATGATAGCCAATTTTTCACCAGGGTGAACAGTTGTTTCCATGTATCCGCGGGTATGCAAAAATAACCCATCTTTTTTCATTTCACGAATCCCTCGCCCATGCCATCCAACGACTCCGCAACAGGCAAGTTCATCACCGTCGAAGGTGGCGAAGGAGCCGGCAAGACCAGCAACCTCGCCTTTATCCGCGAGTTCCTCGAGGGGCAGGGTCTGGAGGTGGTGTTTACCCGTGAGCCGGGAGGGACGGCCCTGGGCGAGGAACTTCGCGAGCTGCTGCTCGGCCACGAACACGATGGCATGTCCAGCGACGCGGAGTTGTTGCTGATGTTCGCGGCGCGGGCAGAGCATGTGGCGGCGGTGATCAAACCGGCGCTGGCGCGGGGCGCCTGGGTGTTGTGTGATCGCTTTACCGATGCCACCTATGCCTATCAGGGCGGCGGTCGCGGGCTGGATCGCCGTCGCATCGCCGATCTTGAGCAGTGGGTGCAGGGCGATCTGCGTCCCGATCTGACCCTGCTGCTGGATCTGCCGGTGGCCCAGGGGCTGGAACGGGCCGGTCGCCGCTCCGAGCCGGACCGTTTCGAGCGGGAGCAAATGGGATTCTTCGAGCGGGTACGTGCGGCCTATCTGGGGCTGGCGCGGGAGCATCCCGAGCGCATGCGGGTGGTCGATGCCTCGCTGGCGCTGGCGCGGGTGCAGTCCCAGCTTGCCGAACAGCTGGCCGCCTTCTGCGCGGAGGTGGAGACGTGAAGATGCAGCCCCATCCCTGGCAAGCGCCCCAATGGCGGCAGTTGATCGCCGCCAAACAGGCGGATCGATTGCACCACGCCCTGCTGCTGGATGGCGCCCAGGGGCTCGGCAAGCGGGACTTCGCCGAGGCCTTCGCCGCCGCCCTGCTGTGCGCCGCCCCGGACGAAGAGGGCGTCGCCTGCGGCAAGTGCAAGGGCTGCCTGCTGTTCAAGGCGGGCACCCATCCCGATCTGCACCTGATTGCGCCGGAAGAGGCGGGCAAGGATATCCTGGTCGCGCCGATTCGCGAACATGTCCAGCGGGCGGGGCTGTCCAGCCAGTTGGGAGGGTATAAGGTGACCCTGATCGATCCCGCCGACGCCATGAACCTCTCCGCCGCCAACAGCCTGCTCAAGAACCTGGAGGAGCCGGTCTCCTGGACCGTGATGCTGCTGATCAGCGCCCATCCGTCGCGCATGCTGGCGACCATTCGCAGCCGCTGCCAGCGGCTCCAGTTCGCGCCCCCCTCACCGGAACTGGCCCTGGAGTGGCTCCAGCGGCAGGGGGTGGTGGACGGTCGGCTGTTGCTGGGCATGGCCGGAGGGGCGCCGCTGCGGGCGTTGGCGCTGAATGATGACGGGGTGCTGGCGATGCGCCGCGAGGCGCTGAGCGATTTCCTGGGCCTGCTGGAGGGGCGGGGCGACGCGGTGGAGATCGCCGGGCGATGGGAAAAGCATGATCTGGAGCGACTTTTCTACTGGATGTCCGGCTGGCTGATTGATATCCTTGGGCTATCAAGCGGCGGAGCGCGATCCCCCGCGAATCCGGACATGGTCGAGCGTTTTACCGCGTTGGCCGCCCGACTCGACGGACGCGCCCTGTTCAGCCTGCTCGACAAGGTCCACGAAGGACGGCGGGGGCTGCGTGGATCCCTCAACCCCCGGCTGCTGCTGGAGGATCTGCTGCTCGCCGTCGTTCAATGCGCAAAGGTCTCTGGAGGTAATCGCTAACATGCCCGCACCAGCCATGCCCCCAGGCGGGGGAAGACAAGGGATTCTCTCCCTCACCATCAAGGATGTGAACGCCCTCTACGCGGCCTACATGCCGTTCGTGAAGAATGGCGGTCTGTTCATTCCCACCAACAAGCCCTACAACATCGGCGACGAGGTGTTTCTGCTGCTCACCCTGATGCAGGAAAAGGATCGACTGCCGGTGGCGGGCAAGATCATCTGGGTCACCCCAGTGGGGGCGGAGGGCAACCGCGCCGCCGGCATCGGCGTCCAGTTCAGCACCCAGGACGGCGGCCAGACCCGCAACAAGATCGAGACCTTCCTCGCCGGCGCCCTCAAGTGGGAACGACCGACCCATACCATGTGATTTCTGAATTTGAAGAGGTTAACCACAGAGGGCACAGAGAACACAGAGTAGGTTGAGTAGAGCATTCGCAAGTCGTGGCCCCGATAGACGGCTGCGCATATTTGGATCGCCGAGCTGAGCTCGGCCAAGCCCGCGTGAGCAATGCCGGAAAAAGCCGAACTCGGCTCGGCGATCCACAAGAGGCTGGCTAACGGTCATGGAGTGATGCACCACCCCGGGAAATGAATCAGCCCAAGGAGTGGCAGTCCTTTGAGGACTGCCACTCCTCGGTAGATTCACAGTAACCCATATTGAAAGCGGCCCCTTGGCATCACACAAGGCCCTCAAGCTTGCTTCCACCATTTCCCTCTGTGATTTCTGTGTTCTCTGTGGTGAGCTACAATCCTGACTACACCATTTCTCACACTTATAGAGGAAGGTCCGATGAAAACCGCGGAAGAGATTCAGAGTGACATCAAGCAATTGCCGCAAGCCGAGTATCTTAAACTGGTACATTGGTTTACGGAGCATGACTGGCAGGCATGGGACAAGGAAATCGAAAAGGATGCTGCGTCGGGTAATCTAGATTTCCTGATTGACGAAGCCTTGGAAGAGAAAGCAATTTGTGAATTCCCATGCTAATTGACTCCCACTGCCATCTGGATCGTATCGATCTCGCCCCCTTCGACAATGATTTCGACCGCATGATGGACAATGCCCGGGAAGAGGGCATAGAGCACATCCTCTGCGTCTCCATCGACCTGGAAAACTATCCCGCGATGGTCGAGCTGGTGGGGCACAGGGAAGAGGTCTCGGTCTCGGTCGGCGTCCACCCCAACGACCACGACCGCCACGAACCCACCGTGGAGGAACTGGTCGAGCTGGCCGCCGATCCCCGCAACGTGGCGATCGGCGAGACCGGCCTCGACTACTTCCGCAGCGACGGCGACCTCGGCTGGCAGCAGGAGCGCTTCCGCCGCCACATTCGCGCCGCCAAACAGTGTCGGAAACCCCTCATCATCCACACCCGCGCCGCCAGGGAAGACACCCTGGCGATCCTCGAAGAGGAGGGGGCGGACCGGGTCGGCGGCGTGCTGCACTGCTTCACCGAGGACTGGGCGATGGCGGAAAAAGGCCTGGAGATGGGTTTTTACATCTCCTTCTCCGGGATCATCACCTTCAACAGCGCCAAGGCGCTGCGCGAAGTGGCGGCGAAGGTGCCCGAGGATCGCTTCCTGATCGAGACCGACGCCCCCTACCTCGCCCCGGTCCCCCATCGCGGCAAGCCCAACATCCCCCACTACGTGCGCCATGTGGCGGACTGTCTGGCGGAAGTGCGGGGAACCTCCAGCCGCCGCATCGCCGAGGTTAGCGGTGAGAACTATCGGCGATTGTTTGGCCGCAGAGAGGCGTCCTTACGCTATAGGTTTATATAAGAGAGTGTTGTGGTTTCATCTGTTGGGTCAGTTAGTTGGCCCCCTGAATTTTTTGTATGGACTGGTGGTAGATTTCGGTTATCCACGTGGCAGGGCGGGTGTATTTGTATATGCGTTTCCATGGCTTTTTTAAAGGCCATACGCCTCGTGACGCGTCTGTTGGGTTAGGGGCGCCGGGGAAAGCAACAATGCGGCAGCCCGGGGGGATTATTGGTTCTTGCCAGAATCGCATTGGCCAACCAGGAAGGCATTGTACCTTGAAGAGTTGACACCACGTGGCGGGCCAGAGATTGAAGTCGCTGATGTTTTTTGATATGTAGATTTGCTCGTTGTCATAGGTTTGATAAATTCTGTGCGGGTCCTTTACGAAATTATCATAGAGATAGGTATGAGTCCCTATGCGCAAACGGACTACAGATGTATTGCCGATTCCACGGTTCGGTTGAGTCCAGTTTTCCATGACAATGAAACTCGACTCGGGCTGATAGTCGAAGAACGGGTCCAGGCTACCGGTGATGACGACGTCAAGATCAAGGAAAAGCCAGTCTCCCGATAGGTCTTTTAGGTGTTTACTCTCCCGATATATTGCGAGCTTACGCCAGCCAGGCTTTGCTTGCCATCCTGGGGCAGGCATATCAGGGCAGGGAAAACACTCTACCTCGTCGATGATTCCCGACGCATCATCCGTCAGGCAGGCAAACCGAAGATCTCCGCTGCAGTTTGCCTTCACCATTGCATACAAGTTGTTGACGTAATCTGCGCCATAGAGGGCCCCCCACTTTAGGCATGCAATGTTTTTCATGTCTTGAGTCCTGCGTTTGTGTTGGTTCTTTGTTTTGCGGTCGTGACCTACGTTTCATGGCAGTGAGTCGAGCTATTGCGCCTCTTTTAAGCGACACTCCAGTCGTAATCTAGTTTTATCGATCAAGTGTTGGATTCGTGAGGAGATACTCTTGTCGATTAATGCATGACGCGAATACAGAAAAGTTTTTTCTCCTCGCTCCGGGCTCCCTGGGGCACCCTGATGATGCTCTTCGATTATATCACTGATGACTCGGAATATATTGTACTCTTGAAGTACCTTATTCCTGGCGTTTATAATATAAGGTAGACGCTTTTCATACTCATTGTTCTGGATGGCCTTCTTGATAATTCGCGCAGATCCATCAATATCAGTGAGATCCAGCGGGATGAAGCTTTTCGGATGAAAATAGTCCGTTGCATTGGGGCAACCGATATAAAAGGGAAGTGCGCAACCCAAGAAGGCGTCCGCTAGTTTTTCGGTCCAGTGGTGTTCACCTAAATAGTTTTCGATTGCCAAGTGATAACGGTAGGGTGCGATCGCTTCGGCCTTGTCATCTATTGGTCGGTAACCTTTGCCGAATATCTTCAGTTCCGGGATTCGTTTCGCAAGTTCATGCGTGAAATCGAACCTTTGCTTGTGCAAAGTGTGGCGCTGTTTCTTGTTAGAACATACTGTGGATATCGTCCTTGATTTGGCTATTCTGTTGTTTTGGGAGAGTTTGTCGAAGGGGATCACACTGCTATGGCTAATCCCATAGAACCATTGTAAGGATGGTTGAGAGTAGATCCTTCCAGAGTGGCGGAGCGCCCATGCTGGTTGGCTGGTCAGAATATGGGAGAACTGGTTGGTGTAAGCTTGGTCGTAAAGCTTGATCGTAGGAGGTTCAGTGGTTATCAGAAGGGTGCGGTGAGGCAGGCAGCGGAGGTATTCGCGCCGGCATGAGCGTCTTTCGGACTTGGCCGGGGGAAGGTCATCATAAACGACTAGCCAGTCGTAGTTTTCCTCTTCCACATCAAACGTGAAGTGGCATCTGTTCCAGGACATTCTGTTTCCGGGAAGTTGTCGCGACCAGACGCGGGGATCATTGCGCGTCATGAATTTGATTGTGATATCAGTCATCCTGGATGGGGCTTTTGTTTGTTGTATCTAATGGCTAGTATTCTAATATATTATTTACCTGCTGAAGAGCAGATTCATGCGTGTCCGCAGGCGCAAATTATAGCCTTTTTCTATGGCTAGACGTGCGGCTTTGAGATGTCCCTCTCTCTTGTGTTGCTCTAGTTGAATGAAGTCCGGCCAATACGATTCTGGGGCTTCATTGAAAAAGCCGCGCAGTACTGGTAGCTCAATACCCTCTATGTCGAGCTTTAGCAAGTCGGGTCGAGAGATGTCATATTGTTTTAGTAGATTATATAAGGTAGCGCCATTGACGTCGATGGTGTTGTGCGCATCAAGGTCATTGGGAGGTATTAGCGAGTTTTGGCCTCGATTAGTATCGGTGATATACAGGGTTACTTTGCCATCCGTCTCCGTAAGTGCGACATTGCTCAGGATGAATCCTTTTAAAGTATGATTGAATTGTACGTTTTGTTCTAGCCGGTGATACATTTCAGGGTCTGGTTCAATGCACAGATATCTGGCGTTTGGTATTTTGGCAGCAAGCAGCAGGGAATATCCGCCGATGTTAGCCCCTACATCGACTACCGTTGCGTCGGGCGGTATTTCACGTTCGAGGAATGCGCGCTCTTTTCCATTCAGCAAGTTGGGTGTGCAGAGCAGTCGCTTGTCGGATAGGTTGGTTTTAGGATAAAGGCGGAAATTGATTCCAGTTACGGATATGTCAATTACTTCTTGATTTCTCCATAGTACAGGCTTGCGTAGAAGGAAGCTGATGCGTTTTCCGAGCCAGTTAGCCGGGAGCGTTTGGCAAAATCTAGCTAATCTATCGAGGAGCTTGGGTAGTGAGTGAGAGCCAAAACATTCTTTATTCGTATGGGGCATGATGGAGTCTGAAGGTTGTGTGGTCCGCTTTGATCGACGGGCGCGGGAAATGGGTGTCGGATCCCATGGAGTGCTGTGGCGGCGCTTCGTAATGCTGTTAGCCATACCACTTGCCGGACGGGGCTTGTAGCCCCGTCCGCACCGTTATCCGCGACCAATGCGGTTGCAGCGGGGAAAATAGGTAACGGTGGGGACGGGTGTACAACACCCGTCCCGCAGCCGAAGGAGAACACCTTGTCCCCGGGATTACGTTCGACGCAGAACTTGAAGTAGCCGTTCCAGACCTCTTCGCCGCATAGCTTGCGCACCCGCTCTCCCTATTCGGCGAACTCGCCATACCCCCGCAACCGCTGATAGCGTTGCTCCAGCAGTTCGTCGGTGGGCAGTTGTTCCAGCCGCTCCAGATTGGTCTTGAGGGCGTGGCGCAGGTTGCGGGCGACCGCCTTGACGTCGCGGTGGGCGGCGCCGAGGGGTTCGGGGACGATCTCGTCGACAAGCCCCAGCTCCTTGAGGCGGTCGGAGGTGATGCCCATCGCCTCGGCGGCGAGGGGGGCCTTCTCGGCGCTCTTCCACAGGATCGAGGCGCAGCCTTCCGGGGAGATCACCGAGTAGGTGCTGTACTCCAGCATCATCACCCAGTCGCCGACGCCGATCGCCAGCGCCCCGCCGGAGCCGCCCTCGCCAAGCACGGTGCAGATCACCGGGATGCGCAGCCCCGCCATCACCTCCAGGTTGCGGGCGATCGCCTCGCTCTGGCCGCGCTCCTCGGCGCCCACGCCGGGGTAGGCCCCGGGGGTGTCGATGAAGGTGAGCAGCGGGATATGGAAGCGTTCGGCCAGCTGCATCAGGCGCAGCGCCTTGCGGTAGCCTTCGGGACGGGGCATGCCGAAGTTGCGGCGTACCTTTTCGTTGGTGTCGCGCCCCTTCTGATGGCCAATGATCATCACCGGCCTGCCCTCGAAGCGGGCCAGGCCGCCGACGATGGCGTTGTCGTCGGCGAAGTGGCGATCGCCGTGGAGCTCTTCGAAGTCCTCGAAGATCTGCTGGATGTAGTCAAGGGTATAGGGGCGCAGCGGGTGGCGCGCCAGTTGCGAGATCTGCCACGGCTTGAGGTTGGTGAAGATCGACTCGGTGAGGGTGCGACTCTTCTCTTGCAGGTGCGCGATCTCGTCCTGGATGTTGATCTCGTTATCGTCGCCGACTCTGCGAAGTTCTTCGATTTTCGCTTCCAGTTCGGCGATCGGTTGTTCGAATTCGAGAAAGTTCAGGTCCATGGGTGTTGGCTTTGCGGTTGCTGTTGCCGATGGGCGCGGCGATCTCTCGGGCGCGCCGTTATGGTGTCGAATCGGGCATTATACACGCAACCCGGGTCGAGATGGATGGGGCTTTTTTCCGGCTATTGCAGGGTGGCGGGCGCCGGCGGGTTGCCTGCCCCCATGCTCAGGTGCATTCCCCACTCCCCCTTCTCGGTGGCGTCGATGATCAGTTTGCACAGTGAGTGGATGGTGTGGCGGGGCAGGCTCATGTTGAGCGCCTTGCCCTCCCTGGGGTGAAAGCGAAAGTTGAAGCGGCCGCTCTTCTGGCTCTGGATCTCGGTGGTGACTACCAGCATCGGTTCCTTGCCCAGTGGCCAGTGCGCTGCCTGCTGGGCATACGCCTGGGTGTAATCCGCCTGTTGGGTGACGCTCTGGTGTTCGAAGGCGAGGGAGGCCTGGCGCGCCGCGGGGGTCTGCATCGCGGCGGCGGGGTTGGCGGTCTTGGCCAGGATCTCGATCAGCGGCGGCCACATCAGGGAGACCAGGCGGCGGGTGAACCACAGCGAGAACTCCTTGTGGTCGGTGGTGCTGAAGCGCACCAGCAGGCGATCCTCGACCGCCACGTAGCTGACCTGGATCTGGCGCAATTGCGCCGGCTGTTTATCGGGGAGAGCGGGTAGGGAAGGGGTTTCCACGGCGATCTTCTGGCCTTGCATGTCCAAATACGTGGAGGCATGATAACCGATCCGATCGCCTGGGTGGGGGCTTGCCGTGGCAGCCCTCGCGGGTCTTGCCGTCGGCGCAGGGTGAATCCGCCGCGAACTGTTTCGCGTTTCGCTTGTCGTAAGGCTGATCAAAACGCGGCGGGAGGGCTTGTGAAAAACATACGCTGTTACGTCTCCGGACGGGTACAAGGGGTCTTTTTTCGCGCCAGCGCCAAGAACGAGGCGGATCGACTGGGCATCAATGGCTATGCAAGGAATCTTGCCGACGGTCGCGTCGAGGTGCACGCCAGCGGCGAAGGCGAGGCGCTGGATCGTTTTCAGGCCTGGCTCGCCAGGGGGCCGCGCATGGGCCGGGTCGACGAGGTGCGCTGCGAGCCGGCGGAAGCGGCGAGCGGAGGGGGGTTCCTCGTCTTGTAGGATCTTCTCGCCCTCTCGCCCCGGACCTTCCCCGGGTCCGCGATGTTTCATGGGGGCGATCGCGATCCGGATTTCGATAACGACGGCCGCTATGGCATAATGGCCGCCTTTTGCAACAACCAACCCTAAAGATAACGGACGCATATGAACTTCTTTATCTCCGACGCATACGCACAAGCCGCCCCCGCACCGACCGGCAGCGGTCTCGAAGGACTGATCCTGCCGATCGGTCTGATCATCATCCTCTACTTCTTCATGATCCGCCCCCAGATCAAGCGCCAGAAGGAGCACGCCAAGATGGTCGAGGGCCTCGCCAAGGGTGACGAGGTCCAGATCGAGGGCGGCCTGATGGGCAAGATCATCGACCTTGGCGACAACTTCGCCAAGGTGGAGATCGCCGACGACGTGGTGGTCAAGGTCCGTCGCCACTCGGTGGCCCAGGTGATGCCCAAGGGCACCCTCAAGGAGCTTTAGTACCGCTGCGCCGAGGTAACGGAAACAGTCGGAGGTCGAGCCTCTGGGCGGAGTGAGCCTGAGAGGTTGCTTCCGATATTTGCGCGCGGCTGTACTGGGCCGATGCAAAACAATAAGGCGATTGACGGAGATCGCCTGAGCGGCGGCCGGGCGACCGGTTCGTCGTCGGTGTCCCTGCGCGGTCTGATGCGCGATCCCAGGCGGATCGCCGCCAGGCGCTATCGTGCCAGGGGCGAAAGAGAAACCCAGCAAAAGTAAACGTGGCATGAACAGATATCCCCTTTGGAAGAACCTGCTGGTCGCCCTGGTGATGTTGATGGGCTTGGTCTACGCCCTGCCCAACATCTTCGATCAGGACCCGGCCATCCAGATCACCGCCGATCGAGAGATTGGCATCGATGCCCAGACCGCGGAGCGGGTCTCCGGCGCGCTGGAGAAGGCGGGCATCGTCTACAAGGCGGTGGAGGAGGGGGAGAACGAGTTGCTGGTCCGCTTCAATGAGACCGCCGATCAGTTGGCCGCCCAGGATGTGCTGGCGCGGCAACTGGGGGACGGCTACATCAGCGCCATGACCCTGTCGCCGGACGTGCCCGACTGGCTCACCGGCATCGGCGCCGAGCCCATGTACCTCGGTCTCGATCTGCGCGGCGGTATCCATGTGCTGATCGACGTCGACATGGACGCGGCGCTGGTGCAGGCGGTGGATCGCTACGCCAGCGACATTCGCATCCTGCTGCGCAAGGAGCGGATGCGTTACACCAACGTGGCGGAGTTGCCGGACGGCGTGCAGATCACCTTCAAGGACGCGGCGTTGCGGGATCAGGCGGCGGATGCCATTAACGACGAATTTCGCAATCTGGATATCACCACCCGTGATCAGGGCGGCGACTTCGTGGTCGCCGCGACCATGCCGGATCAGGAGAAGCGGGAGGTGCGCAAGTTCGCCCTGCAACAGAACATCACTACCCTGCGAAATCGCGTCAACGAAATGGGCGTGGCCGAGCCGATCATCCAGCAGCAGGGCGAGCGGCGCATCGTGGTGCAACTCCCGGGGGCCAAGGATCCCGGCGCGCTGAAGGATATTCTGAGCGCCACCGCTACGCTGGAGTATCGCCTGGAGGATACCGAGGGCAACGTCCAGGATGCCCTCGACGGTCGCGTGCCGCCGGGATCCAAGCTCTACCAGACCCGTGACGGCATGCCGATCCTGCTGAAGAAACAGGTGATCGTCACCGGTAACCAGATCACCAACGCCATGTCCGGCATCGATACCCGCTCCGGCTCGCCGATGGTCACCGTCTCCCTCGATGGCGCGGGCGGAAGGCGCATGCGCGACGTCACCACCGAGAACGTCAACAAGCCGATGGCGGTGGTCTTCATCGAGACCCGCACCACCACCGAGGAGGTGGATGGCGAGCTGGTCAAGCGCAAGGAGCTGGTGGAAGAGGTGATCAGCGTCGCCAATATCCTCGAACCCTTCGGCAGCCGTTTCCAGACCACCGGCCTGGACAGCAACGAAGAGGCCCACGAGTTGGCCCTGCTGCTGCGCGCCGGCGCCCTGGCCGCGCCCATCGAGATCGTCGAGGAGCGCACCATCGGCCCCAGCCTGGGCCAGGACAACATCGACCAGGGCTTTCGCTCGGTGATGATCGGCCTGGTGCTGGTGATGCTCTTCATGGCGGTCTACTATCGGGCCTTCGGCCTTATCGCCGACCTGGCGCTGGTTACCAACCTGGTGCTGATCGTGGCGGTGCTCTCCATGTTGCAGGCCACCCTGACCCTGCCCGGCATCGCCGGTATCGTCCTCACCGTGGGCATGGCGGTGGATGCCAACGTACTCATCTTCGAGCGCATCCGCGAGGAGATTCGCGTCGGCAGCACGCCCCAGGCGAGTATTCATGCCGGTTATGAGAAGGCCCTGTCGACCATCGTCGACGCCAATATCACCACCCTGATCGCCGCGCTGGTGCTCTACAGCTTCGGTACCGGACCGATCAAGGGCTTCGCCGTAACCCTCTTCATCGGCATTCTCACCTCCATGTTCACCGCCATCGTCGGCACCCGCGCCGTGGTCAATCGGGTCTACGGCGGCAAAAAGGTCAACAAGCTGGCCATTTAGGCGAAGCGCAAGGAGTCTCCAGTCATGAAACAGATCATCAGTACCGATAATCGCCTCGACTTCATGAGCAAGCGCAAGCTGGCCATGATCTTCTCCGGGGCATTGATCCTCATCTCCATCGTCTCCTTCTTCGGCAGGGGCTTCGATTTCGGTATCGACTTCACCGGCGGAACCCTGATCGAGGTGGGCTATCCCCAGGCGGTGGACCTCAACGCGGCCCGCGACGTGCTGGACCAGGGCGGCTTCGGCGATGCCACGGTCCAGCTATTCGGCACCGATAGTGACATCCTCATCCAGCTCCCCCCGAGCGAGGAGACCGAAGCGGGCAGCGCCACCGACAAGGCGGAGATCAGCAACCGCGCCTTCGCCCTGCTCAACGCCGCCGGCGGCGGCGACTTGGATCTGCGCCGGGTCGAGTTCGTCGGCTCCAAGGTGGGTGATGAACTCACGGAGCAGGGCGGCCTGGCCATGCTCTACGCCCTCATCGGCATCCTCATCTACGTCGGCCTGCGCTTCGAATACCGCTTCGCCCTGGGTTCCATCATCGCCCTGGTGCACGACGTGGTGCTGGTGCTGGGGGTCTTCTCCCTTTTCCAGATCGAGTTTGACCTGCCGGTACTGGCGGCGGTGCTGGCGGTGATCGGCTACTCCCTCAACGATACCATCGTCGTCTATGACCGCATTCGCGAGAATTTTCGCAAGATGCGCAAGGGCAGCCCGGAAGAGATCATCAACCGCTCCCTCAATCAGACCCTGGCGCGCACCCTGGTCACCTCGCTGACCACCCTGCTGGTGTTGTTCGCTCTGTTCATCCTCGGCGGCGAGATCATCCATGGCTTCGCCCTCGCCCTCATCGTCGGCGTGGTGGTGGGTACCTACTCCTCCATCTACGTCGCCTCCGCCGCCGTACTGGCGCTGGGTATCAGCAAGGAAGACCTGATGCCGCCAGAGAAAGAGGGGGCGGAGCTCGACGATACTCCTTAAGACAGAAGAATAGACAGGATTAACAGGATGTTGCAGGATTGACAGGATTTTTTGGCTGGTGACACCGCTCAGGCTGCGGGACGGGTGTTGCACACCCGTCCCCACCTTTATTTATCCATTCCGCCCACTGCAACCGCATTGCTCGCAGATAACGGTGCGGACGGGGCTGCAAGCCCCGTCCGGCCAGTGAGATGCCGCCAGAGAAAGAGGGGGCGGAGCTCGACGATACTTCTTAAAAAAGAAGAATAGACAGGATTAACAGGATGTTGCAGGATTGACAGGATTTTTT
>JAABSM010000007.1 GCA_011390365.1 Gammaproteobacteria bacterium
TAACCCCGGCCCGCCCCAAAGGGAGAGGGAGAAAAGACGAATATTTTCATAGCCTCAGCGCGGTGAAGCAGCTGCAAAAAGTTGCAAAGCTCGGGGAGAGGCGGGCCGATGCCAGCTGGATTATTCGTTCAGGGGCCAGCGGGGTTTGGGGCGGAATGAGAGGTTCTCGTGGGCGCCTTTTCGGAGTCTCTGCCAGCCGGCATAGGCGATCATGGCCCCATTGTCGGTGCAGAATTCGAGTCGGGGGTAGCGGACTTCGATCTGTTCCTTTTCCATGATCTCGCGCATGTGGCTGCGCAGGCGGGTGTTGGCGCTGACGCCGCCGGCGAGGATGAGGCGTTGGTGGCCGGATTCGCGGATGGCGCGGCGGCATTTGATGGCGAGGGTTTCGACCAGGGCCTGTTCGAAGGCGAGGGCGATGTCGGCGCGGATCTGTTCTGGGAGCGGGTCGCCGTGTTGGGCGATGGCGTCCTTGAGGGTGTTGAGGGCGAAGGTTTTTAGACCGCTGAAGCTCATGTCGAGGCCGGGGCGGTCGGTCATGGGGCGGGGGAAGCGGTATCGGTCGGGGCGACCGGATTCGGCGAGGCTGGAGAGGGCGGGGCCGCCGGGGTAGGGGAGGTCGAGGAGCTTGGCGGTCTTGTCGAAGGCCTCGCCGGCGGCGTCGTCGACGGATTCGCCCATTAGCCGGTAGTCGCCGACACCGCGCACGTCCACCAGTTGGCTGTGGCCGCCGGAGACGAGCAGGGCGACGAAGGGGAAGGGGGGCGGATTGTCTTCGAGCATGGGGGCGAGGAGGTGGCCCTCCATGTGGTGGACGGCGACCGCGGGTTTGCCCCAGCTCCAGGCGAGGGAGCGGCCGAAGGATGTGCCGACCATGAGCGCGCCGATGAGGCCGGGGCCGGCGGTGTAGGCGATGCCGTCGATGTCATCGGGGCCGCTGTTTGATTCGCTGAGCACCTCGTCGACGATCGGCAGTAGCTTGCGGATGTGGTCGCGGGAGGCGAGCTCGGGCACCACGCCGCCATACTCGGCGTGGAGTTCGACCTGGCTGTAGAGGCGGTGGGCGAGGAGTCCCCGCTCGCTGTCGTAGACGGCGGCGGCGGTTTCGTCGCAGGAGGTTTCTATGCCGAGGACGCGCATGAATCAGGCCTTGCTCTTGTTGTGTTCGCGGCGTTCCCGCTCGGCGATTACCGCGTTGAGGCCGCCCTTGAGGAAGTAGACGTCGAGCCCGAGGCTGGCGAGGATGAAGGCGGCGGCCTCGCTGCGCACGCCGTTGTTGCAGAAGAGGATGTATTTCTTGGAGTGGTCGAGTACCTTGGCCTTGCTGCGCAGCATGTGCAGGGGGATGTTGATGCTGCCGCGAATGCCGCTACGCACATATTCGTTTTCGGTGCGCACGTCTACCTTGAAGGCCCCCTCCTTCTTGAGCAGCGGCTTGGCCTGCTTCATGGTGATCGGGCGAATCAGGGGGTCCTTCAGCAGGGTGGTGAACTTCTCTTTGGAGAGGCGCATCAGGGCGCCGTCGGTGATCATCTCAACGCTGGCGTTGCGGGGGCGGTCGGAGATCAGCGCCTCTTCGCCGAAGCTGTCGCATTCGCCGAGCTGCGCCAGCTCCACATTGCCGGTATCGGTGGGTCGCCACACCTTGCAGCGGCCGGCGCGAATCACATAGTAGTAGTCGCCGCGCTCGCCATAGTTGACGATCACCTCGCCCGCCCTGGTCTGGATCTCCTCAAACGAGTTGAACAGATTGGAGATGTTGGCGGCGGGCAGACGCCGGAAGGCGTTGGTGTTGAGCAGCGCCATCATCCAGCTCTGGTCTTCCGGGGTCTTGAATTCGTAGATCTCGATCAGGTCGAGGCCTTCTTCCGGCTGAGACGGCGTCTCGCCCATCGCCAGCAGGTTTTCGATGATGTCGCCGGGGACGCGCAGGATGGTCGCCTCGCGGGAGGCGACGGTGGCGCGGTAACGGCGTGGCTTGAGGTTGGAGAGGGGCGAGCGGGCGTCTTCGCTCTCGGCGTCGATGATCAGGTGCTGGTTGTCGTTGGCCACCAGTTCCAGCAGGCCTTCCTGCAAGTAGATGAAGTCATCGTCGGTATCGCCGCTGGAGAAGACGGCCTTACCCTTTTTCAGGGTTTCGATTTTCAGTCGCCTGGCCAGTTCCCGCTGGCTGCGCAGGGGCAGGGATTCGATGGGGATCAGCCGTTTGAATTTATGGGGGTCGAGTGTCATTGGCGCTATTTCCCGGTGGGCGCGAAGGCGGAACTGAGGCCGCCGCGGAGTACATAGACGTCGAGGCCGCGATTGGCGAGGATGAAGGCCGCCGCCTCGCTGCGGATGCCGGTATCGCAATAGAGCAGGTACTTGCGGTTGGCGTCCATCGCCGGGGCCTTCAGGCGCATCATGTAGAGGGGGATGTTGATGCTCCCCTTGAGGCCGTTGTGGGCGTATTCGTTTTCGGTGCGCACATCCACCTTCACCGCGCCGTTGCGCAGCAGGGTGTTGGCCTCGGTGAGGGAGACCCACTTCACCAGCGGGGCCTTGAGCAGGGTGCTGAACTTCTCCTTGGATAGGCGCAACAGCAGCCCGTCCGTGAGCATGGTGATGGTGGCGTTGCGCGGTTCGTCGGCGATCAGCGCGTCTTCGCCGAAGCTGTCGAACTTGTGCAGCTCGGCCAGCTTGATCTCGCCGCGGGCGGTGGGACGGGTCACCTTGCAGCTGCCTTCCTGGATGATGTAGTAGAAATCCCCGGGTTCGCCGAAGCGGATCACCATATCCCCCTCCCGCACCGGCACCGGTTCGAAGGATTCGAACAGCTTCTCGATGTTGGAGGAGGGGAGTTGCAGGAACGCCTTGGTGCGTAGCAGGGCCAGGGTCCAGTCCATGTCCTGGGTAACCGTGGCCTCGAAGGCGTCGCTTTCGTTGACCTCCATCACGCCGTCAGAGCCGCTGGGGATGTTGCCCCAGGCCAGCATCCGTTCCAGGGTCTGGCCGTCGATGCTCATGATCACCGCTTCGTCGGAGCGAATGGCGCCCTTGAACTGACGCGGCTTGAGGTTGGCGAGGGGGTAGCGGGCCTGATCGTCGCCGGCCTCGATGAGCTTGACGTCGCCGTCCTTGCTGGTGAGCGCCACTTCGCCTTCGAGCAGGTAGATGAACTCCTCGTCGGCGTCGCCGAAGTTGAAGATCTGGCTGTCCCGCGGAAAGCGGCTGATCTCTACCAGATTGCCCAACTCTCGCAACGCCGCCTCGTCTAGTGATTCGAGGGGGACGAAGCGAGTGAGTTGTTCGATGTCGATATCCATGTTGCCTCCATAGCGCGTGGGTCGTGTACGATCCCATCCGGGGGCGGGTTTCCCGCTCCGGGTATTTCCCTCACATCGTGATGAATCTGATAGGTTTCAAATTGGGAATTATAGGCGATGCGGTAACCGAAAGGCACGCCTAAATCGGCTTGAGGCGATTCCGCGGGCAAGAAGGGTCACGGAGAATGGGGTTAGCAGGGGGCCGGGTTTGGTGGCAGGGGTACGTGCCTTGGCGTGTGGGGAATGCCGATCCTTCTCCCCAGGGTTTAATGGACAGGATTCACGGGATTGCTCAGGATTGACAGGATTTTTTGTTTTCGCTGGTTCCGCTGGTTCCCGAGCTCCAGAGACTGTGAAAGTATTCTGTCTTTCTCCCTCTCCCTTTGGGAGAGGGCCGGGGTGAGGGCATGATTCGAGCGCAAGTGCTTGATTCTTGCCCTCACCCCAACCCCTCTCCCTCGGGGAGAGGGGCTTTTTCAGAATACTTTCACAGTCTCTCCAGCTTGTGAACCCAAGTCTTGGCAGCTCATGCTGCCCGACGGGTCGGCAAGCTAGAGCTTGCAAGACGTGCGTTCCCAAGGGGGACCTTGGGAACGAGCCGAAACGAGCCGAATGGGGGACCTTGGGAACGAGCCATGATCAAGCCTCCAATCCCATTGTCCTCGTTGAGGTGCTCCATCCTCTGTGCGCTCTGTGTTCTCTGTGGTTTTTGCATGGATTCGACAAGAGTCAAGCGGCATGGGGGTCGCTTCTGTTACGGGCGGTGATTGGGTATCATGCGGGCGCGTTATCGGATTGGATGGGGGGAGCGACAATAATGCGAATCGGGCAGGGGTATGATGTCCATCGGTTTACCCAGGGCGACGGGGTGGTGCTGGGGGGGGTGGGCATCGAGCATGATCGGGGGCTGCTGGCGCATTCGGATGGGGATGTGCTGCTGCATGCCCTGTGCGATGCGTTGCTGGGGGCCGCCGGGTTGGGGGATATCGGCGGCCATTTTCCGGATACGGATCCGCGTTGGGCGGGTGCGGATAGCCGGGATCTGTTGCGCGGCGTGGTCGAGTTGTTGGCGGAGAGGGGGCTGAGGGTGCACAATTGCGATATGACCATCATCGCCCAGCGCCCGCGCATCGCCCCTCATGTTCCCGTCATGCGGGAAAGGATCGCTCAGGATCTCGCTATCGACACGGATCGGGTCAACGTCAAGGCGACCACCACCGAGGGTCTGGGCTTCGCCGGGCGGGAGGAGGGCATCGCCGCCCATGCGGTGGTGCTTCTCGATGAAGAATAAGGCGATTTCCGAGAAAGCTTTTATCTATGGTCGTATTGAAACGCAAGGTTAATTCCTCCGAATAAAAGTGGTGATTGATGGCATTTTCGGAGTATTACGCAAAAACAGAAAAACCACTCCCCCTCCCGCTGGGAGGGGGCTGGGGGGAGGGTCTTCGGCATTGGCAGGGAAGTTCGAATTGTCTCCCGCCAACTCCCGCACCCCCTCCCTGACCCTCCCCCGGCGGGGGAGGGAACCCTTCGGTCGATGCAGGAAGTAAACTTCAACCGCCGGGGACACTTCGGGGTTCTCGGTATGGTCTTTTCTGGAAATCGCCTAAGCCGATTCAAGCAAGAGCAAGCCTAATGAGTGAGATCGATATAGCCCGGGCCTGGGAGAAACTGCCCTACGCTTGGGGTGGGCACTGCATTCGCGGCGTGATGCGCGCCGAGCCGGAGGACTTTTTCGTGGATGAGGCGCTCTGCTTCGAGCCGGACGGGGCCGGTGAGCACCTGATGATTCACGTTGAAAAGCGGGATGCCAATACCGAGTGGGTGGCCCGCCATCTGGCCCGGGCGTTGGCGATGCCGGTTCGGGATGTGGCTTATGCCGGCATGAAGGATCGGCACGCCGTGACCCGCCAGTGGTTCAGCCTGCGCCAGCCGATCGGCCAGGATCCGGATCCCGCCTCTCTGGAGGGGGAGGGCATTCGAGTGCTGGATATCGTCCGGCATGGGCGTAAGTTGCGGCGGGGGGCGATTTCCCTCAATCGCTTTCGTATTCGAATCAGAGAGGTCGAAGGGGATCTGGACGGTCTGGCGCAACGGGTCGTCGCCATCGCGAAGGGGGGCGTGCCCAATTATTTTGGCGAGCAGCGCTTCGGCCGTGACGGCGGCAACCTGATCGCCGCCCAGCGACTCTTCAGCCAGGGCGCGGGCAGGCTCAGTCGGCACAAAAAGGGCCTTTACCTCTCGGCGGCCCGCTCGTTTCTCTTCAACCGCATCCTCGCCTCTCGGGTCGAGGAGGGGAGTTGGGATCGCGGCGTAGCTGGAGACGTGATGATGCTCGATGGCAAGCGGGCGGTCTTCACCGCCGAGGTGGGGGACGACGCTCTCGCCGAGCGACTGGCGACCCTGGATATCCACCCGACCGGGGCGATGTGGGGCCGGGGCGAGTTGATGACCACCGCCGATGCCGCCGAGGTGGAGCGGCGCGAGACCGAGCCCTATGCCGCCTGGCGGGAGGGGCTGGAGCGCTTTGGCCTCGATCAGGAGCGGCGCTCGCTGCGCCTGCCGGTGCGGGAGATGGCCTGGCGCCAGATCGACGACGGCGATGTGGAGTTCTCCTTCGCCCTGCCGTCTGGCAGTTTCGCCACCGCGGTATTGCGGGAGCTGGTCCAGCTGCGCCAAGGTTTTGACAAGGTTTTTCACGCAGAGGAGTAGATCTCCGGGTGCTCCGCGCCCAATGTTGTTAACTTAAGCGCCACGTCAGGTTCCCGCCCTTGATGCGTCTTACTCCGGGGCAGCCCGGAAATCGCCGGGCCGGCATAGGATGTGCCGAAGAAAGAGCCTTGTCGCTCGGTCGACGGCACATCCTATGCAGAACCAAAAACGCTCGGCGCACCCACGAAATGAGGCGCATCATTTCCGGATAATGCCATGGTGGCTTAAGTTAATGACATTGGCTCGGTGCCTGCGTGAGCGTTTGTTGGGGTTAGAGATGCCCGGAAAAGCGGGTTGTCGAGAGAGGGGGCTCAGTCGGGATGGATGAGGCCGAGGTCGCCGCGCTGGCGGCGAACAAGACGGTGATCTGCCTGATGGGGCCGACTGCGTCGGGCAAGACCGCGTTGGCGATCCAGTTGCGGGAGGCGCTGGGCTGCGAATTGATCAGTGTCGATTCGGCGCTGGTCTATCGCGGCATGGATATCGGCACCGCCAAGCCGGGGCCGGAGGAGCTGGCCCTTGCCCCCCATCGCCTGATCGATCGGATCGAGCCGAACGAGAGCTACTCCGCCGAACGCTTTCGCCGGGATGCCCTGGGCGAGATCGAGGCGATCCTCGCCGACGGCGGGATCCCGCTGCTGGTGGGCGGTACCATGCTCTATTTTCGCGCCCTGTTGCATGGCCTGTCCGATCTCCCGGAGGCGGATCCCGGCCTGCGCGAGCGACTCGAAGGGGAGGCGCGACGGGGCGGCTGGGCGGCGATGCATGCCCGCCTGGGGCAGGTCGACCCGGCCGCGGCGGCGCGCATCCACCCCAACGACCCGCAGCGGATCTGCCGCGCCCTGGAGGTCTTCGAGCTGACCGGCGCGCCGATGTCGGAACGGATCGGCGAACGCGGGAACGCCTTGCCCTATGCCACGGTCAAACTCGCCGTCGCACCCGGCGACCGCAAGGTATTGCATGAACGCATCGAGGGGCGTTTCCACGCGATGCTGGAGGCGGGCTTCGAGGAGGAGGTGGCGGGCCTGCTCGGCCGCGGCGACCTGTCGCCGGCGATGCCCGCGCTGCGCTGCGTCGGCTATCGGCAGATGGCCGCCTATCTGCGGGGGGAGTGCGATCGCGACGAGATGATCGCGCGTGGCATCGCCGCCACGCGGCAACTGGCGAAACGGCAGATCACCTGGCTGCGTCGCGAGCAGGGGGTGCACTGGCTGGATCCGGAGCAGGGCGATCTCCTTGCTGACGCCTTGAAAGTGATCGCTGGGAGTCTTACATAATTCACGTTATCAGCAGCGACTCTGTGCTATCCTAGCGGTTGTGATTTTTCCCCGCTACTTCGGGGTTCGCGGCAGGTCATACCCTGATCGAAAACAACTAGACCAACAGGAGCTATTGATGTCTAAGGGACAGAGTTTGCAGGATCCGTTTCTCAATGCCTTACGGAAAGAGAGAGTGCCGGTATCCATTTTTCTGGTTAATGGAATAAAACTCCAGGGGCAGATCGAATCCTTCGACCAGTTCGTGGTGCTGTTGAAGAACAGCGTCAGCCAGATGGTGTACAAGCACGCGATCTCGACGGTGGTGCCGTCGCGCAATGTGCGCTTGCAGCCGCCGCAAGAGAACGGAGTCCCTGAGCCAGGGAATTTCTGAGTCTCGCCGGGCTGATGCGTTAGGTGTTTGAACGTCCCAAAAAGGGTGAGCGTACACTGCTGGTTCACCAATCCCCCGGCGGTCCCGCCGATCCGGAAGAGCTGCACGAGTTTCGGGAGCTGGCGCGGGCCGCCGGGGGGGAGATCGTCGCCCTGATCGGCGCCACCCGCGCCACCCCGGACCCCCGCTTCTACATCGGTCGCGGCAAGGCGGCGGAGATCCGCGAGCAGGCGCCGGAGTCGGGTATCGAGCTGGTGATCTTCAACCACGAACTCTCGCCCAGCCAGGAACGCAACCTGGAGCGGGAGTTTCAGTGTCGGGTGCTTGATCGCACCGGCCTGATTCTGGATATCTTCGCCCAGCGCGCCCAATCCTTCGAAGGCAAGCTCCAGGTCGAGCTGGCCCAGCTTCGCCACCTCTCCACCCGGCTGGTGCGGGGCTGGACCCATCTCGAACGTCAAAAAGGCGGCATCGGCCTGCGCGGTCCCGGCGAGACCCAGCTGGAGACCGACCGGCGTCTGCTGCAGGCCCGCATCGCCCAGATCCGGCGGCGACTGGAGCGGGTCGACTCCCAGCGCGACCAGGGGCGCAAGGCCCGCGATCGCGCGGAGATCCCCACCGTCTCGCTGGTTGGCTACACCAATGCCGGCAAGTCGACCCTCTTCAATGCCCTCACCGACGCCGCCGTGTTCGCCGAGGACCAGCTCTTCGCCACCCTCGATCCCACGCTGCGCCGTATCGAACCCCCCAATGGCCGGGCGCTGGTGCTGGCGGATACGGTGGGTTTCGTGTCGCGGCTGCCCCATGAACTGGTCGCCGCCTTTCGCTCCACCCTGCAAGAGACCATCTCCGCCGACCTGCTGCTGCATGTCATCGATACCGCCAGCCATCGCCGGGATGAAAACATCGAGCATGTCCACGAGGTGCTGGCGCGCATCGGCGCGGCGGAGATCCCCTGTCTTCAGGTGTTCAACAAGATCGACAGCCTGGAGCAGGGCGAACCGCGCCTGGAGCGGGACGAGGAGGGCCGGCCGTGGCGGGTGTGGATCTCGGCCCGGCGCGGCGATGGGCTGGAGCTGCTGCTGGAGGCGCTGGCCGAGTTCAGTCGCGGCGACGTGGTGCGCAAGCGCCTCAGCCTGGGGCCGGCGGACGGTCGGTTGCGGGCGCGTCTCTTCAGCAAGGGCTGGATTCTCCATGAATCGATCAACGACGACGGCGGTTGGGACATCGATGTGGAGCTGCCGCTGGGGGACTACCGACGCCTGCTGAAGAGTGAGACGGCGTTGGCGCAACGGGAAATTGCCTGAAAACGACCAAAGAAAACTTGCCAACTTACCTGAGATAAATATAGTAATCATCGGTTTTGTTGGTTAAACTACCATCCATCATACCTTCCCATACTTCTCCTGTGGCGAGCCGTGTGCGGCGAGGTACTGAAGCCTTTTGCGCGGAGGAAGAATAAAATGGGCCTGTATTCGGATGAACTGAAGGTGATGATCGTGGACGACTCGGAGGTGGAACGCACCAACCTCACCGCTATCGTGGAGCGTGCCGGCCACAAGGTCATCACCGCCAACAGCGGCATGGAGGCGCTGGATCTGGCCAAACAGGAAAAGCCTCGGGTGATCTTTCTGGATATCATGATGAGCGGCGGCATGGACGGCTTCAAGACCTGCCGCACCCTGCGCGGGGATGCCGCGACCCAGGACATACCGGTGATCATGGTCAGCTCCAAGAAGAACAAGGCGGACAAGGTATGGGCCGCGGAGCAGGGGGCGGTGGGCTATATCATCAAGCCTTATACGGAAGAAGAGATCCTTGAGACCCTCGGCAAGTTCGCCTGAGCCGGGGGCGCGAGAAGAGGCGGGTAAGCGATGGAAGAGGTTCAGCTGATGACGCCGGTGGCGGCCCTCTCGCGGGGGTTGCAGCGCACCGTGGTTCGCGACGGTCGCATCGCGCCCGCCGAGGCCGAGGTGGCGGTGATGCGTCGCAACTTCGAGATGGGCGGTCGCCGCTTCACCCTGGAGGGCAATCCGCTGATGGAGGTGCTGGACGCGCCCAGCATCTTCCCGGTGCCCAATACCCCCGCTAGTTGCCGCGGACTGATCAATCTTCGCGGCAGTCTGGTGCCGATCTTCGACATCCGCAAGACCTTTGGCGGCGGTGGCGGTTATCGCTGGGTGTTGGTGGTGGGGCGAGGCGAGCAGGCCGCGGGGCTGGTTATTGATGGGCTGCCGAAACAGGTGAAGGTCACGGAGAGCGCGCGGGTGGATCAGCCGCTGGATTCCGGTGACATTACCGCCGCTGCTGTGATCAAGGCCTATCGGATCGACGATCAGGTCTATTTTGTGCTGAATCATATCGCGTTGCTGGAGAAGCTGGCGCAGCTGAACTGAGTGCGCCGCGGAGGCGAATGGCTGCTCAAACTCACAACCTTGCCGGGCAAGACGCAGAGACGATGACAGATTTCGGAGAACACAAACCGGCACCAGGACCACGTTCAGCGGGGGCGGGCGTTGCGCCGTCCGGGCTGACGCGTTGCGCCATGCTGCTGTGCTGGCTGTTGCTGCTGGCCTCTCCCCCCGCCTTTGCCGCCACTTTGGTGATGGTGGGGGATTTCTCGGGTGAGAGCAAGGGGGTCGGCCAGGGCCTGAAGCTCGGGCTGGATGCGGCGCTGGCGGGGCGTTCGGATGTGATCATCGACACCCGCGACCATGGCTATCAACCCCAGGATGCGGCGGCGCGGGTCCGGGAGGCCGCCGCGGAGGGGCCGCTGGCCTTCGTCGCCAACAGCGAGACCGCGTCGATTGCCGCGTCGTTGGCGGCGCTGCGCGAGAGCGGCGCGCCGATGATCGGTTTCTTCAGCGGCCTCGACGCGCTACGGTCCGAGCCGACGGCGATCAATCTGCGTCCGAGCTATCGCCAGGAGGCGGATTACCTGATCCGACGCGCCCTGGCCAACGGCTTTCAGGTCACCGATGTCTGCGCCTATGTGCAGGGTGACGAGGCCGGCCTCGCCGGCCTGCGCGGGATTCGCGACGCGCTGGCGGCCAACGGCGGCGCGCCGGAACAGATCAAGGGGATGGATACGATCATCAACGCCAAGGCCGGGGCCGAGCTCAACAACATCGGTCCGGTCGGGGTGTATACCCGCAATACCCTGGTGTCGCGGGACGGTTACGGCTCGCTCAAGGAGTGGGAGGCGAGTTCGGGAAATCGCTGCAAACTGGTGATCTCGGCGGGGGTGCATACCGCCCTGAGCAAGTTCGTCGGCTACTCCCGCTACAAGGGCGAGGGCTGGACGGTGGCGATGCTCTCCACCACCGGGGCGGAGACCCTGCGCGAGGCCTTTACCAGCTTCCGCATCGATGAACAGGTCGCGCGGCGAGTGGTGGTCGCGCAAGTGGCGCCGGCGCTGACGAGCGACATGCCGCTGGTCGCCGAGGCGCGCGCGGCGCTGGGGGATGATTTTACAACCTTGTCACTTGAGGGTTACATGGTGGGCAAGATGGTGCTGGCATTGATCGGCGGAGGCGCGGCCAACGGCGCCGATCTGCTTGCGGCGGCCAAGGGCAAGGTGCTGGATATCGGGGGCTTCGCCCTCGACTTTTCCAGCGACAATCAGGGTTCGGATTACGTGTCGGCGATAACCCTGACGGCGGATGGCTGGGTTTCCATGGATGACGCGCGTTGGGCGGAATGGGCAAAGTAAAGGTCGCATAATGGTTAGGGAGTTGGAGTCATGATTGGTCTGAATCGACTCAATATCGGCCCGAGACTGGGGTTGATGCTGGCGGTGCAGGTGGTACTGCTGCTGGTGGTTGGCGCGGTGGGGCTGGCGGCGCTGAAGAATTCTTCGGCCACCATCGACAGCCTCGCGGTGCGCATGAACAAGGTGGTGGACACGGTCGCCATGACCACCCTGATCCGCGAGGAGTTTCAGTCGCCGGTCTTCAAGGTCAATATCGGCGCCATGACCTGGGCCGAAGGGCGGGAGATGATCCAGAGCTTCGAGCCCAAGTTCGACGAAGGCTACCGCAACTGGCTGGAGGAGTTGCAGCGCCGCGGCAAGGAGCAGGAGCTGCGCGAGGCGGAGCGGGTGAGATCCCTGTTCGGCGAGGCGCTGATGGAGATCCAGGTGCTTTTCGAGAAGGAGAATCGGGGCTTTCTGGAGGGCTTTCTGCTGAACGACGCCGATGCCCTGATCGAGCCCATGACCGAGTTGCTGACCCGCGAGATCGGCATTGCCCAGCAGGAGACCCAGGAGGCCCTCAACGCCTCCCGGCTGGACGCCCGCCTCTCGATGCAGTTGACGGCGGCGGTGCTCTCCGGCGGCTTGCTGCTGGCGATTCTGCTCGGTATCGTGCTCACCCGTTCGCTGGTGAAGCCGGTAGCGGATATCCACCGGGTGGTCACCGCGGTGGCCACCGGCGATCATGAGGCGCGCACCCATCTGCTGATCCCCGACGAGATCGGCCAGCTCGGCCGCGCCTTCGACAACCTGCTTGATGAACGCGTCGCCCATCTCGCCCAGACCGAACGGGAGGCGGAGCAGCTCAACGACTCGGTCATCTCGCTGTTGCGCGCGGTATCGACCCTCAGCGATCGCGATCTGACGGTGCAGGTGCCGGTCACCGAGGATGCCACCGGCCCGGTCGCCGACGCCATCAACCAGCTCGCCGGCGAGACCGCCAAGGTGCTGCGCCAGGTGCGGCGCATCGCCGAACAGGTGGAGCGGGCCTCGGATCAGGTCAATAATCAGGCCACCGAGGTCCATGAGGTGGGTGGCAGGCAGCAGCTGGAGATCGAACAGACCGCCCGCGAGCTGGCGGATGCCTCCAAGAAGCTGATGGCGATTACCGAGACGGCGCGCCGCGCCAACAAGATCGCCGATATCACCATTCGCACCACCAAATCGGCGGCGACCACGGTGTTGACCAGCAAACAGGGCATGGAGAAGATCCGCGAGACCATCCAGGAGACGGGCAAGCGCATCAAGCGCCTCGGCGAACGCACCCAGGAGATCTCCGGCATCGTCGACGTCATCAACGGCATCGCCGAGCGCACCACCGTACTCGCCCTCAACGCCAGCATGCAGGCCGCCTCCGCCGGCGAGGCGGGGCGCGGCTTCGCGGTGGTCGCCGACGAGGTGCAGCGCCTCGCCGAGAGCTCGCGCAAGGCGACCGATCAGATCGCCACCCTGGTCAAGAATATCGTCGCCGAGACCAATGACACCATGGCGGTGATGGATCACGCCATCGGCAATGTGGTGGACGGGTCGCGACAGGCGGATCAGGCGGCCCAGCAGATGGCCAAGACCCTCAAGGCGACCAACTTCCTGGTCGAGTCGGTGGAGGAGATCGCCTCCGGCACCGAGGAGCAGGCGAGTATCGCCGTCAACCTGCGCGCCCGTGCCAACCAGATTCGGGAGCAGACCAAAAAGACCGCCACCCAGCTGACCAGTCAGCTCGAACAGACCAACGACCTGGTGGATTACGCCCGGCGGCTGGTGAGTTCGGTGGCGGTATTCAAATTGCCGGAGTGAGGAAGAGATTGATCCGCGCCGGATTGGAGTCGCACGAGAGTCATGTCAGACGCTGAAATACTGGCCCTGCTGGCCGAAGAGGCGGAGTTCGCCAAGGGCGAGCTGAGCAGGGCGCTGGAAGCCGATGGGGGCGGCGCCGGTGCGTTGTCGCCCATGCCGCTGATCCTGGATGGCTTGCGCGAGAGCGCCGAGGCGCTGGATTTGCGACCCATGGCCGAGATGATGACCTGGGTCGCCTCCAACCTCCAGGCCTTCGCGGCCCCCGGCGGCGGCGACATCAAGCGCACCCTGCTGATCGAGCTGCTCACCGGGTGGTTGTCGTCGTTTATCGGCCTCTGCGCCAATCCGGGCAAGCAGACCCTGCGTGACAGCTTCGAGGCGGCGCTCGAGCGTCGCGAGTGGCCGCGGCCCATCCCCGATACGCTGCTCGCCGAGATCCTGGCCAGCGTCTCCGTCGATTCCGAGCTATCCCCCCACGCGCGGTCCCTCCGCCAGCCCCCCGCTGAAGCGAGCGGCGCGGTCGCCGCCAGCGAGGAGGCGATCGATTTGCGTCCTGGGGCGAAGGTGGATGACGATGTCTGGCAGGGGTTCGCCAGCCAGGGGCGGGAGGAGGTCGCGGTCCTCGGTGAGTTGCTGCGGGATCCCGATCTGGAGATCTACGGCGAGCTGGCGCGGGATGCGGAGGAGTTGGCGGGGAGTGTCGCGGCGGGGGCGAGGGCGATGGAGATCCCGGCGATCGCCGACCTTGCCAAGGCGCTGGAGGATCTTCTCGAATCCATGGAGGAGGGGGAGGTAGAGGAGGAGCGGGTCAATCTGGTGCTGCGCGCCATCACCATCCTCGACGCCCAGTTTCAACACCTTGGCGCGGCGGATGCGCCAAAGGAGGCGGATCCCGCCGCCGTCCTCTACGAGATCCGCGCCCTCCTCGATACCGAGACCGCCTGGCTCGGCGCCACCCTCTCCAGTCTGGATATGGAGGCGGGTCCGGATGAACGCCCGCGGCGGGAGAAGGGCGATGAGCCCCCTGCCGCGGACGCGGCGGAGGCCGAGAATTCGGCTGTGTCGGATGCCTACGCCAAGCCATCCGCGCAAGATGGCGGCGGCGCCTCGCTGCTGTTCGATCCGGCCACCGATCCGCGGCTGCTGGAGGCCTTCTTTCAGGAGACCCCGGAGCAGGCGGCGCAGCTGGTGGCGATGTTGCGCGGCATCGAGCATGGCGCCTTGATCGGCGAGGCGATGAGGGATGCGCAGCGGATAGCCCATACCATCAAGGGCGCCTGCGCCTTCGTCGGTCTGCAATCGGTCTACGACCTGAGTTATCCCCTGGAAGAGGCGCTGGAGGGGCTGGAGGCCGGGCCGCCTTCGCCGGCGTTCGGTGAGCTGCTGATCGAAGTCGCGGATGTCATTGAGCGGCTGTTCGACGGCATCGCCGCCCACGACCCCGCGGCCCCCATCGATATCACTCCCTATGTGGAGAAGCTGTGGGAGTGGGCGAAACAGCTCAATCCCCAGCAAGAGGAGGAAGACGAGGAGGCGCAACAGCCGGATGGCCTTGGCGATGACGGGTCCGCGGACGAGGAGAGCACCTCGTTGCGCATGGGGGGGGAGGTCGATCCCCGCCTGATCGAGGCCTTTTTCGCCGAGACCCCGGGCATCGTCCAGCCGCTGGTGGAGTTCCTGCGCCGGGGCGAGGGCCTCTCCGGCGGGGATATGATGGAGGCGCAGCGCCTGGCCCACACCCTCAAAGGCTCATGCGGTTTCGTCGGACTGGATGAGGTCTACGACCTCGCCTATCCGCTGGAAGAGGCGCTGGAAGGGCTGGGCGCCGATTCGCCACCCGCCGGTTTTGCGGACTTGCTGATCGAGGTGGCGGATATCCTCGAACTGCTCTTCGAGCTGCTGTTGAGCGGTGAAAAATCCGCCCCCATCGATTGCGCCCCGTTTGTCGAGCAGTTGTGGCAGTGGGCCCACCACATCAATCCGCAGGAGGCGCTGGATCAGGGTACCATCGACACCTCCAGTAGCTTGCCTGGGGAGGAGGAGAGCGACTCCGCCCTCATCACGCTCAACGAACTGGCGGATGACCGGGAAGAGCCGGTGATGGCGGATGAGGCCGAGCTGGGCGGGTTGGACGTCGATACGAGCCTGGGGGGCGATAGCGAGGCGGGCGAGCCCTTCGATCCGATGGGCATGGAGGAGCCCTCCCTGTTCGATGACCTCCCCAGCTTCGATCTGGAGGCGATGGAGAGCGGCGGTGTCGGTACCCGACTCGCCGAGGATCTGGACCCGCGGCTGGCGGAGGCCTTCTATCTGGAGACCCCGGATCAGGTCGCCGAGCTGGGCGAGCTGTTGCGCTCGGCGCAACGCGGCGAGCTGGCCGGAGAGCGGGTGACCGAGGCGCAACGGGTGGCCCATACCGTCAAGGGGGCGTGCGCGCTGGTGGGGCTGGGTGAGGTGCGGGACCTGGCGCATCACCTGGAGGACGTGCTGGAGTTGCTGGGTGAGGAGGCGCCGCCGGCGGAGCTCGCGGATCTGCTGGCCGAGACCGGCGACACCCTGGAGTCGGTGTTCGACGCCATCCAGGCGGGCGAGGAGCAGGTCAGCGTCGATGTGGACGGCCTCCTCGCCGGCTTCTCCGACTGGGCCCAGCGCCTGGGAGCGGCTTCGGGGACCTTGCCGGATGGCGGCGTTGTCGACCCGTCCGCATCGGCGGCGGGCGGGGTCACGGACATCACCTTGGCCGCGGATCTGGATCCGCGGCTGGCGGAGGCCTTCTTTGTTGAAACCCCGGATCAGGTCGCCGAACTGGCGGTGTTGTTGCGCGCCGCCGGTGAAGGGGGCCTGCTGGGGGAGCTGGTGACCGAGGCCCAGCGCCTCGCGCATACGGTGAAGGGCGCCTGCGCGCTGGTCGGACTGGCGCAGGTGCAGATCTTCGCCCATCGCCTCGAAGATGTGCTGGAGCGGCTTGGCGAGCGCCCGCCGCCGGACGCGCTGGCAGGGCTGCTGGTGGAGGTGGCGGATACCCTGGAGGGGATATTCGATGGGGTCACCGCGCGTTACGACCAGATCCCCACCTCCCTCGACCCGCTGCTCGCCCAGCTGGACCTCTGGGCCGCCAGGCTGAGCGGTGAAAACGAGGATGATGAGGAGCGGATCGAAGAGGATGCCCTCGAAGAGGAGGGCGACCTCAGCCCCGAAGAGCTGCTATGGGACGAGAATGTCGACCCCAAGATGCTCGACGAGTTTTTTATCGAGGCCCCGGATAATGCCGCCGCCCTGTGCCGGCTGATCTACGAAAAGCGCATCCAGCAGGAGGAGAGCCGCACCGAGGCGGCGCGGCGGGCGGCGGCGGTAGAGCACTGGTCGCGCACCGTCGGCATCCATCCGCTGCGGCGCATCGGTCAGTATCTCAAGGTGGTGTTGCAGGCGCCCCGGGATGAACCCTTTTCGCCAGCGGCGATGGGCATGCTCGAAGAGAACGCCGAACTGCTCGACAATCTGCTGGGCGCGATTCAGGGCAAGAATGATCCGATTCATGATGCCGGCGAGCGGATTCGGGACCTGGCTCAGTGGGCGAAACGGGTCGGCGAGAGTCTCAAGGAGGCGTCCGCCGCCGGCGTCAAGGGCGGCGCCGCGGCGGCCCGGGCCGAGGCCGCGCCGGCCCAGGTGGCGGAGAGCTCGCTGCGGGTGCCCACCAGCCGTATCATCGACTTGATGCGGCTGGTAGGGGAGATGACCACCGCCGTCTCCCAACTTCAGGGGCGTCTCGCCCCGGTGCTGGAGTATGTCACCGCTATCCATCGCCAGGGTCTGGTCACCAGCCAAAGGCTCGCCGACCTCGAGACCCTGGTCGAGGTGCGCAGCAAGCCGGCGGACGAGCACGGCGAGGACTTCGATCCGCTGGAGATGGATCAGTACCACGAGCTTCACGGCATCGCCAGTGCCCTCAACGAGGCGTTCGTGGATAGCCAGGAGATCGCCAAGCTGGCCGAGGATCAGCTTCAGGATCTCGCCATGATCGCCCATCGCCAGGAGCGGCTCAGCCGCGATGTGAACGAGGCGGTGCTGGCGACGCGCATGATTCCGGTCAGCGTCCTGGTGCCGCGTCTCGAGCGCACCGTGCGCGAGGCCTGCCGCGCCGCCGGCAAGAAGGCGCGCATTCACGTCGAGGGCGAACACCTGCTGGCGGATACGGATATCATCGGCGGTCTGCGCGATGCGCTGATGCACATGCTGCGCAACAGCGTCGACCACGGTATCGAGATGCCGGCCAAACGTCTGCAAAAGCTCAAGCCGGAAGAGGGGCGCATCGATATCGGCTTTCGTCGCCAGGGCAATACCATCCTGATCCGCGTGCTCGATGATGGCGCGGGTTTCGATGTCGAACGCATTCGTCAGACCGCCGCCAAGCGCGGCCTGGAGTTGCAACAGGACCTCCCGGATAACGAGGTGCTGCGGCTGGTGCTGATGCCCGGATTCTCCACCAAGCAGAACGTGACCACCCTCTCCGGCCGCGGCATCGGCATGGACGTGGTGCGCCAGTCGGTGGAGGACCTGGGCGGCACGGTGATGCTCAATAATCGTCCCGAAGGGGGCGCGGAGACCACCATTCGCCTGCCGCTGACCCTGGTCTCCGCGCCGGTGCTGCTGGTGCGTTACGCCGGCCAGCGCTTCGCCATCCCCAGTGACGACGTCAACCAGATCCTCTATCCCGATCAGGGCTCCATCTATGCCGCGGAGGGTGGGTGGCGCTTTCGTCTGGGGAGCGAGGATTTCCGGATTCGCTCCTTCGCCTCGCTGATCGGACGCGGCAGCGACGAACGGGAATTCCAGGATTACATCGGCAAGACCGTGCTGCTCATCCAGCAGGATACCAGCCCCCTGGCGCTGCTGCTGGACAAGGCGGAGGAGAGCCGCGATGTGGTGGTGCGGCAGCTGGGTCCCTGGTTGCAATCGGTCAAGGGCGTCGCCGGGGCCTGTATTCTCGCCAATGGCGACGTGGCGCCGATCATCGATATGCGGGCGATGTTGCGGGATGAGCGGGAACGTTCCCTCGCCGATGATCTGGACCGGGATTTCTTTGAGAACTACTATGACGATGACACGGCGGAGCGGGTTCCTGTAGTGATGGTGGTGGATGATTCCCTGAGCGCGCGCAAGTCGCTGGAGATCGCGGTGGAGGCGGCCGGCTATCAGGCGGTTCCCGCCATCGACGGGCTGGATGCGATCCGCCTGATGGATGAGCAGCTGCCGGATCTGCTGCTGGTCGACATGGAGATGCCGAAGATGAACGGCCTCGAACTCACCACCCATGCGCGCGCGCAGCCGGAGACGGCGAATATCCCGGTGGTGATGATTACCTCCCGTTCCACCAAGAAGCACCGCGACCGGGCGCTGGCCGCCGGGGTTACCCATTATCTCACCAAGCCCTTCGATCAGCAGCAACTGCACGGTATCATGGCGGCGTTGCTGCAACGGGGCGGAAATTCATCGCGAGGTGAAGCGAGATGAGCGACGAGGGACGGGAAGTCGAATTGCAGCACGAGGTCGGCGACGGGGGACCCTGGGTGCTCTTTTCGATCGACCATTCGTGGGTGGCGGTGGCGATGGACAAGGTCTCGGCGGTATTTGATAGCGCCGCCGTGGCGCTCTCCGCCGGTGATTCGAAGATCGCCTATGCCCAGTCGGAGCGGCAGGGGATCATCTGGTGCTGCGATGGCGATCTGCGGCCTCGGCAGGGCGAGCCGCGGGCGAAGATCCTCTGGTTCGAGGCCGCCTCGGGTCCCTTTGGCCTGTTTTGCGACGAGGCCGATGACGTGGCCGCCGGCGCGCTGGTCTCGACCCATGAACTGCCGCCGATCCTGGGTGACGAAGAGGGGTTGCTCGCGGGCCTTCTGGTCCCCGACAAGCGGCGTATCGCCACCCTTTGCGACGTCGACGGGCTGGCGGACTATCTCCATCGCGAAGAGGGCGGCGAGCATGGCTGAGCGGGCGAAGGCATGGGTGCTGGATGTGGGGGCGCTGTTCCCCATCGCGGTTAGCGAACACGAGATGGTGGAGGTGCTGGAGACCCCGCAATCTCATCGCGTGCCGCGGGGACCGGCCTATTGCCGCAACGTGATCGTCAGGCACAACGAGGTGATGCCTCTGCTCGATCTCTCCCGACTCGAAGGGGCGGGTGACGCGACGCCGGGGGAGGCCGCGCCCTACACCGTGATTCTGGCCTATCAGGCGGCCCAGGATGCCATGGTGCGGCGGGCCGGCATTCTGGTGCGGCGGGCGCCCAAGGGGATCACGGTGGGAAACGAGATGGACGCGGTACCGCCTAGCGGGGTGACATCCGCCTGGCGGGGGTTGCTGATCGCCTGTTTCGAGTGGCAGGGGCAACCGGTGCTGATTCCCGATCTGGGGCGTCTGCTGCTGCCCTGATTTTGTCCGATGGGCTTGCAACGCTGATCGGGCAATAAGCGACGCGGGGGAATTGCGTGGCGGCAACCGAGGCACGTAGGATCGTCCCATGCGGCGACGGCTTATCCCCGCCGCGGAAATATCCTACCCGCGGATGATGTCACGACAAACGCGGGAAAAGTCATCGTTGTGTCCGTTGGAGACTATATCCTGAACGGGCAATGCTATATCATGTTCGAACGATAAGAGATCAAAAGGGGCTGAGGTAGCGGACTATGGAGCATAGAACCTTCACGGTTGGCCTGATAGGCGTGAAAGAGGTGGAACAGGCGATGATGGATCGTGCGGTCCGTCTGTCCCAGTTTCGGACCCGGGTCTACCAACTCCTGCCCAGGAACTCCGTCCTCAGCGATGCCGACGTCGTGGTGGTGGATGGAGATCCCGGTCTGGCGCCGGTCGGCGTGCCGGTGGTACAGATCCATGATCGCGGCGATGCCGCGGCGAAGAGCCGCAAGGGTTACAAGGTGGAGCGTCCGCTATTGCCCAATCGGGTTCTCAAGGTACTCGATCAGGTCACCATGGAGGTGCTCAATTTCGCCCCGGAACTGGATATCGGCGGCGAGGTATCGGGTACCCAGACCAGCATTTTCGAGACCCTCAAGGGGGTCACGGAGGATGACGGGGCGGCGAGAGCCAACAAGGTGGATCTGCGGGTGCTGGTGGTGGACGATTCGATGCTGGTGCAGAAACAGATGGAGTTGACCCTGGCAGGGGCGGGAATACGGGCGGAATTCGCCTCCGACGGCCAGACCGCCATCGACATGCAGAAGCGCAATCACTACGACCTCATCTTTCTCGATGTCATGATGCCGGGAATCGACGGCTTCCAGACCTGCAAGGCGCTCAAGAAGGTCGAGCCGTCGCCCCATGTGGTGATGCTCACCTCCAAGGGCTCCGCGTTCAACAAGGCGCACGGGGTTTTGGTGGGCGCCGATGCCTACCTGACCAAACCCGCGAATCGGGAGACGCTGCTCGAAGCGATGGAAAAGGTGTTCGACAAGAAGTAGCGAGAGGACCGGGCGGTTCAAACTGGTGTGTCGGCTTTTTCGATCACCGTAAGGCCTTTCCACATCATTTTGAATTGCACCCTGAGACGACAAAGGACTTGCACTCAACCCAGAAATATGTCATAAATCACCCCAGAAAACGAAAAAACGAAGAAATTCAATATATTAACGTTTTCTTATGGAGCTGTCGCGGGCCGATTCAAACCCGTCTCGGTGCGTCGCGATACTTCCGCGAGAAACAAGACATCCTGGAGGATTTGAAGATGAGTACCCTGGTTGATTTCCGTGATCGTCAAACTGAAATTCTGGCCATGATGAGCGAGCTCAAGGCGATGTGTACGCCGCAGAATCTCGCCATCAAACCCAATGCGAAGGCGGCCCATGAGCACCTCTGCACCCTGGCCGACAAGGTCAAGCAACATCTGGCGGCGGAAGATCGTGGGGTCTACCCGGCTCTGCTGATCCATGAAGATCCCAAGCTGAAATCCCTCGCCTGGGGGTTTATCAGCGGCGAAAAGCCGCTGCGCAAACAGTTCGACTCCTTCTACCGCAAATGGCTCAAGGATTGTGACTTCGAGTTCACCGACGAGTTTCTGGTCGAGGCGCGGGAGCTGTTCAGGGTGGTGGAAGAGCGCCTGGAGCGTGAGCGGAACGTGCTGCTGCCGCGCCTTGAAGAGACCGGCATGTTCGGCGAGCCAGCGGCAAACGCGGTTTAGCATGGCCGGGAAGTGGCCGGCCTCCGGCAGGCCCCGTTTTCCCGGAATACATGGAACCGCCCCACGGGGCGGTTTTTTTGTGGCCGTTTCCTCAACTCAGCTCCAGGAAAATCAGCTCCGGGCTCAGGGGTGCGTGGCGCGAGTTGGCCAACCTGGCTCTACCGCGCACAAATTTCCCCTGCATTGCCAAAACCCCGAAAATCTCTTACGGAGGCACGGAGCACACGGAGAAATCCTCCTCGGCGATCTCCGTGTCTCCCTGGCAAGGTGCTCTTTTCAGGGTCACAAGGGGGCGCCGCGTTATCTTGATGGCACTGCGCCATCGCCTCAGGTCCTTGAATAGCGACGGCTCAGGCTATACTATTAGCCGTTCAAATTGTAGAACGATTCTTGATAATGCCAACAGGAGAAACGCAATGGGTGTTTTAGTAGGACGAGCCGCTCCGGATTTTACCGCTCCCGCCGTACTGGGCGATGGATCCATCGTCGACGACTATAATTTCAAGGATGCCACCAAGGGCAGGTACGCCGTCGTCTTCTTCTACCCGCTGGACTTCACCTTCGTCTGCCCTTCGGAACTGATCGCCTTCGATCATCGCCTCGAAGAGTTCACCAAGCGCAATGTGGAGGTGATCGGGGTCTCCATCGACTCCCACTTCACCCATAACGCCTGGCGTAACACCCCGGTCAACCAGGGCGGTATCGGTCCGGTGCGCTATACGCTGGTGGCCGATATGACCCACAATATCTGCAAGGCCTATGATGTCGAGACCCCGGATGGCGCGGTCGCCTTTCGCGGCTCCTTCCTGATCGACAAGGAGGGCAATGTCCGTCATCAGGTGGTCAACGATCTGCCGCTTGGCCGCAACATCGACGAGATGATCCGCATGGTCGATGCCCTTCAGTTCACCGAGGAGCACGGCGAGGTCTGCCCCGCGGGCTGGAAAGAGGGTGACAAGGGCATGACGGCGACCCCGGATGGCGTGGCCTCCTACCTTTCCGAAGAGGCGGGATCTCTGTAAGCGGCGCGCCCAGGACAGCCGGGTTGCTACCCCGGTAGCGTCCCGTGGAAAAGGGGTCATGCTGGATAGCTGGCCCCTTTTTCGTGTCAGGAGCGTTTGTTTTCGGCGGCGGAAGGGTTATCATACCTCGGTTTGCGGTCAGGATAAGGGTGAAAGATGAAGTTAGCGATTATCGGCGGTACCGGCCTCGCCAACATGGAGGGACTGGAGGTTGTCCGGCGCGAGGTGGTTCATACGCCGTTCGGCGAACCCTCGGCCCCTCTCACCCATGGGCGACTGGAGGGCGCGGAGGTGGTCTTTCTGCCCCGGCATGGGTCGGGGCATACCATACCGCCCCATCAGATCAACTATCGCGCGAACATGTGGGCCATCCGTCACGCCGGCGTGGATTGGGTGATCGCGGTGGCCGCCACCGGCGGTATTCGCGAGGACATGGGGCCGGGCGTGGTGGCGATACCGGATCAGATCATCGACTATACTTGGGGCCGGGACCATACCTTCTATGAGCATGACCTCACCCATGTCACCCACGTCGACTTCACCGATCCCTACTGCGAGGCGTTGCGTCAGGGGTTGATCCAGGCCGGAAGGGCGGCGGGAATCGGCCTGGTGGAGGATGGCGCCTACGGGGTAACCCAGGGCCCCCGACTCGAGACCGCCAAGGAGATCGAACGACTCAAGCGAGATGGCTGTGATCTGGTCGGTATGACCGCGATGCCCGAGGCGGGCCTGGCCCGGGAACTCGATCTCTGTTACGCCACCTGCTCGGTGGTCGCCAACTGGGCCGCGGGGCTCTCCGGCGAGGCGATCACCATGCAGGGCATTCGGCATAACCTTGAGGAAGGGATGTTGAAAGTGGAAGCCTTGATCCGCCGATTGCTTGGCGATTTGACGAAATAGCGAGAGTTGGCGAGGGGTGTTCGCGGTCGTTTGGCTAGACTCGAAGAAATCTTCCCGATAGAATCGGGACATATCGAGTGGGTAGCGTGGCAGGTTTGGCGTTACTGATCGGGAAGAGAAGATACCGAATAGGCACCCTAGGGGAGCGGAAGAGATGGCAGACAAAGACGAACGTTCGACCACCGAATCCGAAACATCGCAGACGAAGAAGTCAACCACCGAGAGGGCCGTAACCAAGAAGCAGGCGGCCCCGAAGAAGAAGGCAGCGGCCAAGAAGACGGTCAAGAAGTCCGCGACCAGGAAAACCGTAAAGAAAAAGGCAACGGCCAAGAAGGCCGCGCCGTCGAAGAAGACGGCCACCGCGACGACGGCGACCGCGGCGCCAGCGAAGGAGGCGGCGCCCGCCGAACCGGAAACCCCGTCGGCAAGCGACCAGGCGGCGCAAGCCGAAAAGCCCCAGCAGGTAGAAAATCCCCAAGCCGCGGAGAAGGCGACGCCGGACCAACCCGGGGACACTTCGCCCGCGGATACCTTGAAAGGCGGGACCCAGCCAAAACCTGAACAGGGTGGACCGAAAGGGGAGCCGCCCACGCAGGGAACGGCGGAGAGCGATGAGAAACGCGCCGCTCCCGAACCTTCCCAGGCCGCCGCGGCGCCCGCTGGAGAGCGCGAAACCGAGACTCAGGCGGCAAAGAGCGACGTGCCGCGCAGGGTTACAGCCAACATTCAACCTCGTAACGAACACAAGGAGACTAGCATGTCCGCAGATTCACAAGCCCAGGAGACCTCGAGCGAAGCCGGAGGCGGCTTCTGGGTAAAGATCATCTTCATTCTGATCGTGCTGATCGTAGGTTTCGCCTACATCCGGGATATCGCCCACAGCACGCCCGTCCCAGGCGCGGACAAGGCGACCAGCCATGGCGCCGAGAAGACCTCTCCCAAGCCGACCCCGGTCATGGAGTCCCCGGATGAGGGCGTCGAGAGCGCCATACCGGACAGCGCCGCGGCGGTGGTAGAGGAGATGGCGGAAAAGGCTGAAGCCAGGGCCGAGGCCTCCCAGGCGGCGGCAACCGCGGCGGCGGATGACCGCGCAGGCGAAGGGAAGACAGGCGCTGAAAGCGCCGCCTCCGCCGCCGAGGAAGAGGCTGCGGCAGCCAGCGCGCCCGCGGCTCCCGAAGCCACGCCATATGCTGCCCCGGCATCGACACCGGCGCCAACGTACTCCCAGGCGCCAGCCGCCGCGGAAACCGTCGAAGACGATTCCGAAGCACCATCTGCCCAGATTCAGGAGGGCGAAGCCGCGCCGACGGAGACGGAGATGAATACGCAGGCGGAAGCGGAACAAGCGGCGCCAGCCTACGGGGCTGATGCGTCCGGAGAGGAGAGCGCAAGCGAAGGGACCGCAAACGGGGAAGAATCGGCGGCGGCGACAACCCGTGGCTATGCGGGACAGCGCTCCGATTATCATCGCCGCGGATACGACGATCGCCGCGGGTACGATGCAAGAGGCGCACAGCGAGGCTACCCAGGGTACGCCCCCGGTTACGGCGGCAACCAGCCCAGTGCCCCCAGCTACCCGCAGTACGGCTACCCCAGCAGCGATCGCGGGGGTTACTACAACCCCGGGTACAACGGCTACAACCGCACCCCGAGCCCCTACGGACAACAGCCGTATCGCTACTGATTCCGACCCCGGGTCAGCAAGCAAAAACCCCTAGCGGGCACGGCCCGCTAGGGGTTTTTTTATCGTTGGATCGCGTTCGCTGGCATTCATCGGCGATGAGATTGGTTCGCAACCTCGATATTGATTCTGCCTCTCTTCGGACTACAGCCCTGGGGCTGTGCGACCGTCGCTCATACGCCAAGGCGTGTACTCCAATCCGCGACCAGATCGATAACGGAACCGGGTCAAAGCCGGCTATCGCGGATGCTACCGCTCCCGTGGAAGAGGGGGGATTTCGGAACGAGACCGTTTCGTTGGGCTAACCCCGTTTTTTCAGTACACGGCTTGCGGCCACTCCGCTCAGCAGTGACAGCAGCAGCAGACCCAAGGTGTTGAATACCGGAATGCTCTGGACTTGGGAGCTGGTGGCGCCGGTCGTCGCGGCAGCACTCGACAGAGCGCCTCCATTGGGCGCCAGATCGGAGGGTTCCGACAGGGTGCCGGTCAGGGCGGCCAGGTTGACATTACCATCGTCGTTGCCGAGCGCGCTGAGGGGGATCGACAGGGTGAGGGTGGAGGCGGTATAGGCAGCAGATGCCTGGCCGGTCACATCCTGTGGTGCAGTGCCCCGGAATACATTAACCGTCTGGGTCGCCGAGGAGTAGGTGCAGAGATCGACGAAATAGTCCTGGCCCAGTCCTAGATTGGCGCCGGTTTGGCTATACACATGAGATTCTACTCCGGTAGTGCCGTTCTGGTCGCTGTCGATGTCGATAAAGCCGCTTAAGGACACCTCGTTCTCACGAATCACACCGGTGTAGTTTTCACAGGGCAGGATGTTCATGTTGAAGGAGAGGGTGACGGTGAGGTGGGTGGCGTTAAAGTAGGCGGAAAGGGTCAGGATATCCAGCACCGGGGAGGTGCTTCCAAAGGTGTCGGTGTCGCCGGAACCGTCCTCGACCTGCCCCGAGAACAGGGCGGCACGCATGGCGGTGGAAGAGGCCGCCGGAGGGTTGTTCCCCCGGCTCTCGGTCAGTTTCTGGCTCCACTGGTCTTCCAGTATTTCCGCGGAGGCGGTGTTGGCGAATGTGCCGGCGGCCAGTAGCAACAGGATAGGGCGTATTTTGGGCATGGCGTTATCTCCCGATCGAGTGTGGTGGGAGGGTGTAACATACCCCATTTTATGGGCTGAAACCAGCGTGTTTCGCAAGGTGGCCGGGGGGGCGGTGCTGGGGGGCCTTGCCCATTCGTCTTGGCAGCCGACTCTCGGGTCGCCGAGCTGCGCGCGGCTGATCTTGGCATTCCCGCGAGCTAAGGCGCATCGCGACCGGGTCTGCAAATGCCACGAATCGCTTTCGGCTCGGCCAACGGTCATGGGGCGCTTCGCCACCCCGGAAAATGGATCGGCCACAAGGAGTGGCAGTCCTTCGAGGACTGCCACTCCTCGATAGCTCCACAGTAGGGCCTCAACCGCCAAAACCGCGCCGGGCGTCGGAGGCTTCGGCCGGCGAATGGGATGCGGGGCGTACTCGGTCGCTCAGGCCAGATCTACCTTCACCGGCGGCGTCCACCCCTCTTTTCGATGTTCCGCCACCACCGTGGTGTAGATGCCGCCGCGTACGTTGAAGTCGGCGGTGAGGCGCATGAAGCGGGGCTCGACGGTCGCTACCAGGTCGCTGAGGATGCGGTTGGTCACCGCCTCGTGGAAGGCCCCCTCATCGCGGAAGGACCAGACGTACATCTTGAGGGATTTAAGCTCCACGCACAGCTTGTCGGCGATGTACTCCAGGGTCAGTTCGGCGAAGTCGGGCTGGCCGGTCTTGGGACAGAGGCAGGTGAATTCGGGAACCCGAATGCGGATGGTGTAGTCCCGCTCGGGCTGCGGATTTTCGAAGGTTTCCAGTTCCTTGCTGGGTTGGCTGGGCATCGCGTTCACCTGCTTGAGTCGTGCTGTGGAATGGGTCGGGCGCGGAATTATACCCAAAGCCGGGCGATAAATCTTGTGCAGCGGTCAGGGGAGCAGTGGTACAATCAGCCGCTTTGCTTGGCAGACGAAAAGGATATCGAGCCCACCCCCACCATGCGCCTGGAGAAGATCAAACTGGCCGGATTCAAATCCTTCGTGGACCCTACCTCGGTGCGTATCCCCAGCAACCTGGTGGGCATCGTGGGTCCCAACGGCTGCGGCAAGTCGAACGTCATCGACGCGGTGCGCTGGGTGATGGGCGAGTCCTCCGCCAAGATGCTGCGTGGCGAGTCGATGGCGGATGTCATCTTCAACGGCTCCAACAGCCGCAAGCCAGTGGGGCAGGCCAGCATCGAACTGGTCTTTGATAACGGCGAAGGGCGCGCCGGCGGCCAGTACGCCCTGTTCAATCAGATCTCGGTACGCCGCGTGGTCACCCGCGACGGCCAATCCAACTACTCTCTCAACGGCGCCCGCTGTCGCCGTCGCGACATCACCGACCTCTTTCTCGGCACCGGGCTGGGGCCGCGCAGCTACTCGATCATCGAACAGGGCATGATCTCGCGCCTGATCGAGGCCCGTCCCGAGGACCTGCGCCTGTTCCTGGAAGAGGCCGCCGGCATCTCCAAGTACAAGGAGCGCCGCCGCGAGACCGAGAACCGCATTCGCCATACCCGCGAGAACCTGGAGCGCCTCAACGACCTGCGTGAGGAGTTGGCCAAGCAGCTCGAACACCTCAAACGTCAGGCGGCGGTGGCGGAGAAGTACAAGGAGCTGAAGGAGCAGGAGCGCCGCCTCAAGGCGGAGCTGCTGGCGCTGCGCCAGCGCGTCCTGGCTCGCCAGATCGCCGAGCTGGAGGAGCGACTGGCGCGCCTCGAAGACGACAAGGAGAAATCGGTCGCCCGCCAGCGCGGGCTGGAGGCGCGTATCGCCGGCGACCGGGAGCGCTATACCGAAACCAACGACCGCTTCAACGAGCGCCAGGGGTTGTTTTACGCGGTCGGTAGCGAGATCGCCCGCATCGAGCAGGCCCAGCGCTTCGCCCGCGAGAATCGTGCCGCGCTGGAGCAGCAGGTGGAGCGGGTCAAGCAGGAGTTGCGTCAGGCCACCGACAACAGCGAGCTCGACCACCAGCGTCTCGAAGAGACCGCCGAGCAACTGGCTTCGGAAGAGCCCCGTCGCGACGAACTGAGCGAGCGGGAGGCCGAGGCGGAGACCCGCATCAGCGAGTTGGAGCAACGCATCAAGGACGCCGAGGCGGAGTGGGAGACGTTCAATCGCGAGGCGGCCCAGCCGGCCCAGACCGCCCAGGTGGAGCGTACCAAGATGAACCACCTGGAACAGCGGGAGGAGGAGCGGCGCGGTCGCAAGCAGCGGCTGCGGGACGAGCTGGGGCGCCTCGACCCGAGCGAGACCGAGGGCCAGGTCGAGGAGCTGGTGGAGCAGGTGGCCCAGCAGGAGCTGGTGGTCGCCGAGCTGGAAGAGGGCAAGCCGCGCATCCTCGAGGAGATCGAATCCCAGCGCCGCGCCATCCACGAACGAACCGGCGCGCTCAACGATACCCGCTCGGAACTGCAGCGTCTCACCGGTCGCATGTCCGCCCTCTCCACCTTGCAAAAGGAGGCCCTGGGCGAGACCGACCGCGCCGCCGGCGAGTGGCTCCGCCAGCACCAGATCGATGAAACCCGCCGTCTTGCCCGCCAGCTCGACGTCAATCCCCGTTGGCAGTCCGCGGTGGAGCAGGTGCTGGGGGATTTCGTGCAGGCGCTGGAGCTGGATCGGCTGGAGAGCCTGGAGACTGGCGAGGCGCGATTGGAGAAAGGCCATCTCGCCTTCGTTGCATCGCCGACCGACGCCGCTGAGGTCGAAAGGGGGGAGGGCGAGTGGCTGATCGATCAGACCGGCTCCGCGGGGCTGATCGGCGATCTGCTGCGCGGCATTCGCATCGCCGAATCCCCCCCCCAGGCGTGGCGAATCCGCCCCCAGCTGGCCCCAGGCGAATCGGTGATCACCCCCGACGGCCTGTGGCTGGGGCGCAACTGGATGCGTCTCGACGCCGGCGAGGCGGAGCAGGGCGGGGTGCTGGAGCGGGAGCGCCAGCTCAAGGAGCTGGAACGGGCGATCAGCGAGGCGGAGCAGCGGGAAGCCACCCTGAAGCTGGCCAATGAACAGGACAACGAGGCCCTGCGCGCCGCCGAGCAGCGGCGGGAGGCGCTGCAGAACGAACTCACCGCCGGCGAACGCCAGCTCGCCGGCCTGCGTTCCGAGGCCGGCGCCAAGGCGGCGCGACTCGATCAACTGCGGGGTCGCCGCGAACAACTGCAACAGGAGCTCGAAGAGCTGGAACAGCGCGATCAGAGCGATCGCGAGGAGATGGAACAGGCGCGCATGCTGCTCCATCAGTCCCTGGAGCAGATGGAACACTTCGCCGAACAGCGGGAGCAGATGGCGCGCAACCGGGAAGGGCTGCGGGAACAGCTGGAAACGGTGCGCAACAGCACCCGCGAGGTGCGCACCGAACTGCGCGCGCTGGAGCAGCGGATCAGCGCCCTGCGCTCCAGCCACGACTCCCTCGCCGCCAACCTGCAACGGGAAGAGGGCCGGGTAGGGCAATTGCGGGAACGGCGCGAAGAGCTGATCGCAAAGCTGGAAGAGAGCGGCGAACCCCTGGAGGGCTATGCCGAACAGCTGGAGCATCAGCTCGCCCGCCGGGTCGAGGTGGAGAAGGAGCTGGGCGAGGCCCGCGCCGAGCTGGAAGAGGTGGAAGGCCGCCTGCGTCAGCTCGAAAAGGAGCGGGGCGAGGCGGAGCAGACCGTCACCCGCGCCAACGACCGCATGAATGACACCCGGGTCAAGCGCCAGGAGGTGCTGGTGCGCCTGAAGACCGTCGAGGAGCAGCTCAGGGAGACCGGTTTCGATGGCGGCGAGCTATTGAAAGAGCTGGCGGAGGAGGCCGATCCCGCCGAATGGGAGCGCCAGCTCGGTGACCTGGATGGCCGCATCCGCCGCCTCGGCGCCATCAATCTGGCCGCCATCGAGGAGTACAAGGAGCGCTCGGAGCGATCCACCTATCTCGACGAACAGCACAAGGACATTACCGACTCGCTGGAGACCCTGGAAAGCGCCATCCACAAGATCGACAAGGAGACCCGCGGGCGATTTAAAGAGACGTTTGAGCGGGTCAACAACGGCCTGAAGGAGAAGTTCCCCCAGCTCTTCGGCGGCGGTCACGCCTATCTGGAGCTCACCGGCGACGACCTGCTCAATACCGGCGTCACCGTCATGGCGCGCCCGCCGGGCAAGCGCAACTCCAGTATTCATCTGCTATCCGGCGGCGAAAAGGCCCTCACCGCGGTGGCGCTGGTGTTCTCCATCTTCGAACTCAACCCCGCCCCCTTCTGCATGCTCGACGAGGTCGACGCACCCCTGGATGACGCCAACGTCGGTCGATTCTGTGAGCTGGTCAAGACCATGTCCGAGCGGGTTCAGTTTATCATCATCAGCCACAACAAGATCACCATGGAGATCGCCAACCAGCTGATGGGCGTCACCATGCACGAACCCGGCGTCTCGCGGCTGGTCTCGGTGGATGTTAACGAAGCGGTTAAGCTGGCTGCCGCCTGAGGTTTTTTTGGACAGGATTCACGGGATTTTCAGGATTTCGTTGGGGCAGTTGCGATGAAGCGCGGCGAAGCCCGATGTAACGGCGGCACCTATCCCCGGATTCCGCAAGGCTTCATATGGGCTGCGCCAGCATTGGTTCAAGGATGAGGGAGACGGTGGCTGATCTCAGGCAGTGTGCCTGAAAAGCCCACAAGCCTGCAACAAAGCCCCAAAGCCGGCTCCCCCCTTCGCAAAGGGGGGCTGGGGGGGGGATTTTCCAGGCCGGAGTCGACCAATGATGGCTGGATCCCACGCGCTGCGTGGGATCCTGTTTCGGCGCTCCGCGCCGGTTGCAGATTTTTTGATAACCCGGATAATTGGGCGATTGAGCGACACGCAGTAAACATCGGCGGCCCAAGGGCACGCCGGACGAACTCGCAAAGGTAGAAGACTGAATGGATGCCGACACTTTACGACTGATCCTCTTCATCCTTGGCTGCTTTGTCATCCTGGGGATCTACCTTTGGGATCGCTACAAGAAGATGGAGGGCGGCAAGCTCAGGATCCGTCTCGACAAGAAGCGTACCCCCTGGAACCGGGAAGAGCCAGATCTCAGCAGCAACGAACTTCACCGCGCCATGGACGAGGAGGAGGACGAGCTGGATGACGTGCTCCTCAACCCCCCCGATCTACCGGAAGACCGCCCGCGCGGCAAGGTTCGCAGCATCGACCGACTCGATCGCCCGGAACCCCCCTCGATGTCAAAGGGCCCCAACAAAGCCGCCGCCAGGCCCAGAAAGCCGGAGCTGATCCTCCAGCTCTTCGTACGCGCCCGGGGCGACGCCTTTCAGGGCGAAGCGATCTTTCGCGCCGCCCGTCAGGCGGGGCTGCGCCATGGCGAACGAGAGATCTTTCACTTCCAGGATGGCGGCATGACCGGCGGCGATCCGCTCTTCTCCGTCGCCAGCATGGTCAAGCCCGGCAGCATCCCAGTCAAGGGCATGGGAGAATTCGAGACCCCCGGGCTGGCCCTCTTCACCGTCCTTCCCGGCCCCCGCGACGGCATGAAGATCTTCCAGCAGATGCTCGACGTGGTCGCCTCTTTGGCCGAGGATCTCGACGGCGAAGTGCTCGACGAAGGCCATAACCCCCTCTCACCCAAGAAGATCGAGGCGATTCGCAAACAGATCATCGATCACCGGGAGAAGGTCCAGGCGACGACAGGCGCGGTGTGATGGGCGACGCTCCCGCGAACAGGGCCGCCGAACTGCGCGAACTCCTGGAGCGCTACAACCACGCCTACTACGTCCTCGACGACCCGCTGGTCCCCGACGCCGAGTACGACCGCCTCTTCAACGAACTGAAGGATCTGGAACAGGCCCGCCCCGAGCTGGCCGACCCCGACTCCCCCACCCAGCGCGTCGGCGCGAAGCCCCTGGACGCCTTCAGCCAGGTCGCCCACCGGGTGCCCATGCTCTCCCTGGAGAACGCCTTCTCCGATGACGAGCTGGTCGATTTCGACCGCCGCGTGCGCGAACGCCTCAACACCCCCGGGCCGATCACCTACTGCGCCGAACCCAAGCTGGACGGACTGGCCGTCTCCCTGCGCTACGAATCCGGCGCCCTGGTCCAGGCCGCCACCCGCGGCGACGGCGCAACCGGCGAAGACATCACCCACAACATCCGCACCATTCGCGCCATCCCATTGCGCCTGCGCGGCGCGGGCGTCCCCGCCATCCTGGAGGTGCGCGGCGAGGTCTACATGCCCCGCGACGGCTTCGAACGGCTCAACGAAAAACGCCGCAACCAGGATCAAAAGACCTTCGCCAACCCCCGCAACGCCGCCGCCGGCAGCCTGCGCCAGCTCGACTCCCGCATCACCGCCGAACGCCCCCTCACCATGTACTGCTACGGCGTCGGCGAGGTGAGCGACGAATTCACCGCGAGCCGCTACAGCGAGCTGATCCAGCGCCTGGGTGAATGGGGCCTTCGCATCTCGCCGCTAATGGAACCCATCGAAGGGCTGCAAGGCTGCATCGACTACTACAACCGCCTCGCCGAACAACGGGACGGCCTCGACTACGACATCGACGGCATCGTCTACAAGGTGGATGACCTGGATCAGCAACGACGCCTCGGCTTCGTCTCCCGCGCCCCGCGCTGGGCCATCGCCCGCAAATTCCCCGCCCAGGAACAGCTGACCCGCCTGCTCGCCATCGACGTCCAGGTCGGCCGCACCGGCACCCTCACCCCGGTCGCCCGCCTGGAACCCGTCGAAGTGGCCGGCGTCACCGTCACCAACGCCACCCTCCACAACGAAGACGAAATCCGCCGCAAGGACGTGCGCATCGGCGACTTGGTGGTAGTGCGCCGCGCCGGCGACGTCATCCCCCAGATCGTCGGCGTCGCCCCCGACCGCCGCCCCGACGACGCCCAAACCTTCGTCTTCCCCGACCACTGCCCCGAATGCGGCTCCGATGTGATCCGCGACAGCGACCAGGCGGTGGTGCGATGCAGCGGCGGCCTCTTTTGCCCCGCCCAGCGCAAGGAAGCGATCAAACACTTCGCCTCCCGCCGCGCCATGGACATCGACGGCCTCGGCGACAAACTGGTGGCGCAACTGGTAGAGCGAGAGCTGATCCACTCCCCCGCCGACCTCTACGCCCTCAGCGCCGAACAACTCGCCGGACTGGAACGCATGGGCGAAAAATCCGCCCACAACCTGGTCGCCGCCCTGGAAAAAAGCAAACAAACCACCCTCGAACGCTTCCTCTTTGCCTTGGGCATCCGCGAAGTCGGCGAAACCACCGCCAAGACCCTCGCCAAACACTTCCGCGACCTCAAGGCCGTCGAAACCGCCGACCAGGAAGCCCTCATCGCCGTCCCCGACGTCGGCCCCATCGTCGCCGACCACGTCCACACCTTCTTCCGCCAACCCCACAACCTCGAAGTCGTCCAACAACTCCTCGCCGCCGGTATCCACTGGCCCGAAATCCCGCAAGACCCCGCCGCGGACCAACCCCTCGCTGGCAAGACCATCGTCATCACCGGCACCCTCAGCCGCCCCCGCAACGAAATCAAGGAACAGCTTGAGGCGCTGGGGGCCAAGGTCACCGGCAGCGTCTCCAAGAAGACCGACTACCTGCTGGCAGGGGAAGAGGCAGGCTCCAAGCGGGACAAGGCGGAGAAGTTGGGGGTGGAGATTGTTGGGGAGGGGTGGTTGGGGGAGTGGGGTGCGTGATGGTGTTGGATTTTGGGACATGTGAGAAAGCAGGTGGTTATAATCGTGGAAATTCCAACAAAAATGGGGCTAGACTCCCGTCTAACCCCTTGATTTGTTCCGTGGGTCATGAAGGATTCGAACCTTAGACCAATGGATTAAGAGAACAAAGCCAAGGGGTACTACAAGGGACAGTAGAGCGCAAAAACAACAACATAGCGCAACGAAATAGGCCAAACCGGGACAGTTTGGCGCAAGACGGTGGACAGATTGTGGACACTGAGGCAATATAACCCAACGTAAAGATAGTTAAAGGGATGTGCGCCTGTTTCTGTATGCGGCGTCTCGCTCAATGCTGATCCGACCCCAATTTCCTTAAAAGCATTAAATATATGTGTAATTTGCGTAAATTTGCGCTCATTGGTGCCATCTATGAGCTCACTGTAGACTTCGTAAATAGCAAATTCGTCGATGTTGTGCGAAAAAATATAGACTTAATAATTTTGATGGTAATGATAATTACAATGGGGAATTTCGTTGCCGAAGGCTTTGAAAATGGGATTGTAGAGCAAGCACGACATGACAATGAAACCAGGGAAGCAATCGAAATTAGAGGCCAGTATGGAGATAGCTTTGGATGGCTAACTTCGATATTTACTGCATCAGGTTTTGTTTTATTACTATTCGCATATATATATCAAAAGAGAGAATATAAGCTTGCGTCTAACGAGTTGAAGATGACGCGTGAAACGATGCAAAGGCAAGGATATCAAGCTGAGTTAACCGAACGAATTAAGCGGCATAATGATGTCATCGGTAGATTAAATGTTAAAGAAAAGCGAGGATATCGGGCTTTCGAACAGTTGCACCTTGAATTGACATATATTCATTTCAGAAAGCATGGCTTCGATGATATTGATATGGCGACAATGGCTGCAGCCATTAAAGACAAAGAAGCAAAGTCGAAGTATCTCCTGCGACTCAAAGACCTACGAGACAAACTGGACAGGAAATACTATAGAGAAATAATTGAATATTTGAAAGTAAAAGGTACGCCTTGGACGCCGCCGCCATCTATTACCATTAATGTGGGCCTGGAGTACGGCGTGTATTTCAAAGAATTAATTTTCGAACAAGATGGTTATGATTATTTAAGTTACCTAAAAAGTATAATTGGCGTTATAGAATACATATGCGATTTAGAACTCCCAGGTAATAGCGATAAAATGATTGCCAAAAACATTCGATATCTTGCTTCTCAAATGCCAAAATACGGAACAGGTATTGCTTTTTTACTATACCGGAACTTTTAACTCACCATCAACAAACCAAGAGATGAAGCAATTAGGATTATTTAAGAAATATGGTGGATTTGATAATATTCGAGAATATTCGTTATATTCATCTGCAGATGTTCGCCGTAAAGGAATTAAGGAAACGTTTGCGAAATTAGATGATTTCGAATATTCCCGGACACGCGAACTAGGACTATATAATGAGCAAGATTCATGCGCCGAAACTGATGAGATACAACGCTAGTATTCGTTCATTCAAAAAATAGCGGCGTAGGGTGCGTTAGCCCTGCCCCGATTGAAGCCGAAAAGGGCGGTCACCCACCCAACGGAGATTCGTCGTTAAGCTATATGGAACACCGCAGGGCGCAACGCATCACTTTTCCAAATGTTGAACTTGCGGCATGGTGCGTTACGGCGCGCGCAAGTCTCGATGGCGGACCATAACCTTGGGGCATGCGCGCCTAACGTACCCTACAACTACGATTATTCATTGGTCGGCGATGGGCTATAAGATATAGAAATGAAGACAGTATACATTGAAACATCAATAGTGAGTTACTTGCGGGAGAAGCCAAGCAGTCAAATCGTAACAGCAGCTCGCCAGTTGGCTCGTTACCAAGCTCTGCTTGGTAATTCCTGTCCCGCAAGCTCTGCTTTTAATGTGAAAAATGGGCAGCTATTTGGTGTAAATGGTACCCTATCCGGGTCAGGAGGCCGGCAAGCAGAGCTTGCCAGACATGCTTTACCAAGCAGAGCTTGGTAACGAGGAAACATGCCCCATACACTCAAAGAGGTACCAGAATCATGAAAGCTGAGTTGACGGCAATTATCAAAAAAGATGGTGATTGGTGGTTGGGCTGGGTTGAGGAGATTCCAGGCGCCAATGCACAGGAAAAGACGAAAGAGGAGTTAATGGTGAGCCTGAAGGAGGCGGCAAAGGACATTTTGGAGCTGCGCCGCGAGGAAGCAAAAATTCAGGCAATAAGTGATTACGAAGAAGTGCCTTTGGTGATATGAAGCGTAGTCGGCTGATAAAACACTTGTTGAGAAATGGGTGTGAATTATTGCGAGAAGGCGGGAGGCACTCAATTTGGAAGAATCGGAAGACCGGTGAGATGACTGCCGTGCCACGACATGTCGAGATAAAGGAATTGATGGCCAGAAAGATTTGCAGGGATCTTGGGATTATTGAACCTTGAGAGAGCGGCGTAGGGTGCGTTAGCCCTGCCCTGATTGAAGTCGAAGAGGGCGGTTACCCACCCAACGGAGATTCGTTGTAAAGCTATATGAGACAGCGCAGGGCGTAACGCACCATTCCTCCAAATGTTGAACTTTTGGCATGGTGCGTTACGGCGCGCGCAAATATTGGTGCAGGATTGAAATCGTGGGGCATGCGCGCCTAACGCACCCTACAATGGCATTGCGTTAATAATTACACGATACTACGGACCTTCGGAGGATGTAACGCACCTCTTTTTAATGAAGAGTTCGGGGTTTATATGCCTCCTTACCAAGCTCTGCTTTGCCTCGTTACCAAGCTCTGCTTGGTAATGCCTGTTCCACAAGCTCCGCTTGTAATGTAAAGAAAGGCGGCTATTTGTTGTGCATGTTGGCCTATCTGGCGCGGGTGATCGGCAAGCAGAGCTTGCCAGACATGCGTTACCAAGCAGAGCTTGGTAACGAGGAAAGCTCGTGGCAGCGGCGTAGGGTGCGTTAGCCCTGCCCAGATTAAAGACGGGGAGGGGCGGTTAAACACCCAATGCAGATGTATCTTTCGCGCACAAAAAACTCCGCAGGGCGTAACGCACCATCCCCCGGAATGTTGAATTTGCGGCATGGTGCGTTACGGCGCGCGCAAGTCCCGATGGCGGGCCATAACCTTGGGGCATGCGCGCCTAACGCACCCTACAATTACGATTATTCATTGGTGGGCGATGGGCCGTAAGATATGCCTGTTCCACAAGCTCCGCTTGTAATGTAAAGAAAGGGCGGTTATTTGTTGTGCATGGTGGCCTATCTGGCGCGGGTGGTCGGCAAGCAGAGCTTGCCAGACATGCGTTACCAAGCCGAGCTTGGTAACGAGGAATATGTACGCCAGAGGAGTTGTTAGGTGATAACCGATAGAGAAGGCGATTCAGTGATCGAAGAAATTCATCAGACACGGGAAAAAATCTCCGATCGATTCAATGGCAACATCGCCGCGATCGCCGAGGATGCAGAACAGCGGCAGAGGGAGTCAAAGCGTCGGATCTGGAAGGCAAAAAAGTCTGGTGGCGAACCTGACAACGAACCACAGGTTGGCGCGGTCTAGTGCAGCACCCGCCAAGTGACCATGAATAATGCGGAGAGCAGGGCATTGATATTTATATAAATAGTGTTATTGCTTATTTGGCGGGTGCTGCACTAGCTCTCGTAAAAAGGGTGCGTTAGCCCTGCCTCGATTGGAGTCGAAGTGGATCATGCCGCCGGGGACTGGGGCGGCGTCGTTCATAGCCGAGGCGGGTCGAGGGCGGGTTCACCGTGATAGCGCTCGACGGTGTGGATGCGTACCGCCGAGTCGGTAAAGGCGCGGTTGCAGGGGTTCTTGCAGGGGTAATGGTGGGTGATCGGGTCAAAAACCGCTTCGATGGGGGAGTTTCAGGATAGCCGGGCGATCTTTCGCAGCAGGGTGAGGTAGAGAGTGTCGGGGTCGAAGGGCCGCTGGTCGAGGGTGCTCGGCAGGCCGAAATTCCAGCCGATCAGCTCGAAATGGTCGGCACGCAACTCGCCTTGATACTCTCCCCAAGCGGCGGAGTAGAGGGAGACCTGACCGTCGTTGGGTCCCTCCCGCTCTCGCAGTATTCTAGCCCAGTATCTTAGCCAGAATGGCATTTGGTGCATGGGTCTCGCGGCACCCCAGGAGAGATAGCGAATACCGGGGGAGTCCGGGGTCCCCTGATTGAACGTCTCCATCGAGGAGGGTCGCAGGTCCGCCACGGCGCGGCGCAGCCATGGACGCATGACGAACGGGAGAGGGCCGCTGCTCTCCAGCAGCCATTCGGCGATGGGCGAGCCTCGGTGGGGGGTCGCCAAGGTGGTGATGGAGCGAATCTTGCGGGCGGCATCGAGTCGGCTGGCGACGAGGCGGGCATCCAGGCCCCCCATGCTGTGGCCAATCAGGTGGATCGGGCCGTCCATTTTCGCCAGGTAATCCGCCAGCACTCGCGCCCGTTCCTCTATGGTCGCGGCGGGCGGCGTGACCGGGAAACGGGCGTTGACCACACCCCACGCATCCAGTCGCTTGCGCAAACCCCGGAAGTAATGAATCGGCCCGATTCGGTTGAAACCCGCCAGCCCGTGGCAGAAAACCAGATTGCCGGAGATGGGGGGCAGGGTGTCGTCAGTTGCCGAGGGTGACATCGATCCGCATCCTCTTCCCTTTGTCATCTGCGTCAGGTCGGAAAATCTCCACGGTTACCTGGTCGCCCGGGGAGAATCCGTGCAAACGCGCCTTGAGCTGTCCTACGCTGGAAATCGAATGGCCGTTGACTTCGAGGATTCGGTCGCCATCGCGAAGGCCCGCCTGGGCCGCGCCCTTTCCTGGGAACACCTGGGTAATGAGCAGCCCAGACTCGTGCTGCTCCAGCAGCACGCCCAACAACGGCCGGGGCGGGGCGGGGAGCGAGCGGGTGAAGTAGACGAAGTCCGCCAGCCCTGGTTCGACATCGTGTTGATTACCGGGCAAGAAGATGAATCCGGGCTCGCCGAGGCGGCGTTCGACGCGGGAGGGAATCCCCGAGCCAAAGGCGAGATGACCGGAGCCGGCGATCACCACCATGTGGTGTTCGGGATGTTCCTCCAAATAGTTCGCTACCTGTTGCGCCATGCCCTCGTCCCAGGCCAGCTGAATATCGAGAAAGCGCTGAAAGTCCCGGGATTCCGCGCCGGGGTGGGCCTCGAAGACCTGTCGCAGGCGGGCCTCATATGCCTTGTCGGAGCGATCAATCTCCTTCGGCAAGGTCGCCTGCTCGGACTCGCTGAGGCCGTTCATTCCTTTGGCGCGAATCGCATCCACCGTCTCGCGGGGGATGTTGAGGGCGACGAGGGGGATGCCGTGCTCAAGGGCAAAACGCAGAATGGGGCGATAGAGGGCGTAGTCGTATCCCCAGCGGTCATACCACTCGCTATCGAGCAGCAGGGCCTGTTCATCGCTTTCGCCGGCGATGTATCGGTCGAGGTGGGACTGGAAGGGCGCCTGAAACATCTCCATGCCGATGGCAAGCGGAACGCCGCTGGCATGGAGTTTCTCGATCACCTCCAGCTGCTTGTCGTGGTGGGCCATCTCGGTGTGGGTCTCGCCTACGTAAACCACCCGTCGTGTCAGCAACTGGGGGAGCAAGTCATCGATGCCGGGTTGTCGGCGCAGGTCGAGAATGCCTTCCGCGGCGGGTATGGGCGCTGTTTCCGGCATCGCAGGGTCTTGGCCATGGGCTGGATGATCGGGGTGGGCGGGGGGTTTGCTGGGCTGGCTGTTGCAGCCGGCGGCGAGCGAGAGGAGGGCGGCGAGCAGCGTCAGCGGGAGAAGTCTGGAGAATGGCATGGATAATCCTGTTCGGTTCGGTTTTCGGTAGTTTGCCTGCAACCGGGGTTGATGCACAATATGGGGATGCGCTAGTGTGATTGCCAATTGGCCGGGAGGAGGCTTCATGGAACGAATACTGAAGGCGGTGACGTTATGGTTGGGGCTCGCGGCGGGAGTAGCGGGCAGTGCGGAAACCCCGTTTCACGATCTGCGGGTGACGCTGGATCCTGACCGGGCCAGCCTGTCGGCGGAGGATCGCATCACCCTGCCCGCCCCGGTTACCAAGCTGCAATTCGCGTTGCACGGGGAATTGCGCATCGACTCGGTGGATGGCGATCTGCGACTGGAGCAGGGCGAAATCGATCCCTACGATCGCAGAATCTACCAAATCCAGGGTGATCAACCCTTTCGCGAGGTTGGCCTGCGTTATGGCGGTCAACTGAGTCATGGCGTAACCACTCTATCTGAGGGTTATGCGGGCGGCCGTTACGCCTCACGGGGGTATGTCGCTCCGGAAGGGGTGTTCCTCAGCGGCGGCAGCGGCTGGTATCCCGATCTGGATGGGGCACGGGTGACCTTCCGGCTCAAGGTCGATCTCCCCGAAGGGTGGTCGGCGATCAGTCAGGGCGACAGTATCATCGCCAATACCTGGAAGGAGCTGATCCCCCAGGAGGAGATCTATCTGGTCGCCGGTCCCTTCACGCTTTATGAAGAGCGGGCGGGGGAGATTCGCAATCAGGCCTGGCTGCGCAACCCGGACAAGGCGCTGGCCGATCGTTATCTGCAAGCCGCCCGGGAGTATCTGCAACTCTACGAGGAGCTGATCGGCGACTATCCCTACGCCAAGTTCGCACTGGTGGAGAACCATTGGCAAAGCGGCTATGGCATGCCATCCTTCACCCTGCTCGGCAGTCGGGTGATTCGTCTCCCCTTCATTCCGCATACTTCATATCCTCATGAGGTGTTGCACAATTGGTGGGGCAACGGCGTCTATATCGATGCCTCCCAGGGCAACTGGGCGGAGGGCCTTACCAGCTACCTGGCGGACCATTTGCTGGCGGAACGGGCGGGACGCGGCGTCGACTATCGGCGTGACGCCCTGCAACGATACGCCGATTTCGTGCGCGACGAAGAGGAGTATCCGTTGCGCATGTTCCGCGGCAACCACGGCGAGGTGAGCCAGGCCATTGGTTACGGCAAGGCGATGATGCTGTTTCACATGCTGCGCGGACGCCATGGCGACGAGGTCTTCTTTCAGGCCATTCGCGACTTCTACCAGAATTACCTCCACCAGGCGGCGAACTGGTCGGATCTGCGTCGCGCCATGGAGAAGGCCACCGGTCGCAACCTCGAAGCGGAGTTCAGCCAATGGATCGACCGTGTCGGCGCGCCGGAACTGGCGGTGGAGGGGCGGCTTGACGCGGATGACGGGGTGTTCGTGGTCAGTGGACGCATTCGGCAAGTGCAGTCGGGTACGCCGTATCGCCTCCATGTCCCCATTGCCATCCTTTTTGGTGAAGAAGAAGCACCGCATGTCGAATGGCTGTATATGGCGGAGGCGGAACGGGGCTTTCGGTTTTCCGTGAAGCATCCGCCGGTGGGACTGATCGTCGACCCGGAATTCGACCTGTTTCGGCGTCTCGATCCAGGCGAGATGCCGCTCTCGTTCAGCAAACTCTTTGGCGCCGCAAATCCGCGCATCCTCCTCCCCGCGGAAGCGGCGCCGGATCGGCTGACGGCCTATCGGGAACTCGCGCAGCGGTGGGCAAGCTCAGGTTCGCTGGAGGTTTCGCTGGATAGCGAGTATGGCCAATTGCCGCTCGACCGACCGCTATGGGTTTTCGGGCGTGAAAATCGTTTCGCCGAGCACCTTCTTGCCGACCGGGACGGGGTGGGGCAGGATGATGGCTATGCCGCCATCGCCATGCTAGAGGGGCAGATCGCGGGTTTCGTCAGCGCCCGCGCCGAAGATCTCGCTTCAGTGGGACGCAAACTGCCCCACTATGGCAAATATGGGCGACTCCGCTTTGCCACTGGAAGCGTGGAGAATACCCTCAAGGAACGGGGGCCGACAGGCAAGTCGGCCCTTGCCCTGTCATTTGACTGAAGGAGACGATCGGGAATACCCGAATACCAAAGCCTGCGACCGGGTTTTATATGCAGCCCGCTCCCGAAAAGGCGGTGGGAGCAAAGGCAGCAAAAATGAGAAATTTTGTCATGGGGAATAACCACAAAACTTGTGCGCGCCATTAACTGGTGCCGCACCCGCTAAATACGTAGTTACACTATTTATATGAAAATCAATACCCTGTACCCCGCACTGTTCATGGTCACTTGGCGGGTGCTGCACTAGCCGGTAACGTTCAGTCCGCCGGTGGCAGGTTGGCGCGTCAATGCTTGTTGGAAGTTGGCGCCATCGAGTCTATTCTCCGCCTCATTCGCGGCTACCACCAGTGCATAGAGATCCGGCTGAGCATCGGAGAAGAGAACACCGTGGTGGGCATTCGCCTCATGAAGGACCAGTGCCGATACCTCCCAATGCTGACCATGAAGGGTAAAGGCGCCGAGGATGATCTCCCCCTTGCGCAGGGTATGGCCATCCAGGGCCTGAACGCGCATCCCATCGAGACTGATGTCCTTGATTCGTCCGCGAGCATCAATTGAGCCGGCTCGTTTGATGACAAGCGGTATATCCACGGAAATTCGCGGACTGGTGCGTTTTTCCAGACCCATAGATGCCCCCCCAGGAATTGTATCGACGTTAACGATCAATATACCGCAAATCCCCGAGTTTTCAACGCAAGAATAAGGCTTTGTTGATTTCGATCAAAAAGGCGATAACAAAAAAGTATCAGGCGCGAGATCTCGAAACAAGGAGAGGCAACAGGATAGGGGGCACGGCCCTTGAGTGGGGTAGAGGTGTGTGTGAACCAGGGCGGGCGGTATAACCATGATGGTCTCCGCTATCCAATTTCGAGACTCTTCCAGATATCGTCCACCCGTTTGACCACCCGCGGGTCCTTGAGGATCGGCGTCCCCCATTCCCGACTGGTTTCGCCGGGCCATTTGTTGGTGGCGTCGAAGCCGATCTTGGAGCCGAGGCCGGAGACGGGGGAGGCGAAGTCCAGGTAGTCGATGGGCGTGTTCTCCATCGTCACCGTGTCGCGCACCGGGTCCATGCGGGTGGTCATGGCCCAGATGACGTCGGTCCATTGGCGCACGTCCACATCGTCATCAGTGACGACGATGAACTTGGTGTACATGAACTGGCGCAGGAAGGACCAGACCCCCATCATCACCCGTTTGGCGTGGCCGGGGTACTCCTTGCGCATGCTCACCAGCGCCATGCGATAGGAGCAGCCCTCTGGCGGCAGGTAGAAATCGACGATCTCCGGGAACTGCTTGCGGAGGATGGGCACGAAGACCTCGTTGAGTGCCGCACCCAGGATGGCGGGCTCGTCGGGTGGTCTCCCCGTATAGGTGCTGTGGTAGATGGGGCGGGCGCGGCGGGTGATGCGGTCGATGGTGAAGACATTGAAGCGTTCCACCTCGTTGTAGTAGCCGGTATGGTCGCCGAACGGGCCCTCGTCGGCCAGATCGCCGGGGAGCAGGTGGCCCTCCAGGATGAATTCGGCGGAGGCGGGCACCAGCAGCTCGTTGCCAACGGATTGGATCACCTGGGTGCGAGCGCCCCGCAGCAGGCCAGCGAAGGCGAATTCCGACAGGCTGTCCGGTACCGGGGTGACCGCGCCGAGGATGGTAGCGGGATCTGCGCCCAAGGCGACGGAGATGGGGAAGGGCTTATCGGGGTGCTTCCGTTGCCAGTCGCGAAAGTCCAGCGCGCCGCCGCGATGGGAGAGCCAGCGCATGATGACGCGGTTGCGGCCGATTACCTGCATGCGGTAGATGCCCAGATTATGCCGGGTTTTGTCGGGGCCCTTGGTGATTACCAATCCCCAGGTGATCAACGGACCGGCATCGCCGGGCCAGCAGGTCTGCACCGGGATGCTGGCGAGATTCACCTCGTCGCCTTCCTCGACCACCTCACGGCAGGGCGCGTCGCGCACCTCCTTGGGGGCCATGTCCAGCACCTTGCGGAAGATGGGCAGCTTTTCCCAGGCGTCTTTCATCCCCTTGGGTGGTTCCGGCTCCTTGAGCTGGGAGAGGATCTCGCCGACTTCGCGCAGTTCCGCCACCGATTCCCGCCCCATCCCCAGCGCCACCCGCCGTTCGGCGCCGAAGAGGTTGGCCAGCAGCGGATAGTCGGAGCCCTTGACCTTTTCGAACAGCAGCGCCGGACCGCCCATGCGCAGGGTGCGGTCGCAGATCTCGGTGATCTCCAGGTAAGGGTCGACCTCGACGTTGATGCGTTTCAGTTCGCCCCGGCTCTCGAGTTGCTCGATGAAGTCGCGCAGGTCTTGATAGTTCATGGGTTAATCGGTCTTCCGGGCATCATCGCCAACAACATCCTCCAGGCTGGTTGCATCAAGAATGGCCTCGCTCCAGGCCTCCAGCTGCTCGGCGCTAGCCGTTTGGACCTTTGTTTCTACCCAACTCGGAAGTTCCGGACCGAAGCGGCGCTTTAACTGCCTGAGTAGAATCGCGCCCTCGCCCTCCAGTCGTCCTTCGAGTCGTCCTTCCTGCCTCCATCGCTGGGTCCAGTCGCTATTGGGGTTCGCTAGCATCTTGCTGATCTCCTGTGCGTCGTAGAGTTCGCCGATATTCAGATCCGGGTAGTGCCGCCGTAATCCGATACGGTTGGCCCAGGCGATAAAGGCCTGGCGCAGGCTCCGTTTCCAGCATATCCGCCAGGCCCTCGACCGCGTTCCACGCTTGGTCTCCATTATAGAGCACAATCGGTAACACGGGTGGAAGGGGCTCAGCGGGGTCGAGGCGGCTGGTACGTTTGAGGTGCTGGTAGAGCAGGCCGACGTAGGTGAGCATCCGCACCGCCATGAAGCGGTCCACGCTGGATTGGAACTCGATCAGCAGGTAGAGATAGAGCCTGCGCTCGCCCCAGCGCACCCGCCAGATGATGTCATCCGTCTGATCCCGCGGGCTGTCGCTGACGAAGCTGTCGGGCATGCGTTCCAGGGTGTCGAGTTTCAGTTCCGCGACCCACTCCTCATGCACATGGCCGAGGAGCAGGTCGGCGACCATCTGGGGGTGGGAGTAGAGCTGGATGTGTGCCGGGTCGTGGGAGCTTGCCATGGTATCAGTTCACCTCCCGCAGCCGATCACTCAGCCCCGACACCCGCTCTACTCGCCGTTCGATCCAGCCACCCAGCAGCGCGCGGGGGCCACTGAAGAGGCACTGCTCCCTGGCGCGCGTAAGGGCGGTGTAGAGGAGTTCGCGGCTAATCACCGGCGCGTCGGCGGGGGGCAGGACGAGGAGGATGTGATCGAACTCCGAGCCCTGGCTTTTGTGGACGGTGATGGCGAAGGCGGTTTCGTGGGCCGGCAGGCGGGCGGGGGTGAAGGCGCGAAAGCCTGCGTCGCCGGTGGGGAACCAGGCCTTGAGGCGTTCAGGGTCGTCCTCGTCGGGCAGCAGCAGACCGATATCACCATTGAACAGCTTGAGATTGTAGTCGTTACGGGTGATCATCACCGGGCGTCCGGCATACCAGGGAATGCTACCGCGCGGGATGAGGCCGCGTCGAATCAGCTGCTGTTCGATGCGCTGATTGAGGCCATTGACGCCGTACTCGCCTTCACGCAGGGCGCATAGGCAGCGAAAGGCGTCAAAGCGCCGGAACAGCTCGGCGACCGGCGTTTGACGCTGAGGGATGAGATTCAGCAGGTCGGCGTAACGACTGGCGGCGTAAGCCGCGGCCTCCTGCTCACCGTCGAGCCAGGCTACCCGCGGAACGGCTGGGTCGTCGATCAGGGTCAGGGCGGTTGCGCCATCACCGCGGTTGCAGGCCTTGGCGAGGCGGCCTATGCCCGCCTCGTCGCTGAATCGATAGCTGCGATCGAGAACGACCACCGCATCGGCGATGGGCGAGTTGCACCGCTGCTCGGTTGGCGCTTCCGCGCCGAGTGCGTCGAGCCGCCTCGCGAAATTCGCGCTGAAGGTGGTGGCGTCGCCGCACAGATCTCCCAACACGGCGCCGGCCTCTACCGAGGCGAGCTGATCCTTGTCCCCCAGCAGGATTAAGCGGGCATGGGCGGGCAAGGCCTGGACCAGGCGGGCCATCAGCGCCAGATCGACCATCGAGGCTTCGTCCACCACCAGGATATCGATGGGCAAGGGATTTTCCCGGTCATGGCGAAAGTGGACCGAGTCGGGACGCGCCCCGAGCAGGCGGTGGAGGGTAACCACCTTTTCGGGAATCGCCCCGCGAATGCTCTCTTTCATCGGCAATGCCGCCTTCTGGCGACGAATGGAATCTTGCAGCCTCACCGCCGCCTTGCCGGTGGGGGCGGCGAGGGCGATGATCGGCTCACCCGCTCCGCGGCCGGCGGACTGTTCCAGCAACAGCGCGAGAATCTTGACCACGGTGGTGGTCTTGCCGGTACCGGGACCGCCGGAGATGATGGCGAAACGCCGCAGTAGCGCGACCATGGCGGCCAACCGTTGGCGGTCGCAACGATCAGCGTCGCCGAATAGCCGCCCGATGCCGTCAAGCAGCAACGACTCGTCGACCTCGTTGGCCTTGGAGTGGTGGCGAGCCACCAGATCCCGCGCCAGCTCCAGTTCCCAAAGATGATATTTGTGGAGATAGAGACGACCATGGTCGTCGAGCACCAGGGGGCGAAAACGGGGATCGTCATTCCAATCCGCGGCGGCCACGGCATTGGCCTTTGTCAGGGCGGTGATCCAGTCTTCGGCAGGAGGCAGGCGGATGGGTGAGGGGTGATTCGGCGGCCAGACACGATCCGCGTCTTTGCGCAGGTCGATGCACAGGTCGCCCTGGCCCGTGCGATGACTAAGCAGCGCGGCGGCAAGGGCGACGCGGGTATCAGGTTGGGCGTCGAACCCCGCGACGAAACGGGCGAAGTGGAGGTCGAGCCTATTCAGGGCATCCTTGCCTTGAAGCGACTCAAGGGAAAAATCCGGATTGGGGGCTGGATCACGCATCATGTCAGGCGGGCAGGGCGGGGCCGTCGGGACTCCAGCTCAGCAGCACGCCGCGATCCGGTGTCTCAAAGAGATCAATACGGTCGAGCTGGGGCAGGCGTTGGCCCATCCGCTCCCGAATCCAGCCGGCGATGTTGGCGGCGGTGGCGTCCTCGATACCATCGAGATGGTCGAGGCGATAGTGGTCGATCGCAGTGTAGATCGGCTTAAACAACGCCTTGACGTCGCCGTAATCCACGGTCCAGCCGTAGATCGCATCCAGCGGCGCGGTAAGGTGGAGGCGGATGCGATAGCTATGGCCGTGCAGGCGACGCTGGCCGATGCCATCCTGAATCGTTTTCAGGGTCAGGGCGCTCTCGAAATCCTGCTCCTTCCAGATCCGCAGATCCTTGCCGTCGTAATGACAACCGGCATTGGCGGTCTCGCGCACGGTGATCCAGGAGAGCCCCTCCAGGCTGGTCGAGAGCCGCTTCCACAACCACAGCGAAAGCATCTCGCTGGTGGGGTTCTCCAACCCCGGCAGATCATTGAGGCAGGCGTGATGCAACTGTTCTCCCAGCGGCGTCCAGGCCCCATCGATCCGCGAATGCTGCATCCAGCTTGGCCGGGCATCGGCACGGGCATGCAGGATCACCTCGAAACCGTGGCCGTGCATGCGACCGCACTTGTGACCCTCGGGCACATTGGGCAGGCGATGGGCCGCCTCGAAACGGTAGCGACGCCAGTAGTGGGCGACGCCACCTCCATCGAGGGTAAGGCCCTGGAAGGGGGTGCTGGCGAGATCGAGGGCGAAGGGGCTGGAACGGTCCAGGCGATCCCCGAGCCAGCGCGCCAACCGGGTATCCTCCGGCTGCTCCAGGAGTTGATCGAGATCCTGGTAATCCAGCGCAACGGCGGCCTCGGCAAGCCGGACGCGGGCGCCCTCGCAATCCTCCTCGCCCGCCACCCGCAAACGCACCCGAAAACGGTGGCCGTGGCGGCGGCGCGCGGGATGCCCCCGCGGCATGGCGTCGAGCCTGCGTGCGGCATGGAAGTGGGTCTGGGCCAGGGCGTGAATGTGCTGCTTCATCGGTCTGGGTGCTGAAGTCCGAAAACCGGGAAGTTTGCCACAGGTGTCACCGAGATGCAGCGACAAAATGCCGGCGATCGCGCTGATCGCGACCCCCGGCCCCATGTGGAAGGGCGTAAACGGCATCAGTCATTACCCGCCGATTCGAGGAAACGGCGTGCCTTCTCGGAGAGGCGGGTGAAACGAATCCGCATTCCCCTCTCGGTTTTATCGGTAACCTTGGCGTAGAGGTCGTCATGGTCCAGCCCTCCCGCGAACAGATTGAGACGAATATCAGTTAGTGTATCTAGTGTATTGGTGATCTCGATCTCCGCGCTGCGTCCATCGCTCGCTACTAGCAAACCCTCGCCGGCCTGCCCGGTATCCTCTTTGCCCGATATCGCGACATAGCCAATGGGCAGGGGTTGGGCGAGAACGCTCAAGCACTCCTGGCGCACCGGCAGGCGCAGATTGTAATCGCCGGCGATGCCGATCACTTCAGTAATACTCATTGGCGTCTTCAGTCCCTTGGCCTTGACCTGCATGCATTTTCCAAGCTCCAGGATCCCTTCCAGCGGTTGCCGGACCGAATCGGAAACCAGCAACTGGCCGCCGACGGTATAACCTTCGACCCGCGCCGCCATGTTCACCGGGCTGCCAATGGCGCTGAACTTGGCCCGTTTTTCGGAGCCGATGTTGCCGATGATCACCTCGCCGCTATTCAGGCCAATCCCCATTTCCAGCGGCGGCAGACCATCGCGGCGATTGGCCCGGTTGATCTCTTCCATGGCGAGCTGCATCTCGATGGCGCAGGCGACGGCGCGCGCGGCGTGGTCGTTCATGCGCAGCGGGGCCCCGAACATGATGAACATGCCATCGCCCAAGATATCGTCGATGGTACCGCGATGTTTCTGGATAATCTCCACCATCGGCTCGAAGTAACGGTTGAGCATGGTCACCACCTGCTCAGGCGAGTAGTTCTCGGTGAGGGCGGTGAATCCGCGCAGATCGCTCATCATGGCGGTGATCTCGCGGCGTTCTCCGCCCAGCGCCAGGGCGCCGGGGGTCTCCAGCAGGGTGCGCATCACCTCCACGTTCTGATAGCGACCGAAGACGTCCTTGATGTGTTCACGGTCGCGCAGGCCGCGAATCATCACATTGATCTGGATCGCCAGATAACCGATCTCGTCGCGGCGATCAAGGACCGGCGCTTGTGTCTCCAGATCCCCCTCACCGACCCGCTTGACCGCTCTGTCCAGGGCGATGATGGGACGGCTGATGCGACGCGAAAAGAGCCAGGCGGCGAGGGTGGCGAGGAGCGCCGCGATCAGCGCCCACATCAGCAGGCGCTGGCGCATCCGCTCCACCGGCAGATAGGCGGTGGCGGCATCCCGCTCCACCACCACCGTCCAGGGGAGGGAGCGGGGCAGGGCATAGCCTCCCAGAATCGCCCGCCCCGTTTCGGTCCTGAAGGGCATCACCCCCACTGATGCGCCAGCCCCTTGCCGAAGCTCGGCGAGTTGGCGGGTCAGCGGGTTATCATCAAGAATGTCGCTGGCCGCCCCGAACAGCGGTTCGCCGCGCTGATCCAGCAACAGGATTGCGCCATTTTCGTTGAATGGATGATTTTCGACATGCTGGCGCAATCTGGCCAGATCGATGCGGGCGCTCAACAAGGTGGAGGCATTCCCGACGTCACCAGCGACGGGAAGAACCAGATGGAGCAGCTCCAGGGTTGGCTCCTCGATGCGGGTGATGTGGCCATTGACGATGGCAGCCTCGCTCGCGACACGCAAGCGGGAGTGGGGAACCAGCAGTCGTTCCGCCGCCCGCCCTCCCCCGGCCTGGATCAGTTCGGCGATTCGATCCTGGACGATCAGCGCCGGCTCACCGCCCTCGTCGCTGGATACTTGCAGGGCGACGATATCCGGCAGGGCGCTGACACTGGTCAGCAGCGCCAGTTTAGCGGAGGCAGGGAGGTCGGGATTCGCCAGCGTGCCGGCCATCAACTCCAACGGCGCCCGCCATTGATCCAAAACCAGATTGTCGATACGCTCGCCGACCGAGCGGGCGGTTTGCATCAACTCGTCGTTGATCGTGCTCTTGAGCTCGTTTTCGCTGTTTTTCAGGGAGTAAAGCCCCAGAGAGGCGAGCGGCAGAATCGCCAGGGGTATCGAGAAGAGCAAAAGTTTCCAGAAAATGTTGAATCGCATGGTCGTAGGTCCCATCCATTGTCACTGCGGCCATTCTAATGCATTCCCGACTCGGGAAACGATCCCAAACCGGTGAATATGCGCCATGGGATTGGTGAAAACAGGTTAGAATCCTGTAGGATGGTCTGGTGTGGTAACTGAAAACGTCATCAAACCTTTTGATGGCTCGGTAAATAATTACGGGAGAACAGGAATGTACGGTTTTTCAGTCAATTTGCGGGACGACTTCGATCATGTGGTGGAACGCACCATCGCCGCCCTCAAGGAGCAGGGATTCGGGGTACTGTCCGATATCGATGTGCAGGCGACCTTGAAGGCGAAGCTCGGCGAGGAGATGCGCCCATATCGGATTCTGGGCGCCTGCGCGCCCCCCTACGCCCATCAGGCGATTACCCTTGAACCGGAAGTCGGCCTGCTGCTTCCCTGCAATGTTGTGGTGCGGGGTGAAGAGGATGGCACGGTCAAGGTCTCCATCGTCGACCCAGACGCCATGCTCAGCGTGGTGGACAACCCGGCGATGAAGGAGATCGCCGCGCAAGTGAAGGAGCGGCTGTTGCAGGTACGGGATACCCTGGCGGAGGCCTGACGGGATTCGCGGTAACGCGGTAACAAGTGGTGATGGCGATGAGAGATTCGATAATACCGGGATGGTTATGGAGGGGGTTCCTCGGCCTGGCGCTGGCGACGTTCGGCGGCCCCGGCCTGGCCCAGCAGGATCTGATGGATCGCACCAAGGGTGTGTTTCAGGATACCTGGAACAGCGTGGTGCGCATCGGTAGCGATGGCGAACCCCTGGCCACGGATATCGACCTCTATCGCGAAGGGGATCCCTCGGAAACCTTCGTCGAGGTCTGGGGCCGACTCCTGCCGCAACTGGAGGAGTCCCTCGATCTGCGCGAGGAGGCCACCACCCTGCCCGATTCAGCCTGGATCGGCCGCGACAAGCAGGACGCCCAATCCGAAATCGACGCCCTGCTCGACGAGGCGATCGGCGTCCTCGGCATCTCCCAGGCCAATCAGTTTCGTCAGCGTATCCGGGATCTGCGGAACGCCATCGCCGACAAGCGGGAACAGATCGCCGAATATCGCCAGGAAAAGGTCACCGCGCCCCGGGAGTCTACCTGGCAGACCACCGTCTCCGACTACGAAGAGAAGATCGAGGAGCTGCAAAAGGATATCGCTGACCACGAAGAGGAGATGAAGAAGATCCGCCAGCAGTTCGCCGCCCACCTGCGGAAGATCGGCCTCGATCTCGACGAAGAGCAGCTGGAGTTCCTGCTCTCCACCGTGGTGGGCGAGGACGTGGTCAACATGGGCATCGCCTTCGACAACGTCAAGCTGATGACCGTCCAGCTGGAGAAGCTGGTGGAGGAGTCCAAGGAGGAGCTACAGACCGCCCGCCGCTACTATGGCATGTACACCGTGCTGTTGCGGGTACTGGACCGCATGTACCTGCATCTGATCGAACGTATCGACGGCCAGTATCTGCCGCGCATCGACGCCATCATCGAACGCACCGAGGCGCTGGAAGAGGAGACCAACGAGCTGCTCGATCAATACCCCGATCGCGCCGATGTGCTGCGCGGCAACCTGGAATCCCAGCGCCTGACCCTCAAGGCCTCGCGCCTCTATCGCGAGTACCTGGGCGAGCAACGGGGTGATGTGGAGCTGGCGAGAAATCGCCTTAACGACGACATTCGCATCGCCAACAACACCTACGAAACGGTCAAGGTCTCCGGCGAGCTGATCGCCATCGTCCGCAACAGTCGCCACCTGCTGGAGACCCTGGGACGGATGCAGGTGCCGGCGCTGCGCGGTTTCGAGAACTCCGAGATGAAACGGGAGTTCCAGCGGCTTACCGATCGGATCCGGGAAGAGCGACCGGTGGAGTGATATGCTGATGCCCGGGCGCGGTCCGGAGCCCGGACTTCAGTCCGGCGACGCCACGCCACATCTCCAGTTCGTTGGATAAATCACAACGTTATCAGCCGGGGTGCCAAAGCCTTGCATGAGAGCCATTCGTCACTATCGCGCTATGCGATGGGGTCTCTTTCCTTTTCGGCCGCCACCTGAGCCATGGCGAACCCCTTCCCCACTATTGTTATTGGCGGCGGCTTCGGCGGCATGGCGGCGGCGTTGCGCGCCCGTGCCTTGGGGCAGCGGGTGTTGCTGCTGGAGCGTGGCGACAGGCTGGGCGGGCGCGGGCGGGGTTTCGAGCTGGAGGGTTTTCGCTTCGACGCCGGCCCCACGGTTGTCACCGCCCCCCATCTTTTCGAGGAGCTGTTCGAGCTGTTTGGCGAGCGGCTCGCCGATCATGTCGAGCTGATCCCGCTGGAGCGTTTCTATCGCTTTCGTTTCGACGACGGCAGCGAGTTCGCCTATGGCGGCGATGTGGCGCGCACGGCGGCGGCGATTCGAGCCTTCGCGCCGGGGGATGAACAGGGCTATCGCGTCCTGGTCGATCATTGCCGACGCATCTTCGAGGTGGGCTACCAGGAGCTGGCCCATGTCCCCTTCCACGATCCCCGTGTGCTGCTGCGCCACACCCCGCGACTCCTCGAATTGGGCGCCTGGCGTGGCGTCTATGGGGCCGTCAGTCGCCATTTGCGCGACGAACGGCTGCGGCGCGCCTTCAGCACCGCCCCGATGCTGGTGGGCGGCCACCCCTTCGACACCACCTCCATCTATCTGTTGATCCACTTTCTGGAACTGAAGTGGGGGGTGTGGTACCCGCGCGGCGGCGTCGGCGCCCTCGTGCAGGCCCTGACCCATCTGATGCGGGACCATGGGGTGGAGATCCGCCGTGGAGCGACGGTGCGGCGTATCCATCGACAACGAGGCGATCGGGTGGGCGCCGTGGAGCTGGAAGGGGGAGAGATGATCGCGACCCAACGCGTCATCTCCAACATCGACCCCATGCATCTATACCAATCGCTGTTGCCCGATACAGGAATCCTCGCCGGTCTGCGCCGCCGCACCCTGCAACACTCCATGGGGCTCTTTCTGCTCTACTTCGGCGTCGATCGGGAGTACCCCGGCGTCGATCAGCACAGCATCCTGTTCGGGCGGGATTTTCGCGCCCCGCTAGACGACATCTTCCATCGACGACGCATCCCCGACGACTTCTCCCTCTATCTGCACCGCGCCAGCGCCGCGGATCCGGCCATGGCCCCCGCGGGAGGGGAGAGTTTCTACGCGCTGGTTCCGGCGCCCAATCTGGCCGCGGACATCGACTGGCGGGAAGAGGGCAAGGCGCTGGAAGAGCGGGTACTGGATCGTCTCGAAGCGACCTTGTTGCCCGGGCTGCGCGCGCACCTGAAGGTCCGCCGCGCGATCACGCCCCAGTTCTTCGCCGATGAGCTGCTCAGCCATCTTGGCTGCGGCTTCTCCATCGCGCCGCGTTTCCACCAGTCGGCCTGGTTTCGTTTTCACAACCGCTCCCCCCATGCCCGGGGGCTCTACCTCACCGGGGCCGGGACCCACCCCGGCGGTGGCTTGCCGGGGGTGCTCAACTCCGCCAAGGTGGTCGAGAGCCTGCTCCGAGGGGATGCCCCGTGAAAGGTGAAACAAGCAGCGGCGGCCCCGGCAAGCCCCCGCCATTCAGGCCCGAGGCGGCCATGCAAAGCCTGCGTCGCCATGGCAAGAGCTTCTTCTGGGCCTCCTTCTTTCTGCCCCGGAAAGGCCGGGAGGGGGCCGCTCGCCTCTATGCCTTCTGCCGCGCGCTGGATGACTACGCCGACGAGCTGCCGCCGGATCAGGCGCGCCAGATCCTGGCGGAGATTCAACGGGATCTGCTGGAGGATGGCACGGCCACTCCCTTCGGCGGCGAGATGCGCATCCTGGAACGGCGTTTCGATGTGCCTCGCGCGGCCATGCTGCGGCTGATCACCGCCCTGATCGAGGATAGCCATCCGCGTCGCATTACCCGTCAAGGGGAGCTGCTGCGCTATGCATACGGAGTAGCGGGAAGCGTCGGACTGATGATGCGGCCCCTGCTGGCGGCGAAGGATTCCCAGGCCATCCCTTTTGCCGTCGATCTCGGGGTGGCGATGCAATTGACCAATATCGCCCGGGATGTGCTGGAGGATGCGCGGCGGGATCGACGCTATTTGCCAAGCGCCCCCGCCCCGGGCCATCCCCCGCGGGGCGACGAGCTTTGTCCGCAATCCCTCATCGCCGGGGATCCGCAAACGCAAGCCGCGGCGTGGCGCCAGATACAGGCGGTACTGGACCTGGCGGCGTGCTATTATCGCAGCGCCGACCGGGGGATGGCCTTCATCCCCTTGCGTTCGCGCATCGCCATCGTTACCGCCGCGCGCATCTACGAGGCGATCGGCACGCGTATTCTTCGCCTCGGTCGCGACCATTACTGGGGCCGAAGGGTGCGGATTGGGCCGGCGGGCAAGATCGGCGGGAGCTTTCGGGGCCTGATCCATGGGCTGGGGGTTTCCCGCCCTGAACATCACGATAAAAACTTGCATGAAGCATTCGCGGATTTGCTGAGAGAGGATAGCGGGACGGGATCGGATGGATGAACTGACCATCATCGGCGGCGGCTGCGCGGGGCTGGGGTTGGCCGCGGCGCTCTCCGAGGCGGTCGAGCACCTCGACGGCGACGCACTGCTGCTGGAGGGACGCCCCCACTATGGCTATGATCGCACCTGGTGCTACTGGGATCTGGAGGAGCACCCCTACCGGCGTCTGGAACGATTCCACTGGCGGCGCTGGAAGGTCCGATATCAGGGCCGGGAGGTGGTCCAGGCAAGCGAACGCTACCGCTATGCGCTGCTGCCATCCGGCCTCTACTACCGGGAAACCCTGTCACGGATCAATGCGCTGGCGAAGATTCATGTGGAACGGGGGTGCGAGGTGCAGGGGTATGCCCGCGAGGGCAAGGGTTGGCGGATCGATACCAATCGCGGTCACCGACACAGCAAGGTGCTTGTCGAGGCGCGCGGGACCTTTGCCGAGAGAGGTGACCGGCGGGGGCTGCTCCAGCACTTCGTCGGCCAGTACCTGCACCTGAGCGAGCCGATTCTCGATCCCGGCGTGGCGACCCTGATGGATTTCGACGTGGATCAGTCGCGGGGCATTCACTTCATCTACATGCTGCCCCTAACCCACGATAGCGCCTATGTCGCGGACACCTATTTCGGTCATGCGGCGATGGAGAGAGAGGTCTACCGCAGTAACATCCGCGCCTGGCTGCGTGAACGATATGGCGTCACCCGCTGCGACACGGATGGCGAGGAGTTCGGCGCCATCCCCATGTCTTGCGGCTACTCCAGACGACGACTGGGGCGGGGCGGCTTCGCCGTCGGCGGTGCCGGCGGGGCGATCAAGGCGAGCAGCGGCTACGCCTTTTGCGCCATTCAACGGCAGATCGGGAACTGGCTCAACGATATCCGTCGCAATCAATGCTGGTGCGTGCCGCCGCCGCCTCGCGCGCGGGGCCTGGAGTGGCTCGATCGGATCTTCTTGAGCTACATGTACCAACACCCCGGGCGCATGCCGGCGGTTTTCACCAGGCTGTTCGAGACTTGTGAGCCGGATGCGCTGGTACGCTTCCTCTCCGATCGTCCCACGGCCGCGGATGTGGCGCAGGTGATTCGCGCCGCTCCGCCCCTCGGCATGACCCTGGCCGCGCTGCGCGGCCTGCCATGCTGGGTCGGCTAGCAGGGGAGCGGGGATGAGCCGAGATCGCTCCTCCAATCTGTTCATGGTCGTCGCCTGGCTGGTGATCTTCGGTTCTCTCCTGTTGGCGGCGCCCGGCGACGCCATGGTGCTATGGATGCTTGCCGCTGCGGTCATCGCCGGGCTTCCCCATGGCGCCCTGGACGCCTGGGTGCTGCGCCAAACCGGGCAGGGGCGCTGGTTCATCGCTGGCCTGCTTGGCTATGCCCTGGCCGCCCTGAGCGTGATTCTGGCGTGGATTTTTTTCCCGGCGATCCTGCTGGGGGCTTTTCTTTTCCTCGCCGGGTTCCATTTTGCCATTAGTGATCCGCTGGCGCCGACCCGCCGCGCCGCGCTTTTCGAAGGGCTCGCCCGGGGCGGCGCGCCCCTCGCGACGCCCGCCTTCTTCCATCAAGAGCGAACCGCGGAACTCTTCGGCATGCTCGCAAGCGGTGGCGCGGGAGAGCGACTGGCGGAGATGCTCGGGCTATTGTTCTGGCCGTGGCTGGCATCCCTGATCCTCGCCCTGGTGCTGGCAAGCCGCGGCGCGCCGCGGCGCGTCGGTTTCGAGCTGCTGACCCTGCTGGCGCTATTCGCGCTAGTGCCGCCGCTGCCGGCATTCGCGATCTATTTCGCGCTGTTGCACTCGCCGCGTTCGATGGTCGCCACCCTGCAAAAAACGGGACTGGAGCGAAAGGGGTGGTTTTTCGATGCGGTTTGGCCCACACTCGCGACGATCGCCGCCGCCCTGGTCATCTTCGCGACGGGGATGGCGGGCGGTTTTTCGGACGCGGGCGTGGTCCGGGTGCTGTTCGTGGGTCTCGCGGCGGTCACCTTTCCCCATGTGATACTCTGGACCATCATTATTGCAAGAGAGGGTGGAAGCCATCAGAATAGGCGCAATGCGTTGATCGCCGCGGGAAGTGGCGATCGCGGTCGAGAATAAGGAGCAATCATCTTATGGCGGGCAGGGAAATCTTTTCAATCATGCTATGCGGCCTGAGCGATCGGGATCGCATGCTGGTCTCCAGCGCGGTGCGTCTCTCGGCGATGCGGGCCGGAAAATATGCGATCCACGACCCGAAAGACGACAAGGATCCGCCCTCCCTCTATCTGGTGGACGATACACAGGAGGGCTGGAAGATCTGGAACCAGCATGCCGGCAAATACGACAACTACAACGCCCCGGTGCTGATCCTCGGCGATGGAGGCGAAAGCAGCCACAACCACGCCCCCCGCTATCACCTCTTCAAGCGGCCGGTCGTGGCGACCCGCCTGCTCAAGGCGCTCGACGAGATGACCGTGACCTACTTCGACCGCGGCGTCCTCATCAGCGATGACATCAGCGTCGGCGAGATCACCGCCATCGGCGGGCAGAGCTGCGCCATCCCCGGCCAGGGCAAACGCGTACTGGTGGTGGACGACAGCGAATCGGTGCGCAAGCTGATGGAGGTCAAGCTCTCCGCCAAGGGCATCGGCGCCGATTTCGCCGAGGACGGCGAGAGCGCCCTTTCCATGGCCCGCAAGCACGAGTATGACCTGATCTTCCTCGACGTGATGCTGCCCGGCATCGACGGTTACGAGGTGTGTCGCCACCTCAAGAAAAACCTGGACATCAAGGGCAAGGTACTGATGCTTACCAGCCGATCCTCGCGCATGGATCGCCTTCGCGGAAGCCTCTCCACCGCCGACGGCTACCTGACCAAGCCCTTGAGCGGAGAGGATTTGCAAAACGTCCTAGAGGAATATCTTGAGCTTTAGAGTGATCGTGCGATATAGTTCAGGTTATACAAGAATGGGCTCATCGCGCAATACAAAAATTGTACAAACCGGTATGGAGTTCCCCCATGAGCAAGCTACTCGTCGTCGACGACTCAACCACCGATCAGAACTATCTGGCGGATATCCTCAGCAAGGCCGGCCACCATGTGTCGCGGGCCTCATCCGGCAAGGAGGCCATTGAGCGGGCGTTGGCGGAGAAGCCGGACATGATCTTCATGGACGTGGTGATGGAGGACATGGATGGCTACAATGCCACCCGCGAGATCCTGGAACAGGACAAGGAGAGGGATGTGCCGGTGGTGATGGTGACCAGCAAGAATCAGAAGGCGGACAAGGTATGGGCGCAGATGCAGGGCGCCAAGGGGTATATCGTCAAACCCTACACCGAAGAGGACGTGCTGGAGCAGCTGCGCAATCTGCTGTAATCCGCGCCCGCCCTCGGCGGCGAAAAGGTGAACAAGATGACACCAGACCATCCTTCAATGGATACCACGAAACCGAAGCCCGCCAACACCAACCTGGAGCAGCTCAAGCAGGAGATCCTGGGATACTCCGAGGAGCTGACGGAGCGGGGCGAGGGCGCGCCGGGACGGCGTCACGGTGGTGATACCTTTCTCCACATCTTCGTCGTTGGCGGCGACGGCTACATGATCCCCGCCGGCGCCCCGGCGGTAATGGTGCAGGCCGGCAGTGTGCGACGCCTGCCGTTTTCCACCCCCTGGTTCGAGGGGCTGATCCACTACCGGGGCGATCTGGCGCCGCTGTTCGATTTGAGCCGCTTCTACGCGCCGAACGGCGACAGGAGCAAGGGGCGCTACATGCTGGTCGTCGGCCATGGCGATGACAAGGCGGCGCTGCGGGTGGAGGAGGTCAGTACCGTCGCCGCCGAGGCCATCATCGAAGAGACCCGGCAAAGCGAAAGAGAGTTCGTGGTGAGGATTCACAACATCGACGGCAAGAGCTATCGGGAGCTGGATCTTCAGGGATTGTTCAAGGCGATGGCGGGGCGCTCGATCTCCAATCAGACGGAACCTGCCTGACGACACCACTGGATTGGAGGAACGAATATGCAGATCAAAGACCTATCGATTTCGGCCAAGCTGACCCTGGCGACCACCAGCGCGATGCTGGTGATCTTCTTCCTGGTCTCCGCCGGGGTGGTGGCGATCACCATCACATCCGGCGGTTCGGGGCCGATACACCAGGCCCCGGCGGCCAATCCCCAGGAGCATTTCCTCAAGAGCGTTCGTTCGATCGAGAGCGCCGGGGTGATGCTGTCGAGCATGGTCGCCGATGCGCTGGCCGATGGCGAGGGCCTGGCGCAAGCGGAGAGCCAGCGCCTCAACGAGATGATCGCCCTCGCCAGCAAGGACCCGGAGATCGCCTACGCGGTGGTCACCTCCGCCAGCGGCGAGGCCCTCGTCGGCAATGGCGCGCCGGGCTCCAGCGCCAATTTCCGGCGCTTTCCGGTGATGGTCTCGGGCGAGGAGCAGGGCAGGCTGGAGATCGGTCTCAGCAAGCCGCTGAGCGGCGTCGCCGCGGTCGAACCCGCCTCCGAGAGAGCGCCTCAGGGCAACGACGCCGCCATCGCCACCATCATCGCCATCGTCCTCACCGGCGCGGTGGTCACCGCGATGGTCATTCAGTACGCCATCTACAAGATGACCCAACGTTTCATCAATCTTCCGGCCACCCGCATCCAGTTCGCCCTTAGCGAGATGGAGCGGCGGCGGGATTACTCCAGCCGGGTCGAGGCGGAGGCGGACGACGAACTGGGCGCCACCGTGGAGGCGTTCAACCGGGCGCTGGATTTTCTCGATCGCCAGAACAATCAGCTCAACGACTCGGTGATCGACCTGCTGGAGAGCGCGGGCAAGATCAGCACCTCCCGCGACCTCACCATCAAGGCGCCGGTGCGCGAGGATATTACCGGCCCCCTCGGCGACGCCCTCAACCGCCTTACCAAGGAGACCAGCCGGGTGCTGGAGAAGGTGCAATCGGTGGCGGAACAGGTGGCGTCGGCGGCGCGCGAGGTGCGCGAGCAGGGTGGCCGGGTGGTCGACGTTGCCAATCGCGAACAGGAGCTGATCGAGCACACCTCCAAGGAGCTGTCGCAGGCGATCGAGGCGATCGACGGCATCGCCGAACTGGCCCAGCTCTGCAACGACGCCGCCCAGGAGGCGACGACCTCCACCGGCGAGGCCCTCAACGCGGTGGACAACACGGTAGAGGGGATGAGCGACATTCGCGACACCATTCAGGAGACCGGCAAGCGCATCAAGCGCCTCGGCGAACGCTCCCAGGAGATCAGCGGCATCGTCGACATCCTCAACTCCTTCGCCGAACGCACCCACGTCCTCGCCATCAACGCCAGCATGCAGGCGGTCAACTCCGGCGAAGCGGGCAAGGGCTTCGCGGTGGTTGCCCACGAGGTGCAACGCCTCGCCGACAGCTCCCGCTCCGCCACCTCCCAGATCGCCGACCTGGTCGGCAACATCCAGGTCGAGACCTCGGACGCCATCCAGACCGTGAATCAGGCGATCGAGACGGTCACCGAACAGTCCCGCACCGTCGAATCCGCCGGTGAGCAGATGCGTATTACCCAGGGCAAGAACAATACCCTCGCCGATTCGGTGCAGCAGATCTTTGCCCGCTCCCAGAATCAGGCCGCGGCCAACTCCCGCCTGCTGGAACAGATCGGCTCGATGCGTGCCGGGACCACCGAGACCACCAATCAGATCGCCGAGCAGAGCGAGCACACCAAGCGCCTGGCCGGCTACGCCGAGGAGATGCTGGAGGCGATCCAGATGTTCAAACTGCCCAAGCCGGTCGGCGAGGCCGCCGCCAAGTCCGGCGACAAGGCCTGACGGGCGGGTTGGCGCATCCATGACCGGCCAGGACGTCAGCACCGAGCCCTTGCGGCCCCTGATTCAGGCCCTCATCGACGGCGATGAGGGCTTCGATCGCCTGTGGCTGGAACGTCGAGATTCGCTCGCCGCGCTGGACCACCAGGCACAGGCCGCGCCCCTCGCCGGGCAGTTGATCCGCTTCATCTTCGCCAACCTGGAACCGCTTTCCGAATTGCCCGCCAGCGAGGGCAGGAAGCTGGCGAAGCGCCTGATGCGGCTCCTCAACCAGGCGGACCGCATCCTCTCGCAAGAGGCCAAGGGTTACAGCAAGGAGGTGGCGACTGCCATTGACGGCGTGTTCTGGCCCGAGCCCGCCAAGTTCGAGGTGGTGATCGAGGAGGGCTCGTCCGCGGGTTCCAAGAAGAACGCCGTAAAAAAGCGATCGGCGAGCGGCCAATCGCCAACCAAGAAATCAACGGCCAAAAAGTCGCCGACGAAGGAAACGACGACCAAGAAGGGCCCCTCCCCCAAGGCAGCCCAAGCGGTGAAGGCCGCGGACGAGGCCCCCCGCCCTGAGCAACCACCTCCCGCGCCAGGGTTCGAGGAAACACCCCCCGCGTCAGCCGCGGTTAGCGCGCTGTTCGCACGCTTCGAGGCGTTAGCGGAGCAGGCGGAACCGGCGTTGCTGGAGACGCTGTTGCGACTGATGGAGACGCAAGAGGCCAACCAGTGGCGTAGAATCTGCGCCCACACCGCCAGCCTGCTGGAGCCCTTCTCCATCGCCGCGGAGATGGTGGGTTTCGCCTCCCTCGACACCTTCTACAAGGCGATGGATAGCGGGCTGCGCACCCTCGAGATGCCGGCGCGGGAGGAAGCCCGGGTAGTGAAGATCCAGGCGCTGGCGGATCTGCCGGGGCTGCATGCGGCGATGTTTCTGGAAGGTGCTGAGGCGATGGCCGAAATCGCCGCGGCGCTGCTGCGGGCGGTCGACGGCTCCGGTGACCATGAATCCATCATTGGATCTCTGGCCGGGGCGACCCCTGAGATCGCCGCCATCGCCGCGGAAGGGGTGATGATCCTGGACGCCGCGGGTATCGAGGAGATGATCGACCAGAACAGCGAGGCGGCTGGCGAATCGGCCCAGGAGCTGGCGCAAGCGGCGCCCGTACCACAGCAGACCCCGGCCGAGATCCCCGCCGACGGCGGGCTGGCGAGTGAGTTCGATGAAAGCGCCTGGGGCGACCCGCAAGCACCGTTCCAGGCAGACGAAACAACGGCCGAAAGCGGCGAAGAGGGTGACGAAGCGCAACAAGCCTGCCCCTTCAGCGACGGGACCATGGAGCTTCTCGGCATCCTTGCCGCCGGCGTCAGTGAGTGCCAGGAGGATCTGGAGCGGCTGGCAAGGGAGCTGGAACAGGCGGAAGGGGAGGCGTGGGAGAAGGGCGTCAAGCGCTATGGGGATCTGTTGCAACGGCTGGTGCTTGCCGCGGAGACCATCGAATTCGACGCCCTCCACCAGGGCGCGGAGTGGTTGGCCGCGAGAGTCACGGGATGCCCTGCCACCGCCGATGCGGCGCAACGAACGGATCTGAGTCGCGCCCTGGCCCGCTTGCCGCAAGCCCTCCTCGATTTTCTCGTCGCCCCCCACAACGACCAAGCCCTGTTGGCCCTGTATGGCCTGTTCGAAGAGACCGGCGCCCTGGAATCCCTGGATGAAAGCGGCCGCATGGCCTTTCTCGAAGGGCTCAGTCGCGGCCCGGCGGAGGACGATACGCCCCAGGAAGCGCCCAAGGTGAAGGTCGCCGATCTTGTCCTCAAGCCCGATAGCGACGCCGACGCCTCGGTGCTGGAGAGCGTCGCCAACGAAGGCCCGCGGCTGGCCGGCGAGTTCGCCCAGCTGTTGCAGCAGATCATCGCCGGCGAAGAGGTCAAGGAGAACCTCCATCGCGCCCAGCGCGCGGTGCACACCCTCAAGGGCTCGGCCAACATCTGCGGGATCCGCGGCATCGCCGTCCTCAGCCATCACCTGGAGGACCTGCTCGAACATCTGGGCGAGCGGGGCGAAGCCCCCGATGCGACGCTGGCAAGCGTGCTGGTGGACGCCGCCGACGCCCTGGAGTCGGCGCTGGAGGTGGTCTTCTCCGGCGAAGCGCATGATCCCAAGGTATTCGCCGATATCCTGGTCAAGGTGGTGGGTTGGTCCTACGCGGTTCGTGCCGGCGAGACGGAGCCCCAGGCGGTAGCGCTGGAAGGCGCTGTCGAGGAGACACCCGCCCAGGGCGCCGAGGACGACAAAAAGGGGGCGCTCAGCCCAGGCGGGGCGCAGCTTGCCCCCAGCGCAAGCCTGGTCGACAGCTTGCAGAAACAGATGGGCGAGCTCTCCATCGCCCTGACCCAGGCGGAGTCCCGCCTCTCGGGGGCGCGGGACTCCGTCGACCAGATGACGGATCAGCACATCCGCAACCTGCGCAACGTTGAGAAGCTGGAAGAGCTGGCGGACATTCGCGGCCTTGGCACCCGTTTCAGCAACCTCTTCGCCGGCAACGTCGCGGCCAGCGGGGCCGACTACGATCCACTGGAGCTGGAGGAGTACAACGAGCTCTACATCACCACCCGCCGCCTTCACGAGGGCGAGGCGGACGCCCAGGCCCTGGCCGAGGGCCTCGACCAGGCGATCAAGGTGCTGGAGGAGCTGAGCCAGATCCAACTGCGCCTCAACCACGAGATGCAGGACCTCATCGCCGCCGCCCGCCGGGTACCCGTGGGTCAGTATATCCCCCGCTTGCAGCGCGTAGTCCGCCAGACCTGTCGCGCCACCGGCAAGGCCGCCGAGATGACGGTGGAAGGCAGCGAGCTGGAGGTGGACAACGAGGTGATGGACAAGCTACTGCCGGCGCTGCTGCACATCCTGCGCAACGCCATCGACCACGGCATCGAAGACCGTGAAACCCGATTCGCCGCCGGCAAACCCGAAAGCGGGACCCTGACCCTCGGTTTCAAACGGATCGGCAACGCCATCGAAGTGGTGTTCAGTGATGACGGCGCGGGCCTCGATTACCACAAGGTGCGGGAGCGCGCGCTCGCCAACGGCATGATCGAGGAGGGCGCCACGCCGACGACGCGCGAGCTGGCGCTGCTCACCCTCAAGCCCGGCTTCTCCACCCGTTCACAGGTCAGCGAGATCTCCGGGCGAGGCGTCGGCATGAACGTGGTCGACGCGGCGATCCGCGAACTCAAGGGGGCGCTCTCCATCGACTCCGAAGCCGGTCAAGGCTATACCCTTACCATGCGTGTGCCTACCTCCACCATCTCCATGTACACCCTGCTGGTCTCCATCGGCGAAGAGCAGTTCGCCATCCCCGGCAGCGAGGTGAGATATGCCGCGCCCTTTGGCGACGGCGAGGTGGAAGAGGAGGGGGACGAACGCTATTTCCGCTATGGCGAGGAACGCTATCCGCTGGAGGAGCTGAGTGATCTGATCGGCATCAAGCGGACCAGCCTGCGCGCCGAGCGCCCGATCGTGCTGATCGCCTACAGCGACGTCGACGAACGGGCGGTGCTCGCCGACTCCCTCGACGACAGCCGGGTGGTAATCTCCAAGAAGCTGGGTTCCTTCGTACCACCCATCCCCGGCGTCTCCAGCGCCACCATCCTGGGTGACGGCGGTATCGTACCGATCCTGGAGTTGCGGCGTCTGCTGCGGCGGGAGGGGATGATTGAGTCGCTGGGTGGATTCGACGCGGAACAGGAACTCGCCAAACCGCCCGGCATTCTCATCGTCGACGACTCGCTAAGCATGCGCAAATCCCTCTCGCAACTGGTGGCCGACGGCGGCTGGCGGGCGATCACCGCGGTCGACGGCATCGACGCCCTGCGCGTCATCGAAGAGGAACTGCCGGACCTGGTGCTGGTGGACATGGAGATGCCGGCCATGAACGGCCTCGAATTGACCCGACATCTGCGCAACGACGCCGCGACCCGTCACCTGCCGATCGCCATGATCACCTCCCGCGCCACCACCAGTCACCGGGAAAAGGCCCTGGAGGCGGGGGTCGACCACTACTTCATCAAGCCCTACCGGGAAGACGAAGTGCTCGAATTCATTGAACAACGATTGCATGCCAAAAACTCCGGAGGGGAAGAGCATGATTGAACGCAAAGCATGGCGTCGGACTCAGGCGTCTCTGGCCGTCTGCCTGTTGCTGGCCTGTTCGGCGACGGCGCTCGCCCAGCAGCAGAATCAGACCTATTACCCGTACGGCTACTATCAGGCCCCGCAGCCGGGAAACTACCAATGGGCGCCGCGGGACAATAGCGGAGCGCAGCAGGCCGCGCCGCAAGCCGCCGCCGCACCCCAGCAAGCGGCGCCGAGCACGCCGTCGACCCCAGCCTCCGGCGCCCCTCAGACCTCCCCGCCAGCCGCTGAGGGGAACGCCCCCACCGCGGTCGTCGCCCCCCAGGCGCAGGTTGTCGCGGGCTCCGCGAAGACCGCCGGCAACGGCCTGCCGGCGGGCATGCAGGTCGTCGGCAGCCGCCTTGGTCCGGTACTGGCGGACGCCCAGGGGCGCACACTCTACATCTTCGACAGGGAGGCCGCGGGGGTGCCGCTGTGCGAAGGGGAGTGCGCCAGGCTATGGCCGCCACTGCTCTCGGACGGCAACAGCGCCATGGCCGCGCCCTTTTTCCTGCTACCTCGGGAGGACGGATCCCGGCAATGGGCATGGAACGGCCGCCCCCTCTACCGCTGGATCGGCGATCACGAGGCCGGCGACGTCACCGGCGACGGCATGAATGGCGTATGGCACGCCCTGCGCATGCGCTAGTGCAGCACCCGCCAAGTGACTATGAATAATGTGGGGCATAGGGTATTGATTTTTATCTAAATAGTGTTGTTGCTTATTTAGCGGGTGCTGCACTAGGCGCTCGTCCGACCAAGCGGAACCAGCGGAACCCGATATGACATCCAAAGCGCCAGGAGGCGATTCGATATGACCGGCATGGTAGGCATGACCTTCTACTCTTATCTCGTTTGCAGCATCGCCGCATTGCTGGCGGTGGTCTATTTCTTCATCCAGATACCCGCGATGAAGAGCAACTACCGCATCCTCGCGTACATGAACATCGGCGTCTGCGGTTTCTCGGCGCTGCTGCACTTCTATTATTTCAACGTCATGAACGGCGCCATGCCCAACGGCCTGGATGCGGCCGGGGCAAGCTCCGCCATCGCCTCCCATGCCCTGGAGATTCGCTACTTCTACTGGCTGGTCTGTACCGTGCTGCTGGTCACCATGTTCCCGTTGCTGATCGGCCTCGACAAGGTCGGCGTCAAGTTCCTCGGTCAGCTGGCCGCCGCCGACGCCGGCATGATCATCTGCGGCTTCTTCGGCGAGACCTCCATCAACCAGGCCGGGCACATGACCACCGCCGGGCTGGTGCTGTTCATCATCGGCTGCGCCTTGTGGATCTACATGGTGGTCACCATCTTCCTGGTGTTGCGCGGCCTCCCCAGCTCCGAGCTGACGCCGCCCCAGCGCGACACCCTTGCCTACATGTTCTTCTTCGTACTGCTCGCCTGGTCGATCTACCCCATCGGCTACTACTTCGTCAGCCACTTCGAGGAGACCGCTGGCGTGGTGTTGCGGGAGTTCACCTTCAACCTGGGCGACCTCGTCAACAAGGTCATCTGGGGGCTGATGGTGGTCACCGCCGCGCGCAAGGTATCGGACATCGAAAAGGCGGCGAAAGCCTGAGGGGGAATCCTTCGACCATGAGCATTTCGACGGCACTATGCGGCTTCAACGGCACCGAACAGCGCCTGTTCGAAGGCATCTTTAGGGTCTCGATGACCCGTCAGCGGCGCTACGGCCTGTGGTCGGAGGGCACCGACGCCGCGCCGGACATCTATCTGGTCAAGCAGGGTAAGCAGGAGGGGGTCGATCGCTGGCGGACGCTGGCGGACCGCTTCGCCAATCGGGACGCACCGGTACTCGAGATCGGCGACGCCCAGACCCAGGGTTGGAAGGGGCTGAGCGAGCAACTCGGCAAGGAGACGCCGTTTCTCCTCAAACCCATCTCCGCGACGCGCCTGCTCGACACCCTCGACGCGTTGGTTGAAGCCCATTCCGGGCAACCCCAGGGGGTGATGTTCGATGACGATGTCTCCATGGAGGAGCTCAACGAGCTGGATCGCCAGATCCAGGGGGGAGTGGCAAGTGGGCCAATGCGCGGCAAGAGCGCGCTGGTAGTGGATGACAGCGCCTCCCTGCGACTGCAAATGGATATTACCCTGGCCAAGAAGTACGGCATGCGCGTCGACTTTGCCGCCGACGGCGCCACCGCCTTGCGCAAGTTGCAAAATCGGGAGTACGACATCACCTTCCTGGATGTCATGCTGCCGGATCTCGACGGTTTCGAGATCTGCAAGCGGATTCGGCGCGACTATCAATCCAAGGCCCCGGTCGTGATGATGACCAGTCGCGACGGTCGTCGCGATCAACTCAAGGGGGTGCTGGTTCAGGCCGACAGCTATCTCATCAAGCCGGTGTCGGCGGATGAGATCGAAAAGACCCTGTTGCGTTTTCTTGCTTAGGGCCGCGCAAGCATGGGGGATGGTCCAGCGCAAGCGGTATCGACCGCAAACCCCGACGCCCCCCAGGCGAGCGCCCTTCAAACGTTGCTGCGGGAGGCGACGAAAGAGGTCCACGGGCGTATCGACAGCCATCCGCTGCTAAGCGTTGTGGCGCGTGGCAAGCCCGCTCAGGAGGCCTACAGCCGCGCCTTGCGGGTGCTCGACTGGATATGGCGAGACTGGCAGCCGATCCTGGAACAGGATCAGCGGCGTTGGCTCGGCGACGACGGCGCGCTGCTCTCGCCGCGCACCGCCTGGCTGGCGCAAGACCTGGCGGCGCTGGCGATCCCGCCCCTGGATATCGCCCCGCAACCGCCGGCGCCGGCGAGGGATGCGGCAGAGGCGGCAGGGCGCCTCTACGTCGCCGAAGGCGCCACCCTCGGCGGCTGGCGGCTCTACCAGCGCCTCGCCCCCGCCCTCGGGCTGAACTCTCATAGCGGCGCGCGCTACTTCCACGGCCACGGCGAGGCGACCCAGAGGCACTGGCGGAGGGTCTGGGAGATACTCGAAGCGAGCCCCGCCCGCCGCCAACCGCAACAGGCCGCCGACGCCGCCCGCACCCTCTTCGCCGATCTCGAACGCCGCCTCGACCTCGCCGCCGCGCGACTCCGCTAAGCGGGGCGGTTGAACCGCGGAAGAGACAAAAAACACGAAAATTCATATATATAGAAGAATGTAATGGCTCCGTGACTGCCTTGCATGCGCTCCCAAAGGGACCTTGGGAACGCGGCAGATACCTATTACTCCGTAGGGTGAGTTAGCCCGCCCAGCAGCAATCCCGCAAACCCGGATTCGCCACCTGGCCGCCCCAAAGCCCCGATGCCGAACATCCGTCTGCGTGATCCGCGGTTTTTGGGCTCAACGATGGATCAGCCAGCGCAGCACGCTGCCGCGAAACTTCTTGGCGGTGAGCAGGTCACCGCTGCTCCAGGCCTTCGAGGCGCCACGTTTCAGCTCCCGCCACTCCTCGAAAGAGCGCCTGGGCGAGAGGTAGGGGATGCCGCGCTCGTCACGATCCACCCGCTTTTGCGGCGCGCCGGCCCAGCGCACATGCTGGGGCAGTTCGCTGCGCCACCAATAGAAGCGCAGCCAGGAGATCGAGCCATCCCGATCACGCACCGGGGTGCGAATGGCGAGCAGGCCGCAGATCCGTTGCGGGGCGATGGTCATCCAGGGGCATCGCGCCTGGATCGAGGTCTCGGCGATCAGTTCCGTATCCAGGCCCATGAACCACTCATCGAGATAGAGCAGCTCTTCCTCGGGCAGCTCTTGGTCGGGAGAAGCCGCCTCCCGGTTGGAGCGGGACGCGCTGGGGCGTATGCGATAGAGCCCCTCCGCCGATACCAGCATCGCGCCATCCGCCTCCAGCATCTCCAGCAGACGCTCGCTGACCTCCGCGGGCAATGTGCCTTCGGTCTCGACCTGCACCAGACGTCGCGTGAGGTCGTCGATGCGATGCTCCACTGAATCCACCAGACGCAACCGATTGCGCGCCTGTATCGCCAGCAGACGAATGGCGAAGGCGCGGGCGATGTAGTGGCACAATCGGCGCAAGGGGTAGCCGAGGTAGCGGGGTAGGGGGTGGTGGCAGGCAATCAGCCCCCACAGCTTGCCCTGCAGCAGCAGCGAGACGGAAAAGGAGGCCTTGACCCCCATGTTGCGCAGGTACTCCAGGTGCACCGGGGCGACGCTGCGCAGGTCGCAATGGGTCAGGTTCAGCGTCGCATCCGCCAGCGTGCTGATCAGCGGCGCGGTGGCGGCGTCGACGTCGGCGATGAGTCGCCAGGGGTGTTGCAAATAGAGCTTGCGCGCCGGCTCCGGGATGTCGGACGCCGGAAAACGCAGCCCCATGTAGCTGGGGAGATCGCCGCCGCCGCTCTCCGCCACCACCTCGCCGGACCAGTCGTCATCAAAACGGTAGACAACGACGCGATCATAGCCGGTGATCTTGCGGATCTCGCCGGTCAGGCGCGCCAGGGATGAGGCGAGGTCGCAATCCTCCTCCACCTCCCGGAGCATCGCGAACTCCGCCCCCTCCGGCAGCTCCTGCTCCGGCAGGGCCGGATTGGCCTCGATGATCACGCCGTCATCGCCAACCTCCGCCGCCACCAGGTCGTAGCGCTCGCCTTCGATCCGGGTCTCGATCAGCTGGGTATTCCCCGCGCGTAATTCCCGCAGCGCCTCGGCGTCGATCAGCGCGGTGACCGGCTTCCCCAGCAGCGCCTCCGGCACAATCCCCAGGCAGCTGCGGAGGTTGGCGCTGACATGGGTAACCCGGTCATCGGCATCGCAGCGCAACAGCAGCCCGAAGGACTGGACCTCGCCGGTCTGGTGCACCAGCTGGCTTTCGCAACCGGCGATCAGTTCGGCCAACTCAAAGTCGTCACTCATCACGGTTCTGTTCCCTTTGCAGCAGTTCTTCGAAGGTTTCGATCGGCAGCGGGCGATGGAAATAATAACCCTGGCACAGATCGCAATGCAGTTCGCGCAGGGCCTCCACCTGATCCCGGGTCTCCGCCCCTTCGGCGACCACGCGAATCCCCAGCGAGCGGGCCATGGCGATGATGGCGGTGGTAATGGCGCGGTCGCTCTCCTCGTTGGCGACGCCATCGATGAACTCTCGATCGATCTTGAGTTCGTCGATGGGGTAGCGTTTCAGGTAGGCGAGGGAGGAGTAGCCGGTACCGAAATCGTCGATACTAATCCCCACCCCCAACGCCCGCAGGTCACGCAGGATCTCGCCGGAGGCGGCCCGATCCTCCATCACCGCGCCCTCGGTCAGTTCGATGTTGAGCAAACCCGACGGCACATCGCGCTGCTTCAAAAGCCCCTGCACCTCCTCCACCAGGGCGCCGCGGCGAAAGTGTACCGGCGAGATGTTGATGGCGAGCGGCACCGCGGGCATCGATCGCCTCCGCCAGCGCGCCAGCAGATCCAGGGCGGCATCCAGCACCCAGTCGTCGATCGGGATGATCAGGCCGGAGTTTTCGGCGATCGGGATGAAGTGACCCGGGGAGACCTGGCCCAGAGTCGGGCTGTTCCAGCGCAGTAGCACCTCGGCGGCGACCACGCGATCATTGGCGAGGGAGACCTTGGGTTGCAGCATGATGCGGAATTCATTGCGCCCCAGCGCCGAGCGCAGGCCGGTCTGAATCGCCAGCCGTTGCTGGGCCACCACCTGCAAGTCGCCGGTAAAGTACTGGAACTGGTTACGCCCCGCCTCCTTGGCCCGATACATGGCGGTATCCGCGTTCTTGATCAGGGTCTTGGCGTCCTCGCCGTCATCCGGGCAGACGGCGACGCCGATACTGCAAGTGACGAACAACTCGTGGTCGCCGATGCGATAGGCCAGCGACAGATTGTCGATGACCCGCTGCGCCACCTGCCGCACCACTTCCGGCGGGGCGTCCTCGACCAGCAGGATGAACTCGTCACCGCCCATGCGCGCGACCAGATCGCCGGCGCGGATCGACTCCTTGAGCCTTGCCGCCACCTCCTTGAGCAGGCGGTCGCCGGTCTCATGCCCCAGCGTGTCGTTAATGGTCTTGAAGTTGTCCAGGTCAATGAACAGCACCGCCAGACGATAGCCGCGACGGAGGGCGCGGCCCAGGGCGTGATTCAGCTCATCCTTGAACAGGGCGCGGTTGGCGAGCCCGCTGAGCTCGTCATGGGAGGCGAGATAGGCGACCCGGCGCTGGGACTCCTTGATGGCCGAGATATCGCTGAAGATGCCGACGTAGTGGCTGACCTGCCCGGCCTCATCCCGCACCACGTTAATGGTCAGCCACTCGGGATAGATCTCGCCGTTCTTGCGCCTGTTCCACACCTCGCCCTGCCACCAGCCCCGGTCGTGGATGGTCTCCCACATGCGCAGGTAGAACTCGTCGTCATGGCGACCGGATTTGAGGATCGCCGGGGTCTTGCCGATCGCCTCCTCGGCGGCGTATCCGGTCATGCGGGTGAATGCCTGGTTGACGGTAATGATCCGACCCGTCGGATCGGTGATCGAGATACCCTCGCCGGACTGCTCGAACACCTTGGCGGCCAGGCGCAGCTGCTCCTCGGCGTGGAAACGCAGGGTGACATCCTCGGCCTGGGTGCAGATGGCGTAGGCTACCCCCTTGTCGTCGAACAGCGGGTAACGTACGGTATCCAGCGTCTTGTCGCCGCTGCTGGTGGTGATGCGCTGGGTGCGGTAGGCGGGGGCGAGAGTGCCCAGCACCTCCAGATCCCGCTCGCGAAACTCCCGGGATAGCTGGGCATCGGCGAAGATCTGGCCATCGGTCTTCTCCGTCGGCGCCTCATCAAGGCCGAAAAACTCCATGAAGCGGCGATTGACGAAGCGGTAGCGCCCCGCCGTGTCCTTGACCGCGAGCAGGGTGGTGGAGTGATCCATGATCGCTTGCAGCTGATCCCTCTTCTCCTTCAGCTCCCGCTCGGTACGAATCAGCTCGGTGTGGTCGAAGATCAGGACGAAGATCCGATCGATCTCCCCATCATCATCGAACCCCGGATTGAGCGTGAGGATATAGGCGCGCCCCTGGTACTCGATCGGCCGCTGAATCGGCTTGGTATTGCGCAGCAGGGTCTCCATCTCCGCCGCCAGATGCTCGAGGGGCGGGGGCAACTCCAGACGCGTGATGTTGAGGCCCATCGATCCGGGGCCAAGATTGAAGCGGTGGATCGCGCTGCGATTGGCGCGGGAGAGGCGCATCTCGCTGGTAAACACCAGCAACGGCAGGTCGAGGCTGTTGTAGAGGTGCTCATACTCGTTACTCAGGGAAGCCAGCTGGCGGGTCTTCGCCGACAGCTCGTCGTTAAGGGAGATCAGCTCCTGGTTGGTCGCTTGCAACTCCTCATTGGACGCCTCCAGCTCCTCGTTGGAGGCCTGCAACTCCTCGTTGGCCGCCTGCACCTCCTCGTTGAGGGCCTGCATCTCTTCATTGGAGGTTTCAAGCTCCTCGATAACGGTCTGCAGATGCTCGCGGGTAGCGTTGAGTTCGCCCTGCATATCCTCCCGGGTCTGGGGGGGCAGGTCGCCAGCCGACGCTTCGCCGCGGCCAACAAGCACGTCCGCGGGCGGTTCACGGCTCTCCAGTATCACCGCCAGTATCCGGTCGCCGTGATCCTCCAGCGGCGCCACCGTAAGACGCGTCCAACTGCCGCCGATCTTGCGCACCCGGCCCTGCACCCGGCTCTTCTTGCGCCGGCCGAGGCGAATCAGGGATTGCAGCTCACCGTGCAACTCGGGAACCAGCACCTGCATCAACTCGATCGACGGCCCTCGCGACGGCAGCCGCATCAGCGCCGGGTCGGGGCGGTGGATGTGGAGGATGTTGAAACGCTGATCGATGATCAGCGCCGAGGGGCTGTACTGGCCCAACAACAACTCTTCGAGCAGGTGCTCCGGCGCACGGGGCGGCAACCCCATCTCCTCGGCGCTGCGCGCCGACGGTTTCTTGCGGGTCGCCGGTTGCAGCAGGCTGGTAAAGGGGGGGCTGGCCCCGCGCAGCCGGCGATAGATGCGGGCGCGGCTATCCACGGGCTCGAACAGCCGCTCCTCGCGGGTGATATTCTCGGAACGGCCGAGAAACAGCAGCCCGCTGTTGCGCAACGCATAGTGAAAGGTCCCCAACACCTTGGACTGCAAGCGGGTGTTCATGTAGATCAGCACGTTGCGGCAGGAGACCAGATCCAGGTGCATGAACGGCGGATCGCTGGCCATGTCCTGGCGGGCGAACACCATCATGTCGCGCAACGGCTTGATCACTTCGAGAAAATTGCCGCGGGGGGTGAAGTAGCGATGCAACAGCTCCTGGGGCATATCCGCCAACGCGTTGGCGGGGTAGAGCCCCCGCCGCGCCACCGCCAGGGCGTCGGCGTCAATATCGGTGGCGAACAGCTGCACCGGGATGCGCAGCGAACCCTTGCGCGAAATCTCGCTGCACAGCAAGGCGATGCTGTACGCCTCTTCGCCAGTCGCGCAGCCCGGAACCCAGATCCTGACCTCGCTATCCTGGATCGACCCCATCTGCTTTCTGAGCGCCAGGGCCAGCCCGTCAAAGGCCTCCCGATCGCGAAAGAAGGAGGTCACCGAGATCAGCAACTCCTTGCCCAGCTCGTCCAGCTCCTCCGGGTTCTTGCCCAGATAGGCCAGATACGCCTCCAGGGTGGCGCACTCGCGAGCGGCCAGCCGGCGATTCACCCGCCGCCGCAGGGTACCGTGCTTGTAGTCGTGGAAATCGATGCCGCTATGCAACTTCAGGGCGTTGAGAATGGCGAAGAAATCATCCCCCTCGTCGAATTCCCGCTGTTCCTGGATGCGACGCTGGAGTTCGACGATATGCGCCAGCTGCTCCGCGATCTGCCCTGGCGTGGCGATGCGATCAATCCGCCCGGAACCGATGGCGGAGCGAGGCATGCCGTCGTATTTGGCGCTCTCGGGATCCTGGGCGAAGGTCAGGCCGCCATAGGTCTTGATATCCCGAATCCCCAGCGTGCCATCACTGCCGGTGCCCGATAGCACCACCCCCACGGCGCGATCGCCAAGCGCCTCGGCAAGGGAGAGGAAGAACCGATTGATGGAGGGTTTCGGCTGGGTGCTATCCTCCGGCGGCTCTTGCAGCGTCAGACGCCCCCCTCGATACAGAACATCCCAGCGCGGCGGGCTGACATGGATGGTATCCGGCGCCAGCGCCTGCCCGTCCGTGATCTCGGTAACCGTGAGCGAGGTCTCCCGCCCCAGCAGCGCCGCCATCATGCTCTTGTAGCTGGGGGAGAGGTGTTGAATCACCACATAGGCGCAGCCCAGCTTGGGCGGCAGCGCGGAGACCAGCTGGGTCAGCGCCTCCAGGCCGCCGGCGGACGCGCCAATGCCCACCACGAAGCGCACCGATGAAGGTGACTCCGCCGCTGCCCCGCCGCCGCTCCCCTTGGAATTCTCGTTATCTTGGGTCATTGCCGCGGTCCCAGGGTGATGGCTTTTGCTGACATATCACAAATCGTCGATCAAAATGCGGATCCGCAATCCACATCACTCCAATCTATAGCCGACGGCTCACCGTTATCAAGAGGCCAGCTCAGGTTCACCCCTGAACCATACCCCATCTTGCGGAATCGGTCACTTTTTCCCGATTCGTGCCGCGAAGACCCACCGGACCCCACCGCGGCGGCGGTTGTCCCGGATGAGGAACCCACAACGTGATTTCACCCCCAATCACCCTTGGACTAATGGTGCGTGTCGGCGAAAATCTTGACTATCGATACCCTCGGTCTTTATGGAATTATGCCGATGTCGGGCGTGAAAGTTTTAAGGCTGGCACCTGGGTAATTGCCGTTAGCTGAAATCAAAAAACATGAATATCCGCATAGAAACAACATATCACAACGGCATACCGGGTCTGGACATCGGGTTGTGTTCGGCCATGAATTCATCAGACGACAGGCCGAGATCAAGGGCACACCGGGTATAGTCCGAAATCTCCAGTTCCAAATCCACCTCGCTCGGCTCATAACCCAGCGTCAGCAGACATTTCTCCCGACCGCCCTCCAGATGGGGCCGCGTCGTCTCTTGCTGATCGAATCCCATGGTGGAGAGATAGATCAGGGTATCGCCGGTTAAAGTGGGTACCAGTCTGGTTGGCGTGCAGCGGAGTGCGGTGGATCAACACAGGGATTGGGGTCCGCGCGGTGCTGCCGGGGC
>JAABSM010000080.1 GCA_011390365.1 Gammaproteobacteria bacterium
CATGAAAGCCAAGCCCGCCGCGAAAGCGAGTACGACCGAGGAACCGGATGCGGGAAAACTGCACGTCCGGGTCTGTGCGGGGGGCTCCGGGTAATCGGAACTCCTACCGTGAGAGGCCAACAAGCACCAACTTGCATAGCACGAATTCCGTGCTATCATGTACTAATGATTGAATCGTTCAAGAACAAAGCAACAGAAGATATATTCAATGGCACAAATACTAAAGCAGCTCGTAAGCTGCTTTCAACTTTGCTGTGGTGTAACGCTTCAAGAAAACTAGATCAGATTGATTCAGTAAGTAACATTGAAGAATTGAAAGTCCCTCCTGGCAACCGTCTAGAGGCTTTAGAAGGAGACAGAAAGGGGTAATACAGTATTAGAATAAATGATCAATACAGGATTTGCTTTAAGTGGGATACCAAAAATCCGTATGATGTTGAAATTATTGATTATCATTAAGAGGTAAATCATGATTCGTATACCCGAAAATAGAGCGCCAACACATCCGGGCGAAATGCTGCTAGAAGAATTCGTTATACCAATGAATATATCTCAGCGTGATCTCGCAAAAGCCATTCATGTACCTTATCAGCTCGTCAATGAGTTAATTAATAAGAAACGAGGAGTAACTCCAAGTACTGCATTGAGACTCTCGAAATTTTTCGGTATGTCGCCTGACTTTTGGCTTAACTTACAAATTCGTTGTGATCTTTACAAAGTGCAAAAAACTGAAATGGCAGATATCGAGTCAATTCACGATTATCACCATTTACAAAAAATGGGCTAACGAGGAAGGACAACTCGTGTGAGCCGCAGGCGATCCACGAGTTGTCCTTCCTCGTTCGGGAATGGGTTGAAGGCAGTGGGCTAACCCTCCACCCGGACAAAACCCATCTTGGAGACTGCCGGGGAAAGGGCCAAGGATTTGACTTGCTCGGTTACCGATTCGAAGGCGGCAGGCGTTGGGTGCGGGGCAAGGGCCGCAAGGCGCTGAGAGACAAGATTCGGGAAAAGACCAAGCGCAATCGGAGCGGAGGCATGGAGAAGATCATAGCGGACCTCAACCCGATGCTACGGGGCGGGTTCGGCTACTTCAAGCATGCCTACCGCACCGAATTCAAGTCGGTGGATGGCTTCGTCCGCCGCCGTCTTCAAGCGCTTCTCCTGCGTCGCAACAAGAAGATAAGGCAGGGGCAAGAGCCTCCAGGCGAACAAACGCTGGCCAAACGCCTATTTCGCGAAGCTTGGACTTTTCACCGTGGTTACCGTGAATCTATCGAAAAGTGGCAGTCCTCGAGGGACTGCCACTCCTGCCGGCGATTCATTTTCCGGGGTGGCGAACCACTTCATTAGCGTGAACCTTTCCGCGTCGCCAGCGCGGCGACGGCGGTTACCGCCACCGCGCCGGCGAGGATCGCGAGGGCGATCCAGAGGTTGCTGAGGCCGTCGGGGTAGAAGATGAGCAACGCCCCCAGGCCAAGCATCATGCTGCCGGACATCAGCTTGAGTAGTCGCCCCTCGCGGGCTTGCAGTTTGCGGGAGCCGAGGGTGAGGGTGAAGAGGGTGACGATGATCGCCAGCGGGATGACGTAGACCAGGTTGTAGGCGGCCAGGTAGAGATAGTAGACGCCGGTGGGCAGTTCCTCCAGGGTGAGCAGGCGGGTGTAGATCATGGGCAGGCCGGAGGTGCAGAGCAGTTCGTAGCTGTTGACGGCGATCGCCAGCACCACCGTGCCGACCAGCAGGCCCCAGCGGTTGTCGCTTTGCAGTAGGCCGCGCATGCGCTGAAAGATGCCCGGCTTGGCGCTCTCGGGGATGGAGACCGAGGGGCCGACCCCGAACAGGAAGAAGTCCTTGATGTTGAGCAGGGCGATGGTCAGCGCCACCAGTCCCGCCGCCAGGGTGATCCAGCGCACCGCGCCGAAGAGCAGGAACAGGTTCAGCCAGGCGGCCATGAAGACGAAATAGATCAGTCCCGAGAAGAGTACGAAGATGCCGCCGATGAGGGCGATGCGGCGACGGCTGCGGGCATGCACCAGCAGGCTGAGCAGGGAGAGCAGCACGAAGAAGGCGCAGGGGTTGAAGGCGTCGAGGCCGGCGATGACCAGGGTCATCAGCGGCAGGGAGAGGGTTTGCAGGTCGATGCCGGCGAGGCTCTCGGGGATGGGCGTCGCCGTGATGGCCTGGGGATCGGCGGCGTCCTCGCGGCACTCCCGCAATGCCCGCTCCAGATAGGCCCCCACGCCGTCGGCGTGGTCAAAGCCGGTGACCATGCGCCCGCAGAAGAGGAAGGCGGGGACCGAGCGGGCCTGCTCGCCGATCGCCTCGGCCATCTCGATATACCTTCGCTGGTGCTCGGGGTGGTCGGAGAGGGGCAGGGATTCGACATGCAGCCACTTCAGGCGCTGATCGAGTTCGTTGACGAAGGGAATCGCCTGTTTGCAATGGGGACAGCCGTTCGACCAGAAGAAGTAGAGGTGAACCCGACCTTGCCCGCCGCCGTCGAGATCCTTCCAGACGGCATCCTCGCCGGCGGGGAGGGCGTGGGAGGAGGCGCGCGGCGATGACATGACCGCCAGCGCGAGCAGAATCAGGAGCGTAAGCCTCAAGCCGAAGCCGAGGGAGAAGATTGGGGTTTGCTGCATGGTATAAGCTGAAAAGTATTGTTTACCTTAATTCAATTGATTGGGCATGCGCCGACCTCTGCGCTATGATGATCGGTCTTGCGGCGACGGCGTTAGCGTCGGCGGCGATCATCCGGCGTCTTCCGCCGGGCCGGCGGGGCGCAACCATCTTTTTATAATAATGGCGGGAGGGGATCAATGGCAAAAGGTACGAATCGGTTTCTCGGCTTGCGCAGTGTGAAGGGCGTCCCTGTTCCATTCGCCTTCCTTCGTCCCGTGACCGCGATCCTGCTACTACTGCTGCTGCCGATGGCGGCGCTGGCCGCCGACGCCGAGCCGCTGGATCTCACCCGCCACTGGGTCGGTTTCACCGCGATCGCCATCTTCGTCGTCGCCTATCTGCTGGTGATGGCGGAAGAGTTCACCCATCTGCGCAAGTCCAAGCCAGTGATCCTCGCCGCCGGTATCATCTGGGCGCTGATCGCGCTGGCCTACCAATCCCATCCGGGGCTGGAGGCCCTGCCCGAACACGCGGTCCGCGACAACCTGCTGGAGTACGCCGAGCTGATGCTGTTCCTGCTGGTGGCGATGACGTACATCAACGCCATGGAGGAGCGCAACGTCTTCGAGGCGCTGCGTTCCTGGCTGATCGGCAAGGGGTTCGGCCTGCGCGCCCTGTTCTGGATCACCGGCGGCCTGGCGTTCGTCATCTCGCCGGTGGCGGACAACCTCACCACCGCCTTGCTGATGTGCGCGGTGGTGCTGGCGGTGGGCGGTGACAACCGCCGCTTTATCATGCTCGCGTGCATCAACATCGTGGTTGCCGCCAATGCCGGCGGGGCGTTCAGTCCGTTTGGCGACATCACCACCCTGATGGTCTGGCAGAAGGCGATAGAGACCCCTCAGGGCGTGGTCGATTTCTGGACCTTCTTCGCCCTGTTCATCCCGGCATTGGTCAACTGGCTGGTGCCAGCGGCGGTGATGGGCTTCGTGGTCCCCAACGAAAAGCCCGCCGGCGGCGGCGAGATGGTGGCCATGAAGCGGGGCGCCAGGCGTATCATCGGCCTTTTCCTGGCCACCATCATCACCGCGGTCAGTTTTCACAACTTTCTCCATCTACCGCCGGTGATCGGCATGTTGACCGGGCTCGCCTACCTGCAACTGTTCGGCTTCTTTCTCAAGAAGACCTGTTGCCGCTACCATGACGAAAAACAGGATGAAGCGGAGCATGACGGGCGGATGGGCGATGTGGTGCCCTTCGACGTATTCAGCAAGATCGCCCGGGCGGAGTGGGATACCCTGCTGTTCTTCTACGGCGTGGTCGCCTGCGTCGGCGGGCTGGGCTTCATCGGCTATCTGGCGCTGGTCTCCGAGTCGATGTACGTGGGCTGGGGGGCGACCTCCGCCAATGTGACGGTGGGCGTGCTTTCCGCCATCGTCGACAATATCCCGGTGATGTTCGCGGTGCTGACCATGATGCCGGACATGTCGATGGGCCAGTGGCTGCTGGTCACCCTGACCGCCGGCGTCGGCGGCTCCCTGCTCTCCATCGGCTCGGCCGCCGGCGTCGCGCTGATGGGCCAGGCGCGGGGCAAGTACACCTTCTTCGGCCACCTCAAATGGACGCCGGTTATAGCGCTGGGTTATGTCGCCAGCATACAGGTTCACCTCTGGGTCAATAGCGCGATAATGTAAGGGGCGCTTGAAATCCTCTGGCGAGCCCCCCAGTCTCCAGGGAGTTACGGTTCGCCACAAAGAGCTATGAAGTATGGGGCGTTTGGAGGGGCGGGGCGCATCGGGACCTCGGCAGCATGAACAGGTCCCATCCCAATACCGGGCAAATACTCGCGGGCGCCCGTGGCTCAGGGTCTCGGTGGCTCAACGATCATCTCAGCGAGGGGCGCGATGGCGGATGCCAGCCGACGAGACAACCACAAGGCGAGACTGCCCGTGCTCATCAATCGGCTTGGCGGCAGTCTGCGCAATCCCCTGCGTCGCCGCCGGATCGAGGAGGGGATCGCGGTGCGCCGGGATGCGCTGGATGTCCACTACCTGAAACCCGATGCGCTGCTGGAGATGCTCGATGAACTGATCGGACAAGGCGTCACGCGGGTGGCGGTGGGCGGCGGCGACGGCACCCTCAGCGCCGCCGCCAATCGTCTGGTCGGCTCGCGCACCGCGCTGGCGGCGCTCCCCTTCGGCACCTTCAACCACTTCGCCAAGGTGATCGGCATGCCCCTGAACCCAGGCGAGGCCCTGGATCTGACCCTGAGCGGAGAGACGCGCGCCATCGACCTGGGCAAGGTCAACGAGCGCTATTTTCTCAATAACGCCCTGCTCGGGGTCTATCCCCACGCGGTCAGACGCCGCGAACACCATCAGCGGGCCGGCATGCCCAAGGCGGCGGCGATGGGCTGGGCGGTGTTGGGGGCCATCTACCATCTGCCGCGCATCTCCCTGTGTCTTGAGGCGGAGCAACACCGCCAGAGTATCGATACCCCGTTCGTGATGGTCAGCAACAATCGTTACCTGGCGGAACCGCTGGCTAACATGGATCGCGAGTCCCTCGACGGCGCTCGGCTGGGCGTCTACTACACCCCCAGCCCGGACCGCCTCGACCTGTTGCGGTTGGCGCTGCGCATCCTCTTCGGACGCCTCGAACAGGGGCCGGGGCTGGTGGCCCTGGATGCCGCCGCGCTGCGCCTCTCGGGCCGGCGTCCGCGATATCGGATCGCCCTCGATGGCGAGGTGACGAAGATGAAGCCGCCGTTTCAGTTCGAGTCGGCGCCCGGTGCGCTGCGGGTGGTGGTGGGGCCGGAGCGGGGCGGATGAGCCGTATCGCCCACATCTCGGATCTCCATTTCGGTCGCGAGATCGACCAGGTGGCGGAGGACCTGCTGGAGGATCTGCGTCGCCTCCGCCCCGACCGCATCCTGATCAGCGGCGACCTTACCCAGCGCGCCAGGAGACGGGAGTTCGCCCAGGCCGGTGATTACCTCGAACGCCTGCCCGCGCCGACGGTGGTAGTGCCCGGCAACCACGATGTGCCGCTGTATAACCTGTGGCAACGCTTCGCGCTGCCGCTGGCGCGCTACAAGCACCGCATCGACGGCGATCTTACCCCCATTGCCGAGGATGACGAGACGGCGGTGATGGGCATCAATACCGCCCGTTCCCTGACCCTCAAGAGCGGCCGCATCTCCTACTGGCAGATGGCGAGGATCCGCCAGTACTTCTGCGGCGTGGATGATCGCAAGTTCAAGATCCTGGTCACCCATCACCCGTTCCTCGCCCCCACCGCCGATGACCAGGGGGTAGGGCGTTACCGCCGCACCCTCGCCGTCATCAAGCCCTGCAACCTGGATCTGCTGCTCGCCGGCCATTTTCACATGAGCTTCTCGACGGGCGTCCACGATGTCTACCTCGCCCAGGCCCCCTCCATCCTCATCCTGCAAGCGGGAACCGCCATCTCCGACCGAACCCGGGGCGAGCCCAACGCCTACAACCTGCTTGAGGTGGCGAAGGGCCGGGTGGAGCTGGAGGTGCGGGTGCACCGGCAGGACGGCTTCGCGGCGCAGCGGCGGCGGGTCTTCACCAAGGAGGCGGGGCGGTGGGTGTCGCCGGGGTCAGCGGCTAGCGAAGAGCCGATCCCAGATTGAGGTGAGGGTGCCGAAACAGCGCCTCGGGTCGGCGTGATGACAGCCGACGTGGTGGTCGCGACGCTTCCCCAGCCAGCCCCCGCGGGGCGGCGGCTGAAGGTGGAGCTGGTGATGTACCCACTGATGCAGGGCGAAGCCGCCAAGCAGGCCCAGGCCGGCCCCGAATCCCGGCCCGCCGCCGCCATCCAGGGTACGATAAATCAGTGGCGGAAGCGCCGCCAATAGCCCAAGCAGCGGCAGGAGATAGGCGATGGGGATCGTCATCTCCCGTTGGGGCGCGCGATGGTGTTCCTTGTGCCACTGGCGCAGGGGCGGTATGCGATGCAGCAGCCAGCGATGGGTCGTGTACTCCACCAATGGCCATAGCGCGAGGCCGCAGGCGAACCCCAACGCGATGCCCAGGGGGCCATCCGGCCATGGCGTCGATTGGCCCGCGGCGGTGCGCCCCCAGTACCCCCAGTAGAGCGCCGTCAGGGTCGCCGCGGTCACGGCGGTGCATGCCAGATCCCAGGGGTAACGCACCCGCCCGGTGTCTTCTCTTTTCAACATTGGATGGGTCTCAGCATGTCATGGGTTTGGCCGAACCGGGCGTTGGCCGCGGGGCAAGCCTTCGCGCCCCTGCCTGTCTTGAACCCTCAGCCTACTCTGCTTGCGATGGCGGAGGGGAGGGTCGCCTGGGGGTGAAGGCTCGCGCCGCGGTCGCGGCTACTTCGCCTCCCGTGCCGCGTCCCAATACCCCTTCAGTCGTTTCTTGAGGCGCTTGGGTTTTTCGCTGTAGAGGCGTCTGCCCAGATTGAAGGCGCGCTGGCGCAATTCGCCGCGGCGCTGTTCGATCAGACCGAGAAACCCCGCCAGATCCTCGTTGTCGGGAAAGCGTTCCGGATCATCCGTGAGACGCCCTGCAAGCACCGCCAGATCATGCTCGAAGCCCAGCAGGTCCGAGAGGTCGTGGAGCTCCTTGCGGCGTGCCTTCATCGGCCGCTCCCAGATCTTCCGCAACAGGCGCAGGTGGTAGCGGTGGTATTTGACCCGCTTGCGCCACTCGTGGAAACGCTCGGTGGTGGGGTCGTGCGCCGCCTTGTCCATCGCCTTGCGGCCGCGGGCGTAGGTCTTGCGCAGCCCGCCGGCGATGGTGGCGAAGCCATGGTCCGCCAGCGGCCAGCACGCCGACCGCTCGCGCAGCTCGCGCATGTCGCGGCCAAACGCCTCCAGCTGCTGGGGCAGATCCTCCCCCTGCCGTTCGACCTGGTCGCGGGCCTCCAGCAGACGCAATCGAATCCAGGCGAAGCAGGCGGCCGGGGTTTTTTCGTCCAGGCTCTCCGCCAGCTTGTCAAAGGTCTCCAGCACCGCCTGGGCATCGCGGGCCGACGAGAGTCTCGCCGCCGCATCCCGCAAGCGGGCGTTCTCCTGTTGGTAGGTGGATTCGAAGGAGGGGCGGGCGAGCCGAATCAGCCCGCGCAGCTTCTTGCAGCGCTTGCGTACCTGATGAATGGTCTCATGGGTGTCGATGGTGTCGTCGTGCAGCGCTTGCAGCGCGCCCTCAAGCTGCTCGCGGGCGATGCGCCGGATCTCGTCGTTGACCGGTGCGTCCATCTCTATGCGAAAGCTCATGGTACCTCCTTTTTCGGGTCGTCTGGCTTTGGATTGGGTTGTCGGGGTTCGGCCTTGTTGTCGTGATTCGCCGTCGCTATTCGTGGTCGCCGAGGGGAGAACGCCGATGGGTAGGGGGTTCCCGGCTTCACAACAGCCAGGCCACCCCAAGGCCGGCGAGCGCGGCCACAAGCAGCGGCGTAAATACCCGCGTTCCCAGCGCAACTCCGCCAATGGCCAGCGCCATCCCGCCCTTGATCACGCTGTTCATGGCCGCCGCCACGACGATGCCGAGCACCGCCAGCGAGGTCGCCAGATCGTCCTGGCTCATGCGCGCCAGCGAGAGGGTGATGGCATCCACATCGGCGACGCCGGAGACCGCCGAGAGGGCGAGAATGCCCGCGTCGCCGAACCACTTCTTGAGCCCTTCGCCAAGCAGCATCACGCCCGCCAGCAACGCCCCGAAGGAGATCGCCGAGGTCAACTCCAGGGGGTTGGACATGGGCGTCTCGGCGGACTGCTTTTCGCCGCGGATACGCCATACGAAGAAGAGGGCCGCGCCATAGACGATCAGTCCCATCACCGTCGCTGGCGCCAGCAGCGGCTTGAGCAGGTCGCGATCGAGCACCGAGGCGACAAAGACCATGCGCGGAAACATGGTGCCGCAGGCGAGCAGAATGCCGGCGGCGAGCATGGGGGCCATTTCCGGCGAGCCCCGCGCGACTCGGGAAAAGTGCAGGGTCAGGGCGGTGGAGGAGGCGAGGCCAGCGAAGAGCCCGGTGAATACCGCGCCCTTGCCGGCGCCCGCCAGCTTCATGGCGAAATAGCCGACAAAGGAGATACTGGCGATGAGCACCACCATCCACCATATCTCATAGGGATTGAGGGCGTTCCACGGGCCGTAGCCCTGGTTGGGGAGAATCGGCAGCAGCACCACCGAGATCAGCAACAGCTTGAGGCCGGCGCGCAACTCCTTGCTCTCCAGCCCGCCAATCCAGCGATGCAGCGCCGGCTTGGCCCCCAGCAGGAGGCTGGTGACCACCGCGAAGGCCGCCGCCTCGGTGACCTTTCCCGCCACCGCTAGGCCGCCGAAGAGAAACGTCATCAGCGCCGCCACCATGCTGGTGATGCCGGCGTCGCCGGAGCGTTGCTGGTGGATGACGTAAGAGGCCAGTATCAACGCCGTCAACATGGCGAAGGCGGCGACGAAGGCCAGCACCCCGAGCTGGCCGGCGAGCAGCGAGGCGGCGCCGCCGAATAGCCCGATCAGTCCATAGGTGCGTACCCCGGCGATACGCGAACCCTCCTCGGCGTCCCGCTCTTTCCAGCCCCTTTCGATACCGATCAGGAGGCCGATGGCCAGCGAGACGCCGAGCAGATAAAAGGTTTGTTGCGGTTCGCCGAGATCGAGCACTATCTTGTCCCGTTATTGCTCAGTGTCCTTGAGGCTCCGCCAGGCCTTGCCGAGGGAGTCGCTGACATTGCGGTAGGCCTCGCCGAATCCCTGCTTGACCTCTTTCCAGGCATCCTTCGAGCCGTACTTGACGCCGCCATACCACTCCGCCAGCTCATTGCGCTGACGGCGCAGCTCCACCATCATGTGCTGGTACTGGTCGCGGGCGGCGGCGCTCGCCTCGTTCCATTCGCTCTGGGAGCGGGCCTCCAGCTCGCCGATGCGGGCGTCCAGCGCCTGCATCGCGTCGTCCACCTTCTCCATCGTCTCGTCCTTGCGTGCGGCGGTATAGTTTTCCAGGGCCTCCATCGCCTCGGACCACTTCTGCTTGACCTCTTGCTCGCTGTATTGCTTGGTTTTCGGCATCTCTTCGCTCATCTCGTTACTCGCCTCCGAAATCAGGGGTGTGAACAGGAACAGAATAAAAAATGGCATCAGCCATCTAAATCGGTCGGAATGTCTTTCGTGCATGGTTTTCTCCTCAGTGGATTATTGGTAACGTCAGTACACCATGCAGGAATCCTGCCAGATGGATGCTATGCTTCGCCCCGTGGAATCTCAGCGAGTGAATCCCGGTATTGTCCCCCGTCGCCGAATCGCGTATAGGTGGATATCAACCAGTAATGGTTGATATCCACCCGACCACGGCGCGGAGGCGTCGCGGCCATGGCAGGATACCTCCCGAATCCGTTGAGTATGAATCTTGCACCATGTTCCAAGGATCGGACGGGGCCGGTTGTCGGATAAGCCAGATGTCAGAGGTTCCCAGTTGCCAGATGTCCAAGGAGAAGCGGTGATCTATCGAAATCTTTTGTACGTGATTTTCTGCGGCGCGATCGTCACGCAACTCCTTCTCGCGGTACAGTTCTGGTACTCCTGGGACACCGCGGCGGAGCTGGAGAAGCTGGAGACCCACTTTCAGCTGGAGAGTCGCCTGCTGGGGATGCACGCGCGACTCGAAGACCGCGGCGAACCCATCCCCCACGCCGAGCTCGAAGGGATGCTGCGGGAGATCGAGACGTTGGCGGCCCAGCCGCTGGTGGTTGGCGAGATCGCCGCCACCGCGAGGAGTCTGTTGGCGATGGGGGAGGGGCAGGGGCGTGCCGCGGCGGCGGGGATGGGTGGCGACATCCATGGGTTTCTTGAAGTGATCGCGGAAGAGAGGCGCCGTCATCAGCTGGTGATGGGGGAGTTGAACGCACAGGCGGGGCGTGAGCTGGCGATCGGCGTGATCATGCTGCTGTTCATCCCGCTGCTGGCGACCGCCCTCGTGCTCATCGTGCGGCTGCGCTTGCACCACCCCTTGCGGGATCTTGAGCAGCTGATGAAACTGCTCTCGGCCAAGAACTACGCCGCGGCGGTCACGGATGGCGTCGACCCGGCGATCCGGCCGTTGTTTGATACCTACAATCGCATGGTTGAGCAGGTACAACAGGAGGAGGTGCGCCATCGGGCAACGGAGGATCTGCTGCTGGAGGATGTCGAGCGCAAGGAGCAGGCCCTGGGGCGGGAGGTGGCGGCGCGGCGCCAGGCGGAGCGGGAGTATCAGCGACGGGAAGGGAGCCTGCGTCATGACGTGGACTCGGCCACCAAGGCATTGCTCCATCAACAGGTGGCGCTGGATCGCGCCGAACGACTGGCCGCCCTCGGCGACCTCTCCGCGCGTCTCGCCCATCAGATCCGCAACCCCCTCTCCGGGGTATTGATGGCCCTCAACAACCTGCGCGCCGACCTCGAAGAGCCGGAGTATCGGGAGCGTATCGAGATGTCGCTGCGGGAACTGGAGCGGGTGGTGGATCTCCTCAACCGGGTGCTTGCCGACGTCCGCGCCGAGCCGGAGGCCCAGCACGAGGTGGACCTGCGTCACCAGGTGGAGGAGTTGCTCGGGCTGCTGCGTTACCAGCTGCCCCAGGGGATCGAGGTGCACAATCGCATTCCCGCCGATCTGCGCTGCCGCCTGCCCGCGGCGGCCACGCGCAACGTCATCATGAACCTGGTGATCAACGCCGCCCAGGCCCTCGATGACAAGGCGCGGGACGGGGTGATCGAGGTCCACGCGAGCCGAGAGGGCGGCGAACTGCAACTGGCGGTCACGGATGACGGACCGGGGTTCCCCGAAACCCTGCTGGAGGAGGGACCCCACGACTATCTGAGTCGTCGCAAGGGCGGGACCGGACTGGGTCTCGCCATGGTAAGACGTTTCGCCAACCACCAATCGGGGCGACTGGAATTGAGTAATCGGCAAGGCGGCGGCGCGGTCGTGCGACTCAGGTTGCCCCAGGAGAGTCGACATGAGTGATCAGGTACTCATCATCGAGGATGAAAGGCTGCTGGGGGAAGAGATGGCCCGCCATTTCCGCCGCAACGGCCTGGACGTCACCCTCGCCCCGGACCTGACCGCGGCGCGCAAGGGATTGAACGGACGCGAGGGCGCGCCGCTGGTGGTGCTGGCGGACATGAGCCTGCCCGACGGCAACTCCCTGGACCTGCTGGAAGAGCGCCGGGAGAGGCGCGAAGGGAACGGCGAGGAGTGGATCTTGCTGACCGGCTACGGCAGCGTGCCCGACTCGGTGCGCGCGCTGCAATTGGGGGCCTTCGACTTCCTTGAGAAGCCGTGTCCGTTGCAGCGCCTGGATGTGATCCTCAACGGCGCCCTGCGCAGCGCCAAGGCCCAGCGCAGGCTGCGGGATCAATCCCGCTCCAACTCCCGGCGCTACTCCCCCGAGGCCTTCATCGGGCGCAGTCGCGCCGCCACCCAACTGCGCCAGATGCTGGCGCGTATCGCCGAAGTCCCCTTCAGCGCCATGATGATCACCGGTGAGACCGGTACCGGCAAGGGTCTCGCCGCGCGCATCCTTCACTACGGCGGGATGCGCGCCGACGGCCCGTTGGTGTCGGTCAACTGCGCCGCGCTGCCGCGCGAGTTACTGGAATCGGAACTCTTCGGCCACGAAGCGGGGGCCTTTACCGGCGCCAGGAAACGCCATCGCGGCTACCTGGAACAGGCGGACGGCGGCAGCCTGTTTCTCGACGAACTGGGGGACATGGAGCTGGATCTGCAGAGCAAGCTGCTGACTACCATCGAAGACCAGACCCTGCGCCGACTCGGCGGCGAGAACAGCATTCAGGTGGATGTCCAGATCATCGCCGCCACCAACAAGGACGTGGCGGCGGAGGTGCGGGAGGGGCGGCTGCGCGAGGATCTCTACCACCGCCTCAGCGTCTTCAAGATCACCCTGCCCACCCTGCGCGAACGTCCGGAGGATCTCGAAGACCTGGTCCCGGCGATCGTCGACGAACTCAACGCCCGCTCGGAACGGCGGGTGCGCGAGGTGCCCCAGGGCGTCTACCGCCAGTTGCGGGAGTATGACTGGCCGGGCAATGTGCGGGAACTGCGCAACGTACTGGAGCGTTGCGTGCTGCTCTCCACCGGCGAAAGGTTCCCCGAGCAGTGGTTGCAGCTGGGTCATGGCGGGGGGCCGGCGAGTCAGCAGGGGCCGGAACTGGAAGGGAACCGGGTCAGCATCCCCCTCGACGGCTCCATGCGCCTCGACGAGATGGACCGCTATATCATCCAATGCGCCCTGGAGCGCAACGACTACAATGTCACCGCCACCGCCCGCGCCCTGGGGACCACCCGCGAGACCCTGCGCTATCGGGTACAGAAGTATCGTATCGATCTGGGCAAAGGGGATCGTTGAGTAATGGGCGTTGGCATAACCGCTTTATCCTCATGTTACGATGGCTCGTGGTATGAATAACCGATCCGACAACAGGAGGCAGCCATGACGGAGACGCCGGCCCGTTTCGAATATCGGGCGTTCGCCCAAGGCTTCGGCCTGGTCGCCGAGCGCATGCGCGGTCGCGCCGAGGATGGGGGGCGATGCCGGGAGAGTCGCGAGCTCTACACACCAATATCCTCGCGCCGGATGGACATCTGGCCTACCAGCTGTCCCACGGGACCTATCCGGTGATCGTGGCGGAGACGATACGGTATCTGCTCAACGATTGATCGCAACGGCGATCGGCCGGATGTCCTCGGCCGCCGGGCTAATCTCCCCGGCGACCGGACCCCGGCGCCGCGTCACTCAGGATGACGGCATCGGGCTCCACCCACTCCCGCGCCTCCGTGAACTCGCCGTAGGTGAAACGCGCCACATCGGCGGAAGCGAAGTGCCCCGCGGTGATTTCCAGCAGGTTGCCAATGGGCGAGTCGCTCACCACCGCGACGCGCCGGACACGCTGATGGTGGTTCTTGATGAAGCGCAGGTGGCGGATCAGGGCGGCGAACGAGTCCCAGCCTGGAAAATGCCTGGCGTTGATGATGACGCCGTTGGCCACGCCCTCGCTCTCCAGGAAGGGGTCGATGACCTCGACGGCCTCATCGAAATCCGTTTTCGCGAGTCGCCCGGCCGGCTCCAGCAGAATCACCTTCTGGGATCTGTCGATCTCGATGTTCAGCATTGAGACCCTCCCGAGGCGCAAGGTTTGCCATGGTCTTCCTCAGCATGGTTGTCGCCGAACAGGTAACGGGCCATCTCGCGATCAAGCTGAGGGCTCTGTTCGCCCTGGAGCCAGTCGAAGATCTTCTTGCCATCGAGTTGTTCGTTCTCATCCTGGCTATCCTGGCGCCCCTTCTGGTTGAATCGTTCGGAAGGGCGGGTGTGGGGATGGTTGTCGGAATGCATGATTTCTCCTTGGTCCTGGTGTATGGAGTCTCTTCGGAAATCGGTGCCGCGGCTTGGCGAGTTGCGGCCACTGCGCCGAGCACGACGAATTCCAAGCAAGAGCCATTCCATAAAGGCGTAGCGTCGACTCGATAGGGGGTAGGGGTCGCACCTTGGCGGGGCAGGGCAGGCGCATAACCCAGTGATTCACGCCATAAGGAGGATGGCTCCATTGCGATTTTGAGACGGTTGGGGCATATCCACCGCTCATTGCGTCATATCCACCATGCGCAGGCATCCAGCGGCCCGACTCTTCGCCATCCAGGCTCGGCGTGCCGGGTTGGCGTGCTATTTGCTGGTGGATTCCCATACCCAACCCAAGCCCGACACACAGCCCTTGTCAGGGGCGGGGAACCAGCGAGGTCACCAGCATGCCATACGACAAACTTTCCGATCTGCCCGCCAATGTCCGCGATCCCCTCCCGAAACATGCCCAGGAGATCTACCTGGCCGCGTTCAACAACGCCTGGGACGAGTATCGCGACCCGCAAAAGCGGGATCAGGGAGGCAGCCGTGAGGATGTCGCCCGCCGGGTTGCCTGGTCGGCGGTCAAGCAAAGCTACGAGAAAACCGCAGACGGTTGGCGTGAAAAACGCTAGTGCAGCACCCGCTAAATAAGCAACAATACTATTTATATGCAAATCAATACCCTATTTCCCGCATTATTCATAGTCACTTGGCGGGTGCTGCACTAGTACCGCCTCGCACAGGTTTTGCGGGTATTTCTACGGTGGGGCGCGTCGTTCGCCATCACCAGCGATTACCAAGATGTCCAAACAGAGGAGGGTGTAACCATGGACAACGCATCTCATTCCAGTCATGGCGACGACGGCGTGGCGCTGCGACAGCGCCGCTCTCACCTTAGCCGCGACCTTCAGCACGCATTGGTGTTGCGGGAGGGGGCGGAAGAGGATGACGACGCACAACTGGAGGACTCCGAAGGGTATTACCCGGAGGCGCTGGCGCTGGTGCAAGACGGCCTTCGCGAGAAGGCCTCGGATCTGCATCTCGATCCCATGACTGGGGGCGTACTGATTCGGTATCGGATCGACGGGGTGCTCCTCGACAGCCTGTTGCTCTCCGGCGCACAGGCGACGCGCCTGATCAATCAGCTCAAGATCCTCGCCAAACTCGATCCCACCCCCGCCTTTTCGCCGCGCTCGGGGCGGGTCACGCTCGAGCTGGATGGTCGCGAGCTGGACCTGCGTATGACCGTGGCCCCCTGCCTGAACGGCGAGAAGCTGTCGATTCGCATGCTCGAATCCCGCGGCGTCTACCGCGATCTGGACGAGTTGGGTTTCGAGGATTCGGACTACGCCAAGATCGAGGGCTGGCTGGATGACCTGGCCGGCATGTTGCTGGTCGCCGGGCCCACCGGCAGTGGCAAGACCACCACCCTGTACGGTCTGCTGCACCGCATGAAGGTGTTCGAGCGCCACCTGCTGACCATCGAGGATCCGGTGGAGTACGAGGTGCCGGGTGTCACCCAGATTCAGATGGATCCGCGCCACGGGCTGGACTTCTCCGCAGGCGTCAAGACCATGCTGCGGCTGGATCCGGATTACATGCTATTGGGGGAGATTCGCGACGAGGCGTCCGCGCGGGCGGCCTGCGACGCCTCCGCCAGCGGCAAGGGGCTGATGAGCACCCTGCACAGCCGCGACGCGGTCGGCGTGGTGAGTGTGCTGCGCAACTACGGGCTCACCGATCTGGAGATCTCCGCCAATCTGTCGATGGTGGTCTCCCAACGCCTGGTGCGCACCCTGTGTGAAGACTGTCGCGTGCAACAGCCGCCGAACCAGGAAGAGACCCGCTGGTTTCGCAGCGTCGGCATGACCCCCCCCGAGGAGGTCTGGCATGCCAGCGGTTGCGAGACCTGCGGCGAGCTCGGCTTCAGCGGCCGTTGCGGCGTCTTCGAGATCTGGCGGGTGGATGGCGAGGATTATGAATTGATCCTCGCCCATGCGGATGAGCGCAGCATCCAGGAACAACTGGCGAAAAAGGGCCACAGGTTCCTCCTCGACGATGCGCTGGCGAAGCTGGAAAAGGGGGTGACCACCGTCGATGAGCTGCGCCAGATGGGCGGCCTCGGCCGCTGGCGGGGTTGATCCAGCTGTGCTTCGTGCTCCTTGCGTTGCCCCTGCTGGGACTCTGTCACCCGCGGGTAACCGTTCACACCCCCACCGAAAACTCCCTCTCCCCATGGGAGAGGGCTGGGGTGAGGGCTCAGAATCGCAAGGGGGTGTGAACGGTTACACCCGCGGGCGTTCGCCTTCCGCTATGGATACGGCATCTGCTTGGAGTTCGGCCATGGGACTGTACCAGAGCCACTCACACACCAAGGCGTATACAATATCATCAAATTAGCGGCACGCCAGGTTCCCGCCCTTGATGCGCCTGACTCCGGCGCAGGCCGGAAATCGTCGGACCGGTATGGGATGTGGTGAAGAAAAAGCCTTGTCGCTCGCTCGACGGCACGTCTATGCGGAGCCAAAATTGCTCGGTGTACCCACGAAATGAGGCGCATCATTCGGCATCCTTCATATCCCTTCCATTGCAGTTTACACTTCCCTTTGGGAGCGAGGGCATCCTGCCCTCTCGTGAGGGCTGGAAGCCCTCGCTCCCAGGACCACGGAGCGTCAGAGTATGAAGGATGCCCATCATTCCCGGAAAATGCCACGATGGCTTGTCGTGATGACATTGAAGGCGTGTACTCCACCCCCGAACCGGGTCGATGCCTGGTGCGGCGCCTTATCGCCTGGATCGCCGCCGGTCAACCAGCGCCGTTACGGGACCCGAGCACCTCCACCGGGTCGTCAAGGGTGTCCTGGATATAGATCGTTTGTACCAGCACGATGGCGACCACCGCCAGCGGGGTCGCCAGCAGCACCCCGAACAGTCCGTAGAAGTAGGCCAGCGCGAACTGCGAGGAGAGGAGGGCGGCGGGGGGCAGGGAGACCGCCCGTTTCTGCACTAGCGGCGTGATCAGGTTGCCCTCCAGGAATTGCACCAGGCTGTACACCGCCAGCACGTAGAAGGCCATCAGCGGGGATTCCAGCAACCCCACCAGGATGGCAGGGATCGCCGCGCCGATGGGCCCCAGGTAGGGGACGAAGGAGAAGAGGCCGGCAATCACCCCCAGCACCAGCGCCAGCGGCAACTGGATGATCATCAGGCCGATGGTGGTCAGGACCGCCACCGCCGCCATCGAGCCGCAACGCCCGATCAGCCACCAGCGCAGGGCGTGGCCGATGGCATGGAGGATCTCCTCCGTTCGCTCGCGACGATGCTTGGGTATCAGGTGCAAGACCCCCTGCACATAGACCCGCGGCGCGAAGGCCAGATAGAGGCCGATGAAGAGGACCACGAAGATATTCGCGATCACGCCGAAGAGGGTGGAGAAGACGCCGGTGATCCCTTCCAGCACCTGACCGCCGCCGGGTTGCAGCCTCTCCGCCTCCCACTCCTGGGGGACCTCCCAGGGTTGTTGGGACACCACCTGCCGCAAGCGTTCCACCGCTTGTGGCAGGCGATCGGTGAGCTGGATCAGCTGGTCATTGAGACGCGGGCCGGCAAGAAAGGAAAAGAGCAGAAACCCGCCGATCAGCAGCGCGATCACTACCGTCCGCGCCACAACCGCCGGCAGCCACACGCCCCGGCGCAGGGTATCGGCCAGCCCGTCAATGAGCAACGCCACCAGCGCCGCGGCGAACAGCACCAGAAATACCGGCGAGGCGGGCCACAATAGCAGCACCGCCAATACCAGCACCAGTGTCGCCTTGAATTCGGTGGCGTAAACCGGGGATTGCCTGTTTGCTTCAGCCATTATCGGAATCTCGGCGCCCTCTTTTCGGTGCGTTATCCAGGGGATCCGCGGAAGGAAGCGGGTGGCGTGGATGCGTTCGCGGGCAAGGGTTACTCCTCACGGGCGGCTCGTCAATCCGGGTGCGGCGGCCCCCGCGGTCACGTCGCCTGTCGCGGCGACGCAGTGCCGATGACGCCCCTAGGGCCACGCCCGCGGCGAGGGCGGCGAGCATGATGTCCGATGGCGGGCTGCCGCGGCGGCGCACCTGATTCCCAAGGGCCTCGCCCAATTGGCTGGCCTGATCCACTCTATCATCCACCCCATCCCGCGGCGGGACGGCCTCCGGCCCATGGCGGTATCCCGATTGCCCGGTGCAAGCCGCGTCGTCATCGTCCATGGAGCGCGTCTCGCCGCGGCGGAATGCCCGCCATGAGGCGCCCTGCGCGGAACCCCGCGACCAGTCATGCCGCCAGCGCAATAGCAACAGCGCGATCAGGGCCAGACCGACCAGGGCGCCGCCGACGATCAGGCCCGCTTGCCACGGGGGCATCTGGCCCGCCAGGGAGAGCATCGCGCCCAACGCCAGAAACAGGATACCGATGAGCATCAGCAAGGCGACGAAAAGCGCCGCGCCCCCCATGATCGCGCCCCGCCGGAGCGACCGTTCCGCGCGCTCGATTGGCGCGTCGATCCATTCCTGGCGCAGGTAATCGATTGCGCGTCCCAACATGCCGCTCAATGGCGACGGTCGAGCAACAGGCCCGCCACGAAGCCGGCGGCGAGCGCCGTCGCCACCGCCGTTAAAGGGCGCTGCTCCACCTCGCGTCCGAAGGCGTTGTAGGTCTCCCGGGTATGGTGGCGGGCCGCCTCGCCGGCCCGCTGCGCCTGTTCGCTGGCGGTCTGGTAGACCTTCTCACCCTGACTCGCGCCGGAATCCTTGACCGCCTGAAGCAGCGCGCTCATGTCCTCGCGCAGGCTTGCGATATCCGCCTTGACCTGATTGAGCTCTTTGTCGACTTCGCTATTCATGCTTGACTCCTTGGTTTTGCTGGTATCGGGAAAATCTGGGAACCTTCCCCCTATCAAGTGTGCAAACCGTGTGCCGTTGCCGCCGTCGCGGGCCGGCGTGAGGCCGACGCAACAGCCCGGCTCGCCGACGGGGATGGCTGGGATCTGGGCTTAACGCTCTGAAAATAGACCAAAGTTGAAATCCCCCTCCATCCCTTATATCGACGATTGCAATACCCGCCGCGAAAGAGGGCCGGGGGCAGGGCGCAACTGTCGGGAAAGCGGAAAACAAGGCGCGGGACCGCTAGCCCCCTCCCGGGGGAGGCGAAAAATGGTGGATTTGCGCCAGCGAACGGGGGATATGCACCGATCGCAGGAGAGGCATTACCGATCTAAGGCCGGTCTCTGGACTGGCGGGCATCGGAGACCGGGCTTCAGTCCGGCTTGGGGTGCGGCGCTGGCGGTAGTGACTCTGATCGAGCCCAAGCTGCTCAACTGGGCGGTGGCGATCTATCTGATCGTCGCTGGCGTCGTCGGCCTCATGGCCGGGTTTTAGCGGGCCTGGCCCAGATGGATTCTGAGCTGGGCATGACCACCCGCGGTGGTCGATATGAACCGCATCAATGCCACGCCCGCCAGAACTGGGCGTGGCGTTCGATGTGCTGCCATGTCTTGTCGGCGGTAATGGTCTTGTCGAAAACCTCGGGCCAGCGCGGGGGCTGGGGTTCGACCCGCTGGCGGATGGTGTGGAGGTCCTTGAGGCCGTAGATGAAGTCATCTTCGTAGGTGACCTGTTCCACGTTGGTGCAGTCGTGGTCATGGGGCGGTTCGTCGAGGAAGGCGTAGATGCGTTGCAGGGTCTGTTCCGGTTCGCGGGTGAGCTGGTCATACTCCACGAACAGCATCTGCTCCCGCCAGCCCCGGGTCACGGCGTCGCGAATCGCGTTAAAGGCCCGCCCCACTGGTTGCATGTTGTCGGTGAAGAGTTCGATGCGCCCCAGCGCCGTCTTGGTCTTGACCGGGTCGGCCATCTCCAGCGGCGGCTGACGCAGCGCCGCGGTCTCGCGCAGGCGCAATTCGAAAGAGGCGATCACGTCGCGCAGATCGCGCACGGTGACGATGGCGCGCACCCGTTCGCGCCCGATCAAGGCGCCGAGCAACTCCAGGTATTCGAGCCAGAGGCGGTTCTTGTCGATGAACACCGGTCGCTCGACGTGGGCCATGTAGCCGATCAGCATGCTGCGCAGCACATTGCCCTTGATGCGTTCGCTGAGCAGGCGCGGTTGGGCGCGGAAGGCCTCGTTCTTGTCCCAGGAGTTGCGGATCTGCACCAGCGAGTCGAGGATGCCGGAGGTGGGGGTGACGTGAAAGCGGGGGTTCTGCCCGAGGATGTTCATGAGCAGGGTGGAGCCGCTACGGGGCAGGCCGGCGACCACGTAGAGGGGGCTGTCGACGTTGATGTCATTGCTGTCGGGGTATTGCATGGCTGTGCCCGTGTTTTGTTGGGTTGGCGAGTGCGATTGTTTCGATCGGCTAGCGGCGGCGCATACCCAGCAGCCCCAGAAGCCCGGCCCCAAGGGAGGCGAGCCACAGCGTGAGGGGGCCGAGGGCGGGAATCGGTTCCGCTGGCTGCTGAAGGGTGGGCTCTGGCGACGGCTCGTCGGCCTCGACCCCGTTGCCGCTGAGGTCCGCGGTGTGGGGAGAGTCGGGCGCATTGCTGGAGACCTCCAGCGTGTCGCGGATGGGGCCGGCGGCGGTTGGCGTGAAGCGAATGCCGAGGGTGCACCATTCGCCCACCGCCAGGGTCTTGCCGCTGCACGGGTCGTCAAAGACGGTGAATGCCCCATTGCTGGTGTTGCGGATGGCGATGTTGTCGATGGTGAGCGAGGTGGAGCCGGCGTTGGAGATCTGGAGGTTTTTGTCGCTGCCGCTGCCCAGTTCCTGATCGCCGAATGCCACGCCATCAAGCGTCACCGCGCGGTTCACACCGGCCCCGCTAAGGTCCGCCGTATGGGGAGAGTCGGGCGCATTGCTGGAGACCTCCAGCGTGTCGCGGATGGCGCCGGTGGCGGTTGGCGTGAAGCGAATGCCGAGGGTGCACCATTCGCCCACCGCCAGGGTCTTACCGCTGCACGGGTCGTCAGAGATGGTGAATGCCCCATTGCTGGTGTTGCGGATGGCGATGTTGTCGATGGAGAGAGAGGTGGAGCCGGCGTTGAAGACCTGGAGGCTTTGCTCGCGGCCGCCGCCCAGCTCCTGATCGCCGAATGCCACGTCATCAAGCGTCACCGCGCGGATCACACCGGCCCCGCTGAGGTTTGCCTGAAGCGGGGAGTCGGCGGCATTGGAGGGAATGGTCAGCGCTCCCGGGCGGGTTCCCTCGGCGCTGGGGGTGAAGGTGATC
>JAABSM010000081.1 GCA_011390365.1 Gammaproteobacteria bacterium
TCAACCGCTTTCTTTTCGCTTCCGGCTGATTCGCCCCGTCGCCGTGGCGGCTCGTCCGGAAGAGCGGCGCATTATACCTGCCTCTCTCGCCTTGGCAAGTAGTTTTTTTGAGAAGTGGCCACAGGATTCGACCGGTCGTTGCAAAACGCCCGAATAGCACCTATTGTCGTCACTTTAAAATGACCCATGTGGAGCAGATCTAACCAATGAAGTACCGCAGTCATGAGGCCTCGCTTCGCGACGGGAAGATCGGGGTGCTCCTCACCAATCTCGGCACCCCGGACAACCCCGACACGAAATCAGTGAGGCGCTATCTTGGAGAATTCCTGTGGGATCCGCGCGTTGTCGAGGTCAGTCGCCCACTGTGGTGGATGATCTTGCACGGAATCATACTGCGTACCCGGCCGGCCCGCTCCGCGGCGGCCTATCGCGGTGTATGGACCGAAGAGGGCTCTCCGCTGCTGACGATGACAAAGTCGTTGGGAGAGAAGCTCGGGGGCGCGCTTGCCGAACATCAACCGGATATTTCGCTGGCGGTGGCGATGCGTTACGGCTCGCCTTCCATCTCTCACGGATTGGCGCAACTAGAGCGGGAAGGGGTGGAACGCGTCATGGTGCTGCCGCTCTACCCCCAGTACTCGGCGACTACCACCGCTTCGACCTTCGACGCCGTCACCCAAGTGTTGCGACAATGGCGGCGCATCCCGGAGGTCCGATTCATCAACCACTATCATGACGATTCGGTCTATCTCGACTGTCTGGCCCAGGCCATCAACGACTACCGGGAGCGTAACGGTGGGGCGGAGCGTCTGTTGATGTCGTTCCACGGCATACCGCAACGCTATGCGGACCAGGGCGATCCCTATGGCAACCAGTGCCTGGCCACCGCAAGACGACTTGCGCGGCGTTTGTCCCTGGAAGCCGGCGAGTGGCGGTTGACCTTTCAATCGCGCTTTGGTCGCGAGCCCTGGCTTACTCCTTACACGGATGCGACCCTCAAGGAGTGGGGCGCAAGCGGTGTCGGTAGTGTGCAGGTGGTCTGTCCCGGCTTCGCGGTGGATTGCCTGGAGACCATTGAAGAGATCGGTGAGGAGAATCGGGACTACTTTCTTGAAGCAGGCGGCAAAGAGTACCGCTACATCCCCGCGCTCAACGACCGTCAGCAGCATGTGGATATGCTTTGCCAACTGGTTATCAGGCATTGCGGAGGTTGGCTTTGATCCCTAGCCCCTCGGAACACAGCGGGGATTTGCTTTTTCCCGCCTCCTCTTCCATTATCTTGTCAGAGAAGCCTTAGAATGTGTTGTCGCGAAACCGCGCCGGAACCTGACCCCTTTTGTAGCGCATGAAACCAGTCAATACCAAAATGATCCAGATCTTTCGCCCGCTTGCCTTGATTGTCCTGTTCGCCTTGCCCTCATTCGCCTGGGCGCAAACCCAGATCAGTGAGCTGCAGGACGGAAAAATCGTGCGTATCGACCCCGCCACGCGCACCGCCACCCTCTATTCAGAGAACGGCAGCACCCAGCTCTGGGATGGCACACACCGACTGCGAGACGGCTCGGTGATCATCGTTCACGACGGCGTGGTGGTGTCAGAGGGCGGCAAGGGGGGTGTTCAGCCGATTGCCGAGAACGAGACGCTCGCCGATCCCCGCGCCGCGGATGACGACCAACACCCGATCCCGGAAGAGGCTGCATGTGTCAAACTGGCGATCAAGGTATGCGGGTTCGATGGCGAATGCAGGGACAGTCAGGGGTGCTCTCCCGCCCGCCAGTTGGTGGAGCTGGAAAAGGAGGAGGCGTGGTCGTCAAACCACGCGCCGACGCCCAACCACACCACCATGCAGTGCCAGCAGGCACTGAACAACGAGGCCTTTTTCACTCCATGTAACAAGAAGCCTGAATCGAACCAGCCTACCGAATGCGAGCAACTCGTCAACGCCGCCTGCGGCCTTGACGAACAGTGCGAGGACAGCCAGGCCTGCGCCGCGGCCCGGCAGTTGTTCCAGTTCGAACTCGAGGAGCGTATCGAGAAGATCCGCCGCCCCGAGCGGATACCAACCACCTCCAAACGCTGCCGCCAAGCGAGGCAAGACCCTTTCTTCAAGGCTTGCGATTCATCCGGCGACAGCGTCGGCGCGCCTCAGAACTGACCTGTCTTGAGCATCACCAGGGTACAGCCCTCGACGCAGAGGATACCCTTGTGGCGCAACGCCCTCATCATCAACTCCGACTCGGTGCCCGGGTTAAAGATCACCCGTCGCGGCATGAGTTGGATAATCTCATCCAGCATCGGCTCACCGCGCTGGGGACCAATATAGAGGGTCAGGGTATGCACCGGCTGCGCGATACGGGCGAGCCGATCGACCACCGCCAGCCCCTCGATCTCCTCGATCTTGGGATGCACGGGGATTACCTGATAGCCCTTCTCCAGCAGCAGACGCATCGCCTGATTGGCGTAACGGGCCGGTTTCTGGCTCGCGCCAAGGACGACGACCCGGCGCCCCTCGGGCGTATCCGGCAGGTGGTGGTCGAATCTTTCGCTGGCACGCATGGCGATCCTATTTGGGGGACTCGTAGGAGATCAACTCCATCTCGAAGATCAAGGTAGAATTCGGCCCGATGCCGCGCGTTCCACGCTCACCATAGCCCAATTCGGGTGGGATATAGACCTTCCACTTGGCCCCTGGCTTCATCAATGCCAACGCCTCGGAAAAGCCCTTGATCACGCCGTTAAGGGAAAAGGTCGCGGGCTGACCGCGCTTGTGGGAGCTGTCGAACTCGGTTCCGTCGATCAGGGTCCCGCGGTAGTGGACGGTTACATTCGCGGCGCCGCTGGGGGATTCTCCTTCGCCGGCCTCCAGCACCTCGTATTGAAGCCCGCTGGGGAGCACCACCACGCCCTCTCGCTTGGCGTTCTCGTCGAGAAATGCCTTGCCTTGATCGAGATTCGCCGCCGCCTGCTTCGCCTTCTCGTCCTGCTGACGCTCCTGCCAGTCCCGCATCACCTGGTTCATCTCTTCCTGGGACAGCTTGAAGTCATCCCCGCTCAGGCCATCGGTGATTCCCGCGCCGAAACCCTCGGCATCGAAATCGGGGTTCTGGCGCTGGATGTTCATCCCCATCTTGACGCCCGCTACATAGCTGTACCTCTGCTCCAGGGTCTCCAGTTCAACGGCCTGTACCGAACCGATGGCGCACGCCACCAGCGTGGCGGCGAATGTACGCTTAACCAACATAGTATCTCCTTCTGTTTGCATTCCGGTTTTGGGAAAAGATCAATAAAAAATGGGATAAGAGATATTCCCTGAGCGGGGAATACCTCCCCTCCGCACTGGCGTTTCATGGATTGATCGGATTATTCGCTGCTGAAGCGCATGGAGAGATCGACCGCTCGCACATGTTTGGTCAAGGCGCCGACGGAAATGTCGTCGACGCCGGTCTCGGCCATCTCGCGGATGGTATCCAGGTCGACGTTGCCCGAGGCTTCCAATCGCGCCCGCCCAGCGGTCAACTTCACCGCCTGACGCAACTGCGCGTTGTCGAAGTTGTCTAGCAGCACCCGCGTCGCCCCTGCCGCCAGCGCCTCTTCCAATTCGGCGAGGCTCTCCACCTCAATCTCGACGGATACACCGGCGTTCAATGCCAACGCCCGCTTCAACGCCTGGCTAATGGACCCCGCCGCGGCGATATGGTTCTCCTTGATGAGAATCGCGTCGTGGAGCCCGACACGGTGATTGTCGCAACCGCCGTGGGCGACGGCATATTTCTGTTGCAATCGCAGGCCGGGAATGGTCTTGCGGGTATCCAGGACGGTGGCGCCGGTTCCCGCCACCGCCGCGGCGTAGCGCGCCGCTTCCGTCGCGGTAGCGGAGAGGGTTTGCAGGTAATTCAGGGCGGTGCGCTCTCCCGTCAACAATGCCCGACTGCTCCCCTCCAGGGTACACAGCAAGGAATCGGGTGCTACCCGGTCGCCCTCGCTGACCGACCAGGAGACGCGAATCGCCGGATCCAGTTGGCGGAACACCTCGTTGAACCAGGGCGCGCCGCAGATCGTCGCCGCTTCCCGGCAAATCACGCTCGCCCGAGAGACCACATCAGCGGACAACAACGCAGCGGTCAGGTCCCCGCCGCCAACATCCTCCGACAGGGCATCCGCGACCTGACGGGCAATCACATGGCCTGGCGGTGGCTGCAAATTCATTCAGGCGACATCCAGCAGTTCCACCTCGAATACCAGGGTCGCATTCGGAGGGATCACGCCGCCCGCGCCTCGCTGTCCGTAACCCAGCTGCGGCGGAATGGTCAGTTTACGACGGCCGCCCACCGCCATGCCCGCGACCCCCTCTTCCCAGCCGCGAATCACCTGCCCCTTGCCGAGCATGAAGCTGAGGGGTTGATCACGGTCGTGGCTGGAATCGAACCGGGTGCCGTCACTCAACCATCCGGTGTAGTGAACCTTGACCTTTCGGCCGCTGGCCGCGCGTTCGCCATCGCCCTCCACCAAATCCGCGTATTTCAATCCGGTGTCCGTGATCTTGTCGTTCATTGCTGCTATTCTCCTGCACACTCCGCCGGGCAAAGATTGCGCCGGCTAAACATTCCGCCTGGCGATAGCCAATCTTTGGGCGCAACGCGGGGAATCAACCCGCCTGGGTGCGCGTTACCCGCCCTTCCCGCCAATGTTTTTCGATGTATGCGATCGCCCGCTCCCGAAATGGCCGCTCCATGTCGGTTAGGACCAGCGCCTTGCCGCGGCGCATCAGGTTGGCCAGTTCACCGTAACCCAGCTCCATGGCGCGATCACCGCGGTGATCCACGAACAGGCAAAGATCCGCGATCTGGCTCTTCCAGGCCAGCTTGATGCGTTGCTTGGTCTCCCGCGCCTCCCTGAGCTCAAGCCAACTGCCTACGGGCAGGGATTTGCCGATCCAGAAGAAGTTGTCCGTCGAGGTCATGTCCGACGACTCTTCGTCTTCATCAAGCGGCGGCTCCTGGGGTTCGCCCCCCAGCAGCACCGTGGTTGTATCCCCCTCGGTCGCCATCCACACGTCCTGCCCGCGAATACAGGCAAGATGACACTCCCGCAATTTTTCCAGCAGCCTCGCCCTCTTCTCCTTGCTGTAGGCAATGCTGTCCAACCCCTCCTTGATCCGCATGATGATGTTGGGGATTTCACGCACCAGACGACCCTTCTGCTTTTTGCTGGTCTCCGCCGAAACGCTCCACACCAGCAGGTCAATCGTGCGAATGGCCTCTCGCCAATTCGGGGTGTCCAGGCCATGCTGCAAACCGGTCTTGAGCAAGACGTTGCGCCAGCCATCTCGGAGAATCACCTCGACCACCTTGGGCAGAGCGGGCGCATGTTCCAGACGCACATCGATCTCTTCCACGGTTCGCTGACGCACCGCCTCCAATGCCTCTCGCCCCCGCGACGCACGCACCGTCCGCTCTTCATTGGCGGCGGCGGTCGCCGCATCCCGCTCGGCGAAGGCCGAAAACTCCTCTTTGACTTCCGCGAACACCGCGGGATCCCGGTCGAAATCGAGCAGCAGGCGTCCCACCATCACTTCGATACGGCGCTGTATGCTGCTCTCGGCACTTTCGAACTCCGGAGACCAGCCGATCACCGCATGCGCCACGCTGTCGAGCAATCGCCACCCGGGATGATCTCCATCCTTGAAGAAAACGGGATCGATGATACCCAGCTTGGCGTAGGATGGTTGCAGGATCATCAACATCGGTCGCAATTGCAGAGGGATGTTCTGATCGCGCCGAATGAAGCGGAACAGGAGATCATTGAACAGCATCCGATCGAGGGCCTGACCGTCGAGGCACTCCTCTATCGCGGCACAGCCAAGCTTGCGCGCCAGACGATCGATGAACGGCGGCTCTTCCCGCTCCCCGACACTACCAAAGGTCGCCGCACCTGATGCTTCGGTCTGACACTCCGTCAACGCTACCAGCAGGTCATCCCTGGAGACCTCGCGACGCCGTCTCGGCTTTCTTGACTTGCTCTCACGCTGCGCATCGCCGCCGCCGAGCACCCCTTTCAGTTTCTCGAACATTACCGTTACTCGGCAAAAAGCATCTTCATCTGCATTCGTGAATCCCTTCGCGAGATTGGACAGGTAACGCCCTGGGTCGTTCATGCCCGGAAACAACTGCCCTGCATCCCCTAGTGAAGAAGGTATGCGGAAATGCCATTGAGATTAGAGCATGAAAAGGGTTGCCAGACCAAGGAAAGCCATGAATCCTACCACATCCGTTACTGTCGTCAGCAAAACTCCTCCAGCAAGAGCGGGATCTATGCCCACCCGGTCCAGTAACCGGGGCAACAAGGCGCCGGTGACCGCGGCGAAGAGCAGGTTGATGGTAATCGCCGCGCCAATCAGCAGCGAGATATCGAGACTCTTGAACCAGATCCCCGCCACGATGCCGACGACGATCGCCCAGACCACGCCATTGAGGGCGCCTACGGCCAGTTCCTTGTTTAATAGCCAGCGTGCATTCTTGTCGTTAAGCTGGTTGAGGGCGATGCCGCGAATGGTGAGGGTCAGGGTCTGGGTGCCGGCAATCCCCCCCATGCTGGCGACGATGGGCATGAGTACCGCCAGCGCCACCACCTGTTGAATGGTCGCTTCGAACAGCCCGATAACCCAGGAGGCGAGAAAGGCGGTGATCAGATTGATGCCCAGCCAGAAGGCGCGACGGCGGGCGCTGATCAGGATCGGCGCGAACATGTCCTCCTCTTCCGAGAGACCCGCCCGCCCCATGAACTGATGCTCCCCCTCTTCGCGGATCACGTCGACCACGTCATCGATGGTGATCATGCCCAGCAGAAAGCCTTCGTCGTTGACCACCGGCGCGGAGACCAGATCATGCTGCTCGAATCGCGACGCCACCTCGCGTTCGTCGATGCTTGCCGGCAAGGGAGGGAAGTCGAGGGTCATCACCTCCGCCACGGTATCGTCTGACTCGGCGATCACCAGGTCCGCGAGGGCCAGCACCCCCAGGTATTTGCCCTGGCGATTGACCACCACCAGGATGTCGGTACGCGGCGACAGCTGCTCCCGTATCCGACGCAGATAGCGCACCACCACATCCACGGTCACCTCGGGACGCACCGTGACCACATCCGGATTCATCAGGCCGCCGGCAGTATCCTCCGGGTAGGAAAGGGCCGCTTCGAGACGGGCGCGATGCTGGCCGTCCAGAGACTCGATGATCTCCCGCGTGATGGTATGGGGGAGTTGCTGGATCAGGTCGACCAGGTCATCCGTATCCAGGCTTTCGGAGACCGCCAACACCTCGGCGCTATCCATGCGATTGAGGAGATCCGCGCGAACCTCATCGGTCAGCTCCATCAGCACGTCGCCGCCGACATCATCTCTGATCAGCTTCCAGATCACCTGACGCTGGGGCGGAGGAACCGACTCCAGAAGGTGGGCGACCTCGCCCGGCGCCAAGGCCGCAAGCAGGCGGGAGGCCTTGCGAAAGGTCCCCTCATCGATCAGCTGTTGCAGATATTCGACGCGGCTCTCGTCGTTGTGAAATTCGTGTTCCTGCATCTTGTCACCCCTCAACCGCTGTTGTCGAACCCGCCCCTCGAATGGCGCATCGCACGCCGACACCGCCAGATATGCCCGGATTGTCGTCCGTAAACCTGAATGGATTCCGGCAAAGGGGCCACCCGCCGATTTTATCAGAGAGCGCACAACATCCGAAGCAGGCGCACTCGCCCCTATCCGTCCAGCTTGCGGCGGATGCTGATCATCACCTCCTCCAACTGGACTCCGCGACATTCCCGTACCCGCGCTGGCGCTGCTCGTCCGCCCAGGTCAACCCGGCGCAATCAGCCATCACGCGCTTGCCGCAGATAAAGGTAGCCGCCCGTTCGCCACTCGCGCAACCCCTCGAGGGGCTGCATCGCCTCCCTCGCCCGCTGGAGCCCGACCTGCTCGCGAACCGGCAAGCCGATCAGCCCCAGGTAACGCCGTTCATTCTCGATCGTCATCTCGCCCCACCATACCGGCGTCTCCCCCGGGGCCAGGGTCACCCGTGCCCGCCACCAGCGCAATACCGCTCTGCGCCCGTTGGCCATCGGCCGCACCAGAACCAGATCCGGGTATCGCCCGTCGACGACCCGAGGGATCACCGGCCATTCGCGGGGCGATGCTCGCGGGGAGAGCAGTTGCAAAAGCTCGGAGGCCTGAAACGGCGCCCTGACCCGCCACCCTTGGTTGGCCAACCGTTGACTCAGCCAGCCAAGATCACCGGCAAAACGCAGCGCGGCCTCTTGCGCATCCGGTGTCGTCGCCGACTCGAAATTGCTCTTGCCCCATGCCGATACCTGGGCGGTCGCGATTGGGCGATATGGCTCATAGGGCGCCGCGTTGTGGTCGAACCCCCAGAGCCAGCCCGCCCACAGCAGTGCCAGCAGCAGCAAGCCGCCCCAGCCGCCGCTGGCCCGGGTCGCCGCGTGTCGATGATAGGCGATCCCCAACAGGGCCACCCAGGCGCTTCCCAGCGCCAGACTCGCGAGCACGTCGCTGGGCCAGTGCACACCAAGGTAGACGCGACTGAAACCGACCCCGAAGACGAGCACCCCCGCGGCCATGAAGAAGAGCCAACGCGGCGACCAGGCGCTGGCCTTGCGGGTGACCGCCCAGAAACCAAAGGCGACGACCGCGTTCATGGTATGACCGCTGGGGAAAGCGGGAGATGCCGGCGGGAAGACCACCACCTGGGGCCGCGGGATGGCGAGAGCCAGCTTGAGGAACCAGGTCAGGCAGAACGCGAATCCCAGCGCGGCGATCCCGTACCACAACAGACGACGGTCGCCGCGGCGATAGGCCAGCGCCCCCAGCGTCACTACCCACACGCTCAGCAGCGGCCCATCCGCAATGCGCGTGAATGCCGCCAGGAGGTTATCGGCCAAGGGCGCGCGCAGCGCCTGAATCGCCCCCAACAGCCAGCGATCCAGCTCAGCCGCCCCGCTCAGCTGGGCCACCCAACCCAGCATCAAAAAAAACAGCGTCGCGCCAAGCAGCAGGATCAGGGACATCAATGACAGCGCCGCCGCCTCGGGATGGGCGGGATCAGTCAGCGCCGTCACCAACCTACCCCTGGTTGGGTGGCGTAGCGCCCAGCTCAGCGACCAGGCGAGCAGCGCCTTGGCGTGACCACTGAACCAAAGGAACAGATGCTTGACGCCCCAACCGAACAGAGCGGCGCCGGCGACCAGCAGCAGCAGCAGCACCGCCAGACGCCAGGCGACCGCCGCCGCCAGCTCCATGGAGAGGGCAAAGACCATCCCCGGCAACAGATACACCACCGCCCAGGCGATGCCGGAGAGGACATTGGCGACCACGAACCGCCACCCCGGCATCCCCATCATCCCCGCCACCAGCGGGATGATCGCCCGCACCGGCCCCACGAAGCGTCCGAAGGCGACGCTCCAGCCGCCATATCGCCGGAAAAAGGCCACCCCGCCCTCGACCAGAGCGGGATAACGGCAAAACGGCCAGAAGCCGAGCAAACCTTGGCGATAACGTCGCCCCAGCCAGTAACTGAGCAGGTCGCCGCTGATCGCCCCGCTTGCCGCCCACGCCACGCCCTCGACGAAGGTCATGCCGCCGGCGGCGATCAGGGCGCCGGCGACGAACATCATCACCACCCCGGGAACCACGAAGCCGATTACCGCCAGGGATTCGAGGAAGGCGACCAGGAAGACCAGACCGCCAAAAAGCAAAGGATGGTTCTGCGCCCAATGGGGCAACTGCTGGAGAAGATCCTCGATCAACGGGAATCGCTCCCGTAACGGAGTGAGATCAGGCGATCTCGGCGAAGGTTTCCGCGGCCGCCGCTAACGTCTCCTCGATATCCCGCTCACGGTGGGCGGCGGAGACGAATCCCGCCTCGAAGGCGGAAGGGGCGAGGTAGACGCCACGCCGCAGCATGCCGTGGAAGAAAGCCTTGAACCGGTCCTGACTACAGGCGGTGGATTGGGCGAAGTTGGTCACCTGGCCCGCATCCGTGAAGAACAGCCCGAACATCGCGCCGACCCGGTTGGCGCTGAGGGGGATGCCAGCCTTGGCAGCGGTCGCCACCATTCCGTCCACCAAGACCTGGGTGGTCGCGCCCAACTGCTCGAAAAAACCGGCACGGGAGATCAGCTCCAGGGTCTTGAGACCCGCGGTCATGGCCACCGGATTGCCGGAGAGGGTGCCCGCCTGGTAGACAGGCCCCAGCGGGGCGATCTTCTCCATCACCTCGCGCTTGCCGCCGAAGGCCCCCACCGGCATGCCGCCGCCGATGACCTTGCCCAGGGTGGTCAGATCGGGGACCACGCCGTACAACCCCTGAACGCCGCCGAGACCGACCCGAAAACCGGTCATCACCTCGTCGAAAATCAGCACCGCGCCGTATTCGTCGCATACCGCCCGCAGTCCCTCCAGAAAGCCATCAACCGGCGGGATGCAGTTCATGTTGCCCGCCACCGGCTCGACGATGATACAGGCGATCTGCTCCCCGACCTGCTTGAAGGTCTCCCGCACCTGTTCCAGATCGTTGAAGGTCAGGGTGATGGTATGTTCCGCCAGCGCCGCCGGCACCCCCGGAGAGCTGGGTTCGCCCAGGGTCAGCGCCCCCGAACCCGCCTTTACCAGCAGCGAGTCGGAGTGGCCATGGTAGCAGCCCTCGAACTTGACGATCTTGTCCCGCCCGCTGTAGCCGCGGGCCAGGCGAATGGCGCTCATGGTCGCCTCGGTACCGGAACTGACCATGCGCACCAGCTCGATGGAGGGAACCAGCTCGCACACCTTGTCCGCCATGCGGGTCTCCAGTTCGGTAGGGGCGCCGAAGGAGAGACCCTTGCCGACCACATCCCTGACCGCGTCGATCACCTCGGGATGGGCATGGCCAAGGACCATGGGCCCCCAGGAGCCGACATAATCGATGTAGCGCTTACCCTCGCCATCGAACATGTAAGCGCCTTCGGCACGCTCGATGAAGACCGGATCGCCCCCCACCCCTTTGAAGGCCCGCACCGGTGAGTTGACGCCGCCGGGGATGTGCCTCTGGGCCTGTTCAAAAAGGTCATGGGAACTGGTCATGAGAGTGCCTCCGTGAAGGATTCTTGGTTCGCCCCGAAAACAGGGGCCATGGAAATCGGGATTTCAGGAAAACAGGCGACTGAAGCGGACGCAGGCCCCTTCGATATCCTCCTCGCCGAACACCGCGCCGATCACCGCCAGCAGAGTAGCGCCGGCGTTCAGCAGCGAGCCGCCATTCTCCGGTGTTATGCCGCCGATGGCAACCACCGGAACCCGCAGTTCCGCCTTCGCCCGTTCAAGCAAAGTGATATCCGCCTGCACGGCATGGGGCTTGCTGGAGGAAGGAAAGAAACGCCCGAAGGCGATGTAGTCGGCCCCCTTCTCCACCGCCTCAAGGGCAAGTTCGAAGCGGTTGTAGCAGGAGACGCCGATGATGGCCTGGGGACCGAGGCGCTCACGGGCCTCTTCGAAGCGGGGATCATCCTTGCCCAGGTGGACGCCCGGCGCGCCGATTCGCGCGGCCAGCTCGATATCGTCATTGATGATCAGCGGCACGCCGGCCTCGTCGCAAAGTCGCCGCAAGGCCATGGCCTCAGCGAGGCGCCGCTCGGTCTCGCCGCTCTTGTCCCGATACTGCACCACTTGCGCGCCGGCGCTCAGCGCCCGGCGCACCTGCGCCGCCACCCCTTCGCCGCCGTTTCGCGGATCACCGGCAAGATTGCGATCCGTGATCACATACAACCCGCGCCGGGGGAACAAGAGAGACGCCTCCTCCGCCACCCTCAATTCGAATCCGCGCCCAGGCCTTGCAGCTGCTCGCGCAACTCCGCCAACTCCGCCTCCAGGGTCTCGACCCGCTGTTCCAGCGCCTCGATTCTCTCGTCCTTCGTCCCCCTGGAGACCGTCCCCCTTTCCGATTCGAACTGAGCGACATCCACCGGTCCGCACAGGGTATGGGTATACCGATCCTCACGACGACCGGGTCCCTTGGGGATGCAGACCACGAAGGGCCTGGCCCGCTCCACCATATCCTCGACCACCAGCAACACCTCTTCGGCGCCATCGAACTTGGCCATGCGCTCGGTGCGAGAACGCAGCTCGTTGATGGTCTGGGGCTTGCGCAGCATCAGCACCGCAAGAATCGCCTGCTGTTGCGGATTGAGGAAAAAGCCGACCTTCATACGATGCCGAAACTTGTCGGCGCGATCTCCGTAATCGACCCGCACCAGGTCCCGAGCCTCCAGTTCTCGCAGGGTATGGCCCACCTGGCCCTGAGTCAGATTCATCACCGGCTCGCGATTGCTCTTCTGATTGCAGGCCAGAGTAAGGCTGTTAAGGGTAAGGGGGTAGTTGTCCGGGGTGGCCAGCTCCTTCTCCATCAGGCAGGCCAACACCCGCGCCTCCACCTCGGACAGCACCCCCTTCTCTTCCGCCCCGTCCGACGAATGTTCTTGTTGTTCCTGTTCCAAATCCAATACCTCATGAAATCTCGCCCCCGAATTCACAGAGCGAACACCAGGGAGCTTGCGTGGTTACGCGACGGGCAGGCGCGGCGGGGCTTCAGAAGATCGGCTTGTTGAGGGTGTCAATCAACTTCCCGAGCACCCCCTCTTTCTTCCGCTCGGCAAGCTCGATCTCCAGCTTGCGCTCCATCTCCGCCTCCTCCATCTGGGTCTTGATCAGGCTCACATCCATATCGTCGATTTGCAGGGAACCGAACTCCGTATCCTTGCGCAGGATGAACTTGGCGAACTTGTTGAGCCACTCCTTGTCGATCTCGCCCGGCTTGAAGAAGATGTTTCGCTCGCCCTCGAAATCGTAGTTGACCACCTTAACCCGCAGCCGCTCGTGCTTGACGTCCGCCTCGACGATGAACCACACCCGCACCTTGAGCTGTGTTTGAAAGGTCCTGCCGGTCACCTTGCGCGCCGCGTTGCGCACCGACCACTCGCTATATTGAACACCCTTTTCATCGAAGAAGGCCGCCACCTTGTTGGCCTTGTCGATGGGCGAGATCTCCCACTCGCCCAACTTGTCGGCGACACAGTCGACCTGCAAGCCGATGCGACGGGGCTTTTCCATGCTATCGGCACTGATGACATAGGCCTTTTGCTTGAGCTGGACCGGACCGATCTCGGGAACCACGTAATCCACCGGCGCCTCCAGCTTGGCCGCCTTGACCTGGTTGACCAACTGATGCAGGTAGCGGGCGACCCCGACCATCTTGGTGCGGAATTTCGCCTCATAGAGCTTTTCCAGCCGCGCGGACTTCTCCTTCTCCGACTCCTTCTCGTTCTGGAGCTTCTCCGCCTCTTTCTTCAGTTCGTCGAGTACCGACATGTCGTTCGCACCATTTTCGCTATCCTTAGATGAAACATTGCGGCTATCCTTCAGCAACGCAAGCCTTTTTTGCGAGCCGCCCCTGACTTTACACCTAAAGATATTCCCTCCTTGCCGAAACCGCAAGCCGTGCAGTACAGGGAAATTATCCGCTAGCCAGGGACTTCACCTTTTCCGCCAGCCGTTGCGCCAACCGTTCGACCAGATCCCGGGCCTCCCCTTCCACCATCACACGCAACAGCGGTTCCGTGCCCGAGGGTCGCAGCAACACCCGGCCTTTCCCCGCCAGCTCCCGCTCCGCCTGAACCACCGCCTCCTCCAGCCGCGGGTGTTTCGCCACCTCCGCGGCGGCGGCGACGGGCACATTGACCAGCAGCTGGGGATACATCACCACCTCTTCGCGCATCTCCGCCAGTTTCACGCCGCCGCGGGCGAGTTCGTGGAGCACTTGCAGGGCGGAGATGACGCCGTCCCCGGTGGTGGTGCGATCGAGACAGATGATGTGCCCCGACGGCTCGCCACCCAGCACGCCGCCGGTCTGCTTGAGGCGTTCCATGATGTAACGATCCCCCACCTTGGTCCGCTCCAGGCCGATGCCCTTCGCCTCCAGGGCATGTTCGAGACCGAGATTGGTCATCTGCGTCCCCACCACCGCCCCCTTGCCGCCGCCATCGGCGAGACGCGAGATGGCGATGATGTAGAGGATGCGATCGCCATCCACCTCTCGCCCCAGATGATCGACCATGATCAGCCGGTCACCATCGCCATCCAGCGCGATGCCGAGATCCGCCTTGTGCTCCAGCACCGCCTTGCCGAGGGTGGCGACATAGGTCGACCCCACGCCCTTGTTGATATTCAGCCCATTGGGTTCATCGCCGATGGTAATCACCTCAGCGCCCAGCTCCCGAAAGACATAGGGGGCGATGTGATAGGTCGCGCCATTGGCGCAATCGATCACGATCCGCAACCCCCTGAAACTGCTGTCCCAGGGAATCGAGCTCTTGCAGAACTCGATGTAGCGGCCGGCCGCATCCTGCACCCGATAGGCCTTCCCCAGGGAAGCGCCATCGACGGTGACGAGGGGTTCGTCCAGTTGCGCCTCGATCGCCTCCTCCACCTCGTCCGGCAGTTTGTAGCCATCGGCGGAGAAGAACTTTATCCCATTATCATTATATGGATTATGGGAGGCGCTGATCACTATGCCTGCATCGGCATGGAGGGTACGGGTGAGATAGGCGATGCCTGGTGTCGGCATCGGTCCCAGAAGGTAGGTGTCCATCCCCGCCGCCGCCAATCCGGACTCCAGCGCCGACTCCAGCATGTAGCCGGAGATGCGGGTATCCTTGCCGATCACGACCTTGCCGCGGGAACCGCCGCCGAGTACGCGCCCCACCGCCCAACCCAGCCGCAAAACGAATTCGGGGGTGATGTAGCCCTCGCCGACCCGCCCGCGGATACCGTCCGTACCGAAATACCGCCTAGCCACCTGAACATCTCCTCAAGATATTTATTGATTTTAGTCAATCGCGAAAGCCCCCGTCGACACACAGGGGGTTCACTTGTTTTAGCGGGCGAACCGCCCCTCTTCTACCCGCCTATCGATCTGGGCGGGGGATGGCGTACGCGCCCTGGCATAAAAGGCTCGATCGCTCCGCCCCAGGGCGTTACTCCAACCGGCGACCACATCGGTAACCGCGGATATCATGGCCGGATAGGCAGCCGCTTGGCGCCCCAATCCCCCGGCCCCTTGTCGAAACGCCCCGGCAAGGCGCGACCGCACTGGCGGCATTCGCCGTGCTCATTCAACCCCCATTGGCCGAGCTGATACCAATCCCGTTCGATCAGCAGCGCGCCGCAGCCTGGGCACCAGGTACTTCCGCCTCCCGCATCATGAACGTTACCAGTGTAAGCGAATCTTGCACCATGTTCACCGGCGATTTTCCGCGCCTTGGTCAACGTCCCCATGGGCGTCGGCGGTCGATCGAGCAGCTTCCAGTCCGGATGAAAGGCGGTAAAGTGCATGGGCACATCATGGCCGAGGTTTTCCACCACCCATGCGCACATCTCGTGGAGCTCCCGCTCCGAGTCATTCTCACCGGGGATCAGCAGGGTGGTGAGCTCGAGCCAGACCGATGTCTCCCTGGCCAGATAGCGGAGCGTCTCCAGCACCGGCTCGAGGTGGCCGCCACAGAGCTTGCGATAAAAGCGCTCCGTGAAGGCCTTCAGGTCCACGTTGGCCGCGTCGATGTGGCGAAAGAATCGCTCGCGCGGCTTTTCGGCGATATACCCCGCGGTCACCGCGACGCTCTTGATCCCCTTTTCCGCGCAGGCCAGGGCGGTGTCTTCCACATACTCCAGGAAGATCACCGGATCATTGTAGGTATAGGCGACACTGCGGCAGCCATGTCGCCGGGCCGCGTCGGCGATCGCCTCCGGGGTCGCGCTCACCGCCAGGCTGTCCATCTCCCGGGAGCGGGACATATCCCAGTTCTGACAGAAGCGACAACTCAAATTGCAACCAGCGGTGCCGAAGGAGAGCACCGCACTGCCCGGATAGAAGTGGTTGAGGGGCTTTTTCTCGATGGGGTCGATGCAGAAGCCGTGGGAGCGGCCATAGGTGGTCAGAACGATTCGCCCATCACGACAGGCGCGGACATAACAGAGTCCCTCCTGCCCCTCCTTCAGCGCGCACTGCCGTGGACACAGGTCACAAACGACCCTGCCGTCATCCAGAAGGTGCTGATAGTCCGTTTCGATCCATGATTGCGCGGTCATCATTACCGCAAATTGTTTTTATAGGAGGGTATGTTTGCATTGATCGCCTTGGAGAAGTTGGCGAAATCCATGGCCACCGTCGCCAGTTCGACCGCATCGAAATCGGCCCCCGCCACATCGGCGGAACGCAACACCGCGCCGCTGAGCACCGCGCCACGCAGATCGGCGTCGCGCAGAATGGCGCTCTTGAAGTTGGCATCCTCCGCCGACATCCCTGCAAGCACCGCGCCGCTGAGGTCCGCCGACTCCAGGTTGGCCAGGTTCAACACACTGAAGCCCTTCTGATGGCGGGTACCCAGGGTCGCCCCGCGCAGATTGGCGCCGATCAGATTGGCATCATTGAGATGGCAGTCCTCGAATCGCATCGCAAACAGCCTCGCCTCGCGCAGGTTGCTCTTGATGAAGAGGGTATCCATGGCGTGCGCACCCTCCAGATCGGCGCGATAAAAATCGGCATAACGGGCATCCACCCGTTCCAGCAGCGCGCCCTTCAGGGAAGCCCCGCGCATCTCCGCATAACGAAGATCGGCGAAGGAGAGGTCGGCCTCGTCAAGCACGCAGTCGAGCAGCAGCGCCGCCTCCCGTTGACCCGCCGCGCCCATGCGCGCGCGCCGCAGGTTGGCCTTGGTCATGTTCGCGCGATTGAGGGTAACGCCGCACATGTAGGCGCCCTCGAGATTGGCCTCACGCAGATCCGCATCCTTCAGGGAGGTATGATTCATACGCGCACCGCGCATATCCGCGCCGCGCAAGTCGGCGCCATCCAGTCGCATCTCCCGCAGATCCGCACCCGCCAACGAATCCCCCGTCACCTCCATCAACAGCTCGCCATTCTCTTTGTGCCGAATTTCCGCCATCTCGAAATCTCTCCTGGTTTGTCCGCGGTCCGCGGCAAATCTTGCCACCGACCCTACTCAACCCGAATGATAGCACCGCGGCGGGAGTAGAATCAGGTAAAATACGTTGCAACGGCTGCGTCGAGGTTTCAACGGGGGAGCAGTCCACTCCGCCCCTTTGCCGAAATAGCCTGAACGGCCTTCTCCATCTCACATCAGCGGAACAACCACCATGCGCCTGCTTGCCATCGACACCGCCAGCCACATCTGCTCCGTCGCCCTGATGATCGACGGCGAGATCCTCCTCGAAGAGGCGGACCTGCCCCAGGGGCACAGCGACATCGTGCTGGAGATGGCGGACCGGCTACTCAGGCGCGGAGGCCTCGCCTCTCCCCGCGAGCTCGATGGGGTGGCCTTCGGCAGGGGGCCGGGCTCCTTCACCGGTCTGCGCATCGCCGCCGGCGTCACCCAGGGCATCGCCTATGGCGGCAATCTCCCCGTCGCCCCGGTTTCCAACCTCGCGGCGCTGGCGCTGCGGGCGATGAACGACCTCGGCGCCACGAAGATCCTGCCAGCGCTGGACGCACGCATGGGCGAGGTTTACTGGGCGGGGTACCAAAGCAGCGGCGACGCCAGCTTGCAGCTGAGCATGGAAGAGGAGGTGCGCGCTCCGGGCCTGGTTGCGACACCCCAGGATGCTGGCTGGATCGGCGTTGGCGAGGGCTGGCGCGGCTATGGCGAGACCTTGCGGGAACGGTGCGGCGATTACCTGGAGCGGGTGGAGGAGAATCTCAATGGCAGCGCCCGCGAGATCGCGCTCCTCGCCGCCCCAATCCTCGCCAACGGCCTCGGCCTTGCGCCCCAGCAGGCGCTTCCGGTCTATCTGCGCAACGATGTGGCGCGCAAACCCGGCAAGAACCCCCTCAGGTAGCCCGCTTGCGCTTGTTGACGAAATGGTCGCTGTTCTCGACGATGGTACGCAGCCCGTCGAGATCGATCAGCTCCACATGCTTGCGCTCCACTTTGAGCCGCCCTTCGTCATGGAAGCGGGTGAAGAGTCGACTGACCGTCTCCACCGCCAGCCCCAGATAACTGCCGATCTCGTTTCTCGACATGCTCAGGTAAAAATCGGTGGCGGAAAAGCCGCGCCGCAGCAAACGGTCCGAGATGCTGACCAGAAAGGAGGCCAGACGCTCCTCCGCGTTGCGACTCCCGAGCAGCGCCAGCATGTCGGTCTCGTGGCTGATCTCCTTGCTGAGCAGCCGGTACATCTGGTGCTGCAAGCTCGGCAGGGTCAGGCTGAGTTCCTCCAACCGCTTGAACGGCACCTCGCAGATAGCGGAGGTCTCCAGCACCTTCGCCGAGCAGTGGTGCCGCTCCTCGTCGATCGCATCCAGGCCGATCAACTCCCCTGGCAGGTGGAACCCGAGCACCTGCTCGCCGCCATCTTCCGACGGGATGTAGGTCTTCACCGATCCGGTCTTGACCACATAGAGACTCCGAAAACCCTCTCCCTCCCGGAACAGATGATCACCACGGTGGGCGGGCCGCCCACGCCGCACGATGGCATCCAGCTTTTCGACATCGCCTTGATCCAACCCCATTGGAAGACAGAGGGAATTCAGGGTGCAGCTCTTGCAGGCGATCTTGACGTGCTCAAAGGATATGATGTTGTTATTGGTCACCGGGGGCTCCTTAGTCGTTACCATCTTATTTTTGCAATTTCGTTGACACAGATCAACATCGCAAATCACACCGCAGAGGCTCAGGCGGAACCTGGACTGGCGATCCCGCCATTCGTGGAAAAATTGCTTCACTTTTCCGCCGAGTCAGGTACAATGCCCGGTTTACCTTCGCCGAAAACTCGGCGGACCGAATTAGAACATCAGCGAATTACAAGGTTCAGGAATCATGGTTACGATTCGTTTATCGCGTACCGGCGCCAAGAAGCGTCCTTTCTACCACATCGTGGTCGCCGACAGCCGCCGTGCCCGCGACGGCCGCTCCATTGAGCGCGTGGGCTTCTTCAACCCCATCGCCACCGGCGGAGAGGAGCGCCTCCGCCTTAATAACGAGCGCATTCAGCACTGGATCTCCCAGGGCGCCCAGACCAGCGAGCGGGTCGCCAAGCTGATCAAGGAGTACGGCAAGGCTGCTCAGGCTGCCGCCTGAGTCGTCCCGTCGAGGACGGCCTGCGCCCCGACTGCCAACCTCCCGTGAACGCCGATCATATCATCCTCGGTCGGATCAGCGGCCTCCATGGCGTCAAGGGCTGGGTCAAGGTTCACTCACACACCCAGAGCCGGGAAGACATCCTGGCCTACCGGGAGTGGTATCTTGACGGCGCGGCCGTCGAACTGACGCAGGGCAGAATCCACGGCAAGGGGATCGTCGCCAAGCTCGCCGGTATCGATGACCGGGATGCGGCAGCGGGCCTGATCGGGCGAGAGATATCGATCCCCCGCTCCGCCTTGCCGGAGCCCGAAGAGGGCCAGTACTACTGGTCGGACTTGCAGGGATGTCGGGTCACGACAACGCAGGGCGACGAACTGGGCGAGGTGGACTACCTCTTCGCCACCGGCGCCAACGACGTCATGGTAGTGAAGGGCGACCGCGAGCGGCTGCTGCCGTTCATCGAATCGGTGATCCTCGAAGTGGATCTGACCGAGCGGTCGATTCGGGTGGATTGGGACAAGGATTTCTGAAACACCACCCATGCGCTTCGACATCGTCACCCTCTTCCCCGAGATGTTCGAGGCCTTCTCCGAACAGGGGGTGACCGGAAGGGCCTTTCAGCGCGGACTGGCGGAACTGGCGCTATGGAACCCCCGGGACTACACCCACGACGTGCATCGCACGGTGGATGACCGCCCCTACGGCGGCGGCCCGGGGATGGTGATGAAACCGGAACCGCTGCGGGACGCCATCGTCGCCGCCAAGGCGGCCAATGACGCCCCGGTGGTCTACTTGAGCCCCCAGGGTCGCCGTTTCGATCAGGCGCTGGCGGGCCGCGTCGCCGAGACAGCCGGCGTGATTCTGGTGGCCGGGCGCTATGAAGGGATCGATGAGCGCATCATCGAGCGCTATATCGACGAGGAGTGGTCCATTGGCGACTATGTCCTCAGCGGCGGCGAACCCGCCGCGCTGGTGGTGATCGACACGATCACCCGACTGATACCCGGGGTACTGGGCGCGGCGGACTCCGCCGCCCAGGACTCCCACATGAACGGACTGCTCGACTGCCCCCACTACACCCGCCCGGTGGAGTTCGAGGGGCTGCGGGTACCGGACATTCTCGCCAGCGGCGATCACGAACGGATCCGACGCTGGCGCTTGGGGCAAGCGCTGGAACGTACCTGGTTACGCCGCCCCGACATGCTGGAGAAACGCGCGTTCACCAGCGAAGAACAGCATCTACTCAACGATTTGCAGGCGCGAAAGGGCGCCGACTAAAAGGCACAGGAGCTTAGACGACCATGAGTACCATTATTCAGGAACTAGAAGCGGCCCAGATGAAAGAGGTTCCGGATTTCGCTCCCGGAGACACCGTGGTCGTACAGGTGAAGGTAAGGGAAGGCGAACGCGAGCGCCTTCAGGCGTTCGAAGGCGTGGTGATCGGCAAGCGCAACCGCGGCCTGAATTCCGCATTCACCGTGCGCAAGATGTCCCACGGCGAGGGTGTCGAGCGCACCTTCCAGACCCACAGCCCGCTGATCGGCGAGATCAAGGTCACCCGTCGCGGCGACGTGCGACGCGCCAAACTCTACTACCTGCGCGAGCGCACCGGCAAGGCCGCGCGTATCAAGGAAAAGATCTAACAAGCGAAGATCTAATCCGCTAAAAGACCCGATGCACCTATTCAGCACCTAGTCGCAGCGGAAGAAATAGACAGGATTAACAGAGTTTTCAGGATGGGACAGGATTTTTCCCAGCCATAATTCCCGTCAACCCCGGCAAATCCTGTCCATGAGTTTCTCTTTTTCCGGCGAGCGCTGAATCGCTTCGATGCGATATCGCATATGCCCTGAGCAAGCCCAGGATCTTTAGCGACACCCCATTGTCCCGCTCCCAAACGCCCCGCATCCGCGGGGCGTTTTCGTTTCCCCCTTCACAAAAGATTCACCCCTCCTTCATAGGACCTTAACCGAAGCGTCCTAGCCTAGCGGCCAATTTCCACGGCCCCAGCGCCACCACCCCAACCAGGAGGGAAGTGAAATGAGCCACCACAAGGCATTCCA
>JAABSM010000082.1 GCA_011390365.1 Gammaproteobacteria bacterium
TATTTCGTGTATTTCGTGGTTCATCTGAAGGCGTGTCCTTGTGGTCATGACGCGCATCCTTAATTCAACCACGAAAAACACCAAACACACGAAACGACAAAAATGTTTTCGTGTATTTCGTGTATTTCGTGGTTCATCTGAAGGCGTGTCCTTGTGGTCATGACGCGCATCCTTAATTCAACCACGAAAAACACCAAACACACGAAACGACAGAAATGTTTTCGTGTATTTCGTGTATTTCGTGGTTCATATTGAAAGCCAGCTTCATGGTTCATGGCTCTTGCACGACGATGAAGGTAATCAGTTCGAAGTCGTCCAATCCGCTGATGGTGTCCACGAGTGCAGTGGTAGGGCCGTCGCTGAAGAGGCTGTCGATGTCCTTCTCTTCCTTCACTTCGATGAGGGCGTGGATGGCCTGGTCGAGCAGGCGGGAGTAGAGCTGCATGTCGCGACCGTCCGCCGTGGCCCGGTTGAAGGGCTGGTAGGCGTCGGGGATGGGCTCACTGTGGCCCTTGCAGGCGGTACGGGCGAGGTCGAGCAGGCGCTTGGCTTCGGTCTGGTCGCTGATCACCCGGCCATCCAGACCGATGTAGATCAGGTAGTAGGGGTAGAGGCGGTTCTGCTGGTGGAGTCGGATGCCCTGGTTGCGGTTGCGCAGGGTGAAGATGACGCCGGGGAGCAGTCCCACGTCAGGACGGGCCGGGACCACCGCGTGCATGCCGTTGGGCAGGCTGGCGAGGTCGCCATGGGCCTTGATGTAATTAAGCAGGTCCATGCGGAAGTCGTTGAGGCCGAGGTCGGTAATGGAGATGCCGGTTTTTACATCTTCCATTTCGATCACTTCGTCTTGCAGGCGGCGCAGTTGCTCCTTGCGGTAGGCGACATCGTTGTCCTGGGGGCTGATCGGGTTGTCGTCGGCGGTGGCGGTGACATCGGCGATGACCATGCGGGCTTCGACCCGCTCCTTTAGGTTGATGTATTCGTCGAGGCTGATGTCGGGCCAGTAGTTGACCAGTTGGATGCTGGCGTTTTGGGAGCCGATACGGTCGATGCGGCCGAAGCGCTGGATGATGCGCACCGGGTTCCAGTGGATGTCGTAGTTGATGAGGTAGTCGCAGTCCTGGAGGTTCTGGCCTTCGGAGATGCAGTCGGTGCCAATCAGCAGGTCGATCTCGCGGGGGTCGTCCGGGTAGATCGCGGCCTTCTCCTTGGAGCGGGGCGAGAAGAGGGTAAGCAGGCCCTGGAAGTCGTAGCTCTGGCGACTGCCGGGGATGGTGCCGAGGGTGGACTTGGGCGCACCGGAGCCGGTGACCTTGGCGGTATGTAGCCGATGATGCTGGAGTAGGTGTTCCGCCAAGTTTTCGTAGAGGTAGTTGGCGGTGTCGGCGAAGGCGGTGAAGATCAGCACCTTGCGGTTGCCCGGATTGATGGGGGCGGCGATCTTTTGGCTGATCTGGGCCTTGAGGTGCTGGAGTTTGGCATCCTCCGCCGGGGTGATCTTGTTCATGTCATCGAGCAGCCCTTCGATGCATTCCAGATCCTCCTGGAGATCACGCTCCCACGAGGTGAGGTCCATGTCTTCCAGGTCGATGCGGATCTTCTTGCCGATGGTGGCGTCGCCAGGCTGGGGCAGTTCGTCATTGTCGAAGTCCGCCTCGGCGAAGCTGGCGGCGCTATCCGCGACGCCTTCGGCCTGGCCGGTCTGGCGGAAGGCGATGATCTTCTCCAGGGTGTCGCGGTGGGTCTGCTGGAGGCTCTTGAGGGTGAGGCGGAAGGCCTCCACCGAGCTTTCCAGGCGCTTGAGCAGGTTGGTGACCATCAGCGCCTTCAGGCTGCGTTCCCGGTCGATCTGCTTGAGGTTGCCCTTGCCGCCGCCGACCTCGGTATCGTAGCGGGCCTCATACTTGGCGAGTTTGCTAGCGTGAATGTAGGTGAGCGGGGTGTAGACGACGAGTTTGAGAAGGGCCAGCAGGGCGAAGATTTCGTTGAAGGGGATGACATCGTCGCGATCGGAGAGCGGCGGGCTGAAGGATAGCGGTTTGCGCCGCTCGGGAAACTGGCCGATCTCCGAGGTGTTGTAGAAGGTCTGGATGTGGCGTCGCGAACGGGCGATGGTGACGCTGTCGAGCAGCTCGAAGAAGTCGAAGTCCAGGGTGTTGAGGATGGCGGCGGCGGTGCGCTCTTCCGCCGGTAGGCTGGACCAGCTGTTGAAGGCGGTCTGGGCGCGCTTGAAGATGGCCTCGATATTCCGTTCGGTGCGCAATCGGGCGTTGAGGTTTTCGCTGTCGCCTTCATAGGCCAGGGCGAGCTGGTTCTTGAGGTCGGTGAAGCGGTTGTTGACCGGGGTGGCGGAGAGCATCAGCACCTTGGTCTTGACGCCTTGGCGGATCACCCGGTTCATCAGGCGCTGGTAGCGGGTCTCCTTGTCCTTGAAGATGTCGTTGTTGCGGAAGTTGTGGGATTCGTCGATCACTACCAGATCGTAGTTGCCCCAGTTGACCCGATCGAGGGAAATGCCGAGTGACTGGCCACCGGTACGGCTGAGGTCGGTGTGGCAGAGCACGTCGTAGTTGAAGCGGTCGCGCACGAACAGGTTGGTCTTGAGGTTGCGGTTGTAGTTGGTCCAGTTGTCGGCGAGCTTCTTGGGGCAGAGCACCAGCACCGTCTTGTTGCGCAGCTCGTAGTATTTGATCACCGCCAGGGCGGTGAAGGTCTTACCCAGCCCCACGCTATCGGCCAGGATGCAGCCGTTGTAGGTCTCCAGCTTGTTGATGAGGCCGACGGCGGCATCGCGCTGGAAGTTGAAGAGCTTTTGCCATACCAGGCTCTCCTGATAACCGGTGCGGTCGTTGGGCAGTACGTCTTCGTTCACGTCTTCCAGGAATTCGCGGAAGATGTTGTAGAGCATCAGGAAGTAGATGCGCTCGGGCGGGTTCTCCTGATAGACCGAGGCGATGTGATCACACAGCCGGTCGGTGACATCCTCCAGCTTGTCGGGATCGCTCCAGACCTGATCGAACAGGTTGAGGAACATGGCGGTATGGGGCGGCTCATCCATCTTGGTGACGAAGTTGGAGACGGCGTTGCCCTTCTGGTAGCCAAGATCGACGGCGGTGAAGCCCTGGAGCGGCTGATAGACTGCCTGATCGTCGCCTGCCACGACACCCGCGAAGGGCTGCATGGGGGCCTCACCCCGGTTGGAGCGAAAGCGGGCCTTGCGGCGGATCCAGTCGGCGCACTCCCGGGCTATGGCCTTCTGGGTGAGCTTGTTCTTGAGCTGGATCTCGAACTCGCTGCCATACAAGCTGCGCTCCCGCTCCGCCTTGGGGATGTGGAACTCCCGCTTCTCCTTCTTCAACTTGTCGGCGGCCTCGTTGGGTACGAATGTCGGCGAGGTGAACACGAACTCCACCGCCTCGACCTTTTCCAGCTCTTTTTTCAACGCGACATAGGCGTAGATGGAAAAACAGGAAGCGGCGATCTTCAGCCTCGATCCGGGCTGAAGAGTGTGCTTGAGATCTTCGCCCAGCAGCTTGTTGATGTTGTCGATGACTTCCATGGGCGTTGTTGGGGGCCTTGGTGAATCGTGCCGATGAAGTGGAGAGAAAACCTCGCCACCCAAAGAGGGAGTTTATCGGTTGAACCCTCCACTACTCAAGGCCCAATGATGCACTTTTGCAGGTCGCTGTACTCTTCTGTTGTGTACCTCAAGGCGCGGCGAGGGGCGTAGTTGGCGGGGTGAGCAATGGATTTATTATCCGGAGAAGCGCTATTGCATTGGGTCTATTCTGGTAATGAGAGCTGACGTAGATGGCCGGAGTACAGGGACGCTCCCCGCGCTAGTACAGCCGCGCCGAAATAGTCGTCTGGAGGTTGAGGCTTTAGCCGGTCTGTCGTTTTATTCCAGCACACACCGGCTAAAGCCTCAACCTCCTAATGTCGTTTATATTTTTCAGCTCGTTCCCAAGGTCCCCTTGGAAACGCACGTCTTGCAAGCTCCCGCTTGCCGTTTGGTTGCGGGCAGCTAGAGCTGCCAAGACTGGGTTCCCAAGCTGGAGCTTGGGAACCAGCGAAGAACGCGAGTCAGCCGACGAGCCGGAAAGACGGGGTGCCGTGGCAGAGCCTCGGCGCCAGCAATTTCCTATCCATCGACTCCCCACTAATTCCCGCAGCTCACTCCGCTGATCCGGGCCACAAAACGGCTTTGTGCTTCGGCGTGAAAACCCGGATTGAGGGTGATGCCATGGGCTGCGGTCAGGGTGACGTCGGCATCGGCGGCGATGCGGGTGTCACCCTGGGTGGCGAGGGTGGTGGCGGATTGGTAGTGGGCGGTTTGGCGATGTACGCCGGTGGCGAGGGTGGCGGGGCCGCTGACGCAGCTCGACGGGGTGCGCACCAGCACCCGGGAGCGAAAGGGCGGCAGGGTGATCGTGCCGCCCTGGCCGTCCAGGGTTTCATAGCCGAGTGGCAGGGTCATGCGTTGCTCCGTCCACTGGTCGTTGATCAACAGGGCCGTGTCGCTGACGACCTGCCGCAAGCCCGTTTCGCCAAACAGCACACTGGTCTTCTGCTTGGGTTCGATGGTGCTTCGCTGCGCTCGCCTTGCGAATGCGACGAGGGCGAGTCTCAACATCCGCCTGATGGTAGATGATCGGCGACTAATGCCTTGATCGAACCCGGTGATCCGATCAATCCCGCGGTACGCACCCAAAGCCATCAAGAAACGCCGGCACACCCCATTTACCCGCTACGGCCTCAGCCCCCGACCTCCGCGGCGGTTTTGGGGGGATTCTTTGGGCAATGGTGACCGGATCCACATCCCGACACTGGCATTTTTGTTGCTTTCCTGATAGGTTTAGCGAAAATCCGATAATAAGCGTGACGAGCGCCGGTCCTTCCCTGGACGGGCTCTCCCGTCGTTCTGAAAGCGGCAATTTCGTGGCGCGCGCGGCGCTACCCGTGCCTCGCCCTTTGAGCCATCGCCCATACAGGAATCAAGCTACCAACGTGCAACCACACCTCTACCTCTTGGCCCTTTGCGCCGCCCTTGCCCTCTCCGCCAGTCCGGCCGGCGCCGGCGAGCGTATCGAACTCACGCTGGATAGCGGCGGGGTCATTCAGGGCGTCGAGCTCGACCGCAATCCGGAGCGGCTGGTGATCGATCTCGGCTTTCAGGTGCTGGAGATCCCCACTGAGTCGATCCGCGCGCAACGCAGCCTCACCGAGACCACGGAGCACTCCCGTCAACAGGGCTTCTATCGCGAGGCGAGCGGGCTCTCGCGGCTGTCGGTAAAGGAGAACATGGCGCGTTGCGCCGAGGCGGTGCTGAGCATTCACACCCCGTCCGGGCTGGGTTCCGGCTTCGCCATTCACCCCTCTGGCTATGTGGTGACGAACCATCATGTCATCGATGGCGAGAATCGTCTCACCGTGACCCTGTTCGAACCCACCGACAAGGAGCTGCGCCCCATCGTCTTCGAAAAGGTGCGTATCGTCGCCCTCAACCCTCTCTACGACCTGGCGCTGCTCAAGATCGAGGATATCGGCGAGCGCCGTCTGCCCACCGTGCCGCTGGGCGACGCCTCGCGCCTGGTGCAGGGGGAGACGGTGTTCGGCATCGGCAGCCCGCTGGGTTTCGATCGCACCGTCAGTCGCGGCATCGTCAGCCTCAAGAATCGCCTGATCGACAACCAGCTCTACATCCAGAGCACCGCCCAGATCAACCCGGGCAACTCCGGCGGTCCGCTGTTCAATCTGTATGGGGAGGTGGTGGGGGTCAACAACATGAAGATCGGGTCGATCGGCATTGAGGGGCTGAGCTTCGCCATCCCCGCCCACACCCTGAAGATGTTCCTGGACAACGCCGACGCCTTCGCCTTCGACGCCCGCAACCCCAACAACGGCTACCGCTACAACGACCCGCCTGACCCCTACCGGGAGCCGCCGAACACGCCGGACTCCTGAGTCGAGGGCTGCCCGCGGATGGCGCGGAACCACGAGACGCGCGAAAGGCGCGAAACAGGGGAGAGGGATCACCGGCCTGCCGCGTCGGCGTCCCCATGGGATAAGGGTTTATGCCAAGGAGGCGAGCCACCAATTCATTGGCGGGTGTTTCCAACTCTTCAAGAAGAACGGAAACGACTGGTCAATCAGCACTGTTCGCGTATTTTGCTTGTTTTGTTGTCACATTCAGTCCTGAAGAGGAGAGAATCCAATGCACCGCTCCCTGAAATCGCTGCTGACCTGGACGGCTCTGGCCTTTTACTCGGTCACCGCCCAGGGCGCGTTGAGCGATCTGCTCGACGTGATACCCGCCGACAGCCGTCTGGTGCTGACCACCCCCAATCTGGGCCAGTTGATTCGTGACCTGGAGCAGAGCCCCTACAACCAGGCGGCGACCCGTTCCGACGTCCACCACGCCGTCGGGGAAGGCGCCCGCGCCTTCAACGGCATCTACTGGGACCGCTGGCTCAAGAAGAACAGCGGCTACTCGCTGAAGGACTTCGCCGCGGCGAGTGACGGGGCGCTGCTATTCATGAGCCCCGACGCCCGGAGCCTGCAAGGGGAGGCCCCCTCCTTCGCGCTGGTGGTGGAGCTGGGCGACGCCCGGGTAGCGCTGCTGGAGATGTTGAAGCAGCGTCAGGCCACCCGTGCCGCCGCGGTCGCGGGCCATGAATTGCGGGAGTTCGAAGAGGAGCACTTCGATGAGACCCTGCACCTGCGGGAATACGTCGCCGGCGGCGACGCCATCCCGGGCGAGGGCTGGGCGATGTTCGACGACAAGCTGGTGCTGGCCCGCCCCGCCGCCTATCTGCGCGCTACCGTGGCCTCCCTCAAGAGCGGCTCCGCGGAGGCGCCCTGGAGCAAACGGGACGATATCGGCGAACGCCTCAGCGAGTTCACCGCTAACGACCTTTCGCTGTGGATCGTGGCCGACGACATCGTCCCCCTCACCGCCGCCTATCTGCGCAGCCGCTCCGGCGAGGGCGACGACGAGGGCCATGTCGATGACCCGGAGCTGAGCGCGGAGGAGAACGAGATGATGCGCCGCGCGCGGGAGTCCCGCTGGACCAGCTACAGCGAATACTTCCTGCAAGAGATCGTCCCCGAACTCTATCGCGTCGGCCTGCGCAGCCTGCAAATCGGCCTCGACCTGGGGGGCGACGCCAGCCAGATCGTCATCGACTATCAGTACGGCGAAGGCGAGGGCATGGCCTCCCGGGGCGTGCTCAGCCTGCTGCCGGGCCCGGTCAAACTGCCCGATTTCATCTACCGCGACGTCATCGCCGCCAGCGTCGCACGCCTCGACATCCCCGACATCTGGCGCAAGGTCGAGGAGTTCGCCGGCGACCAGCAGGCGGCCATGGCCGGCGGCATGATGGGGGGCATGGTGCTGGGCGGGGACAACGACAAGCTGTCGGAGTACATCCTCGCCGGCGTCGGCGACCTGCTGATAGAGCTGAAGATGCCCGCCGCCGGGGTTGCCCTCGACGCCAAGGAGGAGCGCCCGGAACCCGACTCGCTGGTGCTCCTCTCAATCAAGGACCGCGCCGCCATGGAGTCGGCGCTGGCGCTGCTGCGTGAAGAGGCGGGTTGGTCCGAGATGATGGAGACCCGGGAGTTCATGAACACCACCATCTACTCCCTCAAGAAGGAGATCATCGGTGACATCCCCGGCGTCAAGCTGCCCGCCTTCGCCGTCTCCGACCGTTATCTGGTCTACGCCGATCAGGACAAGGCGGTAACAACCCTGCTCACCCGCATCGCCGACCCCAGCCGCGACCTGGCCTACCAGCGCGACGAGGATTTGCAACGCATCCTCGAAAATCTGGCGGGCGACTATTCGGTACTCGCCGTCGACCAGCCCGCCAGTTTCCTGCAGGGCATCTTCGCCAAGCTGCGCAACCTGCCCAGCCCCTCCGTCGAGGGCGAAAAGGCCTCCTGCGGCGGCCGCCCGAAACTGGACCGGGAGTGGTTCAACGGCCTGCTCCATGCGGTGGTCGCCACCGGCTACGCCCTGGACGACGGCGCGCGCCTGCGCAGCCACTACTACCTGAGCCATGGCGACAACGATGAGTAGCCCCTTGCGCGCACCTCTTGTCGTCGCGGCGGTCCTCTTCGCCCTTGTTCACCCTGCGTCGAACGCTGGGTCCCCTCCCCCACCAGGGGCGGGACCGGGAGGGGGCGGCGCGGGCGCGGCGGCGGAGCGCCCCGGCATACGCCTCGGCGACCCCGAGATCGTCAAGCTCGACCAGGCCGTTCGCGCCCCGGTCGCCATCGACCTGGACGGCAATGGCATGCGCGACCTGGCGCTGCTCAACAACGATCAGGCGCGTATCGACCTACTCTACCGCTACGCCGCCGACGAAGAGGTACCCGCGCGCAAGGGGACGCTGGACGACGCGCGCTGGCGACCCGACCTTGATCGCGGTCGCTTTCATCGCCGCGGCATCCCCACCGGCGAACGCATGTACGCCCTCGCCGCCGGGGATTTCGACGGCGACGGTCGCGCCGACCTGGCCTACACCGCCGCCGACGAAGGCCTCAAGATCCTCTACCAGCACGCCGAAGACGAGTGGCGCGAGCGGCTGATCCATGATCGGGACGAACCCGGGCAATGGCGCTCCAGCCTGCGCGCCGTCGACCTGGATGGCGACGGCGGCCCGGAACTGGCGATGCTCGGTCGCGACACCCTGGTGATCCTGGCGCGCGGCCCCAGCGGCCTTCACGATCAGGTGCGGCGCTATCCCCTGAGCGACGAGGACAGCTTCGGCCTGACCCTCGCCGACATCAACCGGGATGGCCGCCAGGACATCCTCTACCTCGCCCGCAACAGCCGCTTCGCCCTCAAGCTGCGGCTTCAGGATGCGCAAGGCGGTTTCGGCGCGGAACTGGGACTGCGCGCCGATACCCCCCGCGCCGAGGCGGCCCTCGCCGCCCTCTCCGATCAACCAGCCACCATCGCCACCCTCGACCGCAAGACCGGCATGATCCACTGGCACGCCATCGCGCCGCCGGGCGATGATGGCGACATCGCCACCCCGCTATGGCCCACCCGCTACGCCGCCCCCGCCCGCATTCCCGGCGCCGACGCCTACGCTTTGGGCGACTTCGATGGCGACGGCGACCGGGACATCGCCATCGCCGATCGCGAGTCGGCCCTGATCTGGCTCTACACGCGCCTGCCCGACAACCGCCTCGGCGAGCCCCGCTCCTTTCCCGCATTCGCCGGCGTCCACAGCCTGCACGCCGCCGATCTCGACGGCGACGGGGGCGACGAGCTCTACCTCGCCGCCGCCGAGGAGGAGGGCTTCGGCGTTACCCGCCTCACCGCGGAAGGACGCCTCGCCTACCCCCGGCGGATCGAGGTGGAAGGCGAACCGCTGGCCATCGCCGCCGTCGCGGGCGAAGCGAGCCGCCTCGCCTGCCTGGTCAAGCGCAAGCCGGAACGGGGCGTCGCCCTGCTCGCCAGGGATCCCCAGGGCGACTGGCGGGAATCCGACTTCATCCCCCTCAAGGAGCTGAAGGGCGATCCATCTGGCATGCGGCTGCTCGACTTCGACGGTGACGGTCATCGTGATCTGATCATCTTCGCCCGCCGCACCCCCGCCATTCCCCTGTTGGCGGATGGCGACGGCGGCTTCGTGCGCATCGCCGCCAACGCCGGCTTTCGCCCCGGCCTGTTCGACAACCTCGCCCCCGGCGACCTGATCGTGGCCGATAGCGACGGCGATGGTGAAGCGGAATTGCTGGTGCTGAACAAGGGCGGCGTCAAGGCGCTACGCCGCAAACCAGGCGGCCTCGGCGAGGTGATCGACCAGTTCACCCCCCTCAACCGAGAGGCGCGGGTCACCTCCGCCGTGATGCGCGACATCGACGGCGACGCGCAACCCGAACTGCTGCTGAAAACCGAAAAGAGCGACCAACTGGAGATCCACGGCCGCGACGAAAGCAACGTCTACCGCTACCGCCGCGGCCTCTCCCTTGGCGCCATCGAGGTGCTCGACACCCGCGCCGACCAGGAGCAGGAGATCCTCTACCTGGGAAGCAACGGCTTCCTCGCCGCCCACGCCAACGGCGGCCTGACCCTGCAACCCGCCAGCCACTACGAATCACCGATAGAAGATGTCGAATACGGCAAGATCGCCTTCGGCGACCTCAATGGCGACGGCGCCCCGGAACTCATCGCCATGGACGACCGCAACAGCCGCGTCCTCGACATCCTCGTCCGCAAGGATGATGCCTGGCACAGCAGCCTGCGCTTTGCGGTCTTCGATAAACGGGTCGACGACGGCAACCAGGACGGCAGCCGCGAACCCCGGGAACTGCTAGTGGAGGACCTTGACGGCGACGGTCGCGACGACATCATCATCCTCGCCCATGACCGGGTGCTGTTCTACCCGGCCTTGGCGGCCCCGGAGTAAGGGAGGAATTTGGTCCGTTGCAGCCCGAACAGGCTTGCACGGGTACAAAAATACCCCGAAACCCCTTAAAATGGTTTTAGATTCGTAACGGGACGGGCGGATTCGATCCGAATCGGGACCGCGTCGCACCCTCTCGTCCCGTGCGCATTTCAACCGAGCAACAAAACAGGGGACCGCAATGTTAGACCCTTCCTTGCCCAATGGCGTGATGTTCAACGCCTATCCCGACAGCATAGGCGCCCGCCTGAGTGACACCGTCGCGCTGCTCAAGCGCCCGCAGCTGAAAGAGGTCTTCTCCCTCTTCTACATCCTGCCCACCTTCTTTCAGAGCGACCTGGATCGCGGTTTCTCCATCAACCGCTACGAACTCAATGAGGAGCTGGTGTCGCCGGGAGATCTTGAGGATCTGAAGGAGCTGAACATCGTCCTCAAGCTGGACCTGGTGCTCAACCACCTGTCGGTGCGCTCGCCCCAGTTTCTCGACATGCTGCGCAAGGGGGATCAGTCCCGCTACCGCGACTTCTTCATCGACTGGAACCGATTCTGGGAAGGCGAGGGGGAGATGGGTGAGGAGGGCTACATCGTCCCCAATCAGGCCCACCTCGACAAGCTGTTCATGCGCAAGCCGGGCCTGCCGATCCTCTTCGTGCGCTTCCCCGACGGCTCGGAGCGGCCCTACTGGAACACCTTCTATCAGCAGATCAATTACCGCGGCCTGGAGGAGGTGGATCTGGTCCATCTGCGCATCATCCCCGCCGACGAGCGCCAGAAGATCCGCGACAAGATCAACGCGAAGATCGCCGCCGGCGAGGATTTTCGGGATGTCGACCTGGGCCCCTACCAGGATTATCTGGAGCAGGTGGCGGATATCGTCGAGTCGAAGCGGCGCTACCTGGGCCAGATGGACCTCAACGCCGAATCGCCGGTGGTCTGGGAGTTCTACGAGGAGACCCTGCAACGCCTGGCGGACTTCGGGGTCAGGCTGATCCGCCTCGACGCCTTCGCCTATCTGCACAAGGAGCCGGGGCTGAGCAACTTCTTCAACACCCCCGGCACCTGGGAGTACCTGGATCGGCTGAAGAAGATGGCCGAGGCGAAGGGGCTGATGCTGCTGCCGGAGATCCATGCCCAGTACGGCAAACACCTGCACGGCGCCGTCGCCCGGGCCGGCTACCCGATATACGACTTCTTTCTGCCCGGGCTGGTGCTGGACGCCCTGGACAAGGGGCGCAATAACTATCTGCTGCGCTGGATCGATGAGATCCAGACCCAGGGCATTCGCACCGTTAACATGCTGGGCTGTCATGACGGCATCCCGGTGCTGGACCTGGATGGCTTTACCAATGACGAGGGATACCAGCCCGGGCTGCTGGAGCCCGCCGCGATCGACGCCGCCATCGAACGGACCCTGGCGCGCGGCGGTCGGGTGAAGAACCTGTACGCCGCCGATGGCAAGAAGATCGGCTACTATCAGGTCAACGCTACCTATTTCAGCGCCCTTGGCGAGGATGAGCAGAAGCTGCGCCTGGCGCGGGCCATTCAGCTTTTCATGCCCGGCATCCCCCAGATCTGGTACCTCGACCTGTTCGCCGGCAAGAACGACTACGCCGCCGCGGACCGGGGCGGCGCCGCCGGCCACAAAGAGATCAATCGCACCACCCTGAGCGAGGAGATCGTCGAGGAAGGGCTGCAAAGCGCGGTGGTGCTCGATCAGTTGGAGATGATGCGCCTGCGCAACACCGCACCGGCCTTCAACGGCGAACTACGCATCGGCGAGACGCCGACCAACGAACTGGAGATGAGCTGGTCCCACGCAGGCGATACGGTCGTGCTCAGGGCCAACCTGGAGAATTACCGCTTTACCATTCACCATAGTCGGGCGGATGGCACGGTAAATAGCCTGGAGTACTGACACAGTCAGGCTGGTTCCCACTCGCCGCGTGGGAATCGTACCCGGCGCGCCGCGCCTTCCACCTCAATCCATAAAATGAAAGGAGAAAAATAATTAAAGCGTTGGCGCATGCCCCACTTTTCGCGTGTTTCGCGTATTTCGTAATTGCAAATGAAACCGGCCCGGCTGAAGCCTCGCCCTCCCCATGCCGTTTCGCCCAACCTGACGAGAGGTTCACATGAAAATACTCGCCACCGACCTCGACCGCACCCTGCTTCCCAACGGTACCTGGCCGCTGGATGACAATGCCATCCCCCTCTTCAATGAGTGGACCGCCAAACAGGGGGTGCTGGTGGTCTATGTCACCGGCCGCAACCTTGCCCTCACCGAGCAGGCGATCGAGCAATACGGCGTGCGCCATCCCGACATCCTCTGCGGTGACGTGGGTACCACCATTCGTCACTTCGACAATGGCAAGTGGTCCATGGACCGGGGTTGGATCGACCATGTCCATGCCATGAGCCCGCGCTGGGACAACCCGGCGATTGGCGAGGCGCTGACCGGCGTCGAGGGTCTGCGCGAGCAGGCGGCGGAGCACCAGAACGAATTCAAGCAGAGCTATTTCGTCGACCACGATAACCGCGAGACAATCCTCGCCGCGGCGGAGGCCCGCATCGGCGGCCGATTCGACGAGGTGCTGATCTACAGCTTCGACTCCGCCAACGGCAATGGCCTGCTCGACGTACTCCCGGCCAGCGCCACCAAGCAGACCTCGCTGGAGTATGTCGCGCGGAAATACCAGGCCGGCGACGAGGTGGTCTTCTGCGGCGACAGCGGTAATGATGTCTTCCCCCTCACCGCCGGTTTCCTCGGGGTGATGGTACGCAACGCCGATGAGCAACTGGTGGCCCAGGTAACGGAGGCGAAGCGCGGCAACGACGCCATCCGCATCTACCACGCCCAGGGCGGTTTCAGGGGACTCAATGGCTACTATGTCAGCGGCGTGCTGGAGGGGGCCTATCACTACGGGCTGCTGGATGATTCGGCGGAACTTGGCGCGGCGGGTTCGTAGTGGCCGCGGATGCATGGGGAGGTTGAGCCTTCAGGCGATCCGTGCTCTCGCTCGGTCCGGCTAACGGGCATGAAAGAGGTTCCAACACCCCAGAAAATGAATCGAGCTCAGGAGTGCCAGTCCTTGAAGGACTGGCACTCCTCCTGCTGATTCACAGTAAAGCCTCGACCTCCCCGCGAAGGCGGAATCCGCCGCGCCACGGAAGGCATACCTGCGACTGGATGCCGCACTTCCATGTGCGGCATGACGTGCTTTTCAAGTTTTGTGGTCACCGGCGGGCTTTTCCACATCTCCACATCACATTGAATCGCCCCCCGTTCCACCCGCTTCTGTAGCGAATCGCCGCTTTTCGGTTTATCCTTGCCCCCTCGCAACGTCAGTAACGGAATCTCGCCGATGATACCCAACCGTAGTTTCACCCTGGACAACTCCACTCCCAGCGAATCCTGGCGGGTCTTTCAGATCATGGCCGAATTCGTCGCGGGGTTCGAGACCATGTCGTCGATCTGGCCCTCGATCAGCATCTTCGGCTCGGCGCGCACGCCGGTGGAGGACCCCAACTACCAGAAGGCGGAGGAGATCTCCTACCTGCTCTCCAACAGCGGCTTCGCGGTGGTCAGCGGCGGCGGCCCCGGCATCATGGAGGCGGTCAACAAGGGCGGCAAGCGGGGGCGCGCGCCAAGCGTGGGCCTCAACATCCAGTTGCCGGCGGAGCAGAAACCCAACGAGTACCAGGACGTGGAGCTGCACTTCCGTCACTTCTTCTCGCGCAAGGTGATGTTCGTCAAGTACGCCTCCGCCTATGTGGTGATGCCCGGCGGCTTCGGCACCCTGGATGAGCTGGTCGAGGCGCTGACCCTGATCCAGACCGGCAAGACCCGGCACATCCCGGTGATCCTGGTCGATTCGAAGTTCTGGGCGGGGCTGCTGGAGTGGTTTCGCTCCACCCTGGCCCAAACCGGCATGATACACCCGGACGATCTGGACCTGATTCAGGTATGCGACGAACCCCAGGAGGTGGTGGACGCCATCTTCGCCCACTACGAGAATCGCCAGTTGGCACTTTCCGCCAAGGAACGGGAAATTCTGCTGCAACTGTAATAAGATTGGCCAACGAGTCAACCATCCCAGGACAGAACCATGAACAAGACCCTATTCGCCCTTTCACTGACGCTGACCTCCGCCGCCTGCTGGGCCCAGCAAGCGCCGACCCCGGCCATCGACCCGCCACCGCCGCCACCGCCCATGCAGAGCGGCGAGTCGATAGAACCGGAGATCCGCATCGTCGAGACCGAGAGGGGCGTCATCCATCAATATCGTCTGGAAGGTCGCGTCTACATGGTGAAGATCATCCCCGCCGCCGGCGAGCCCTACTATCTGATCGACACCAACGGCGACGGCGAGCTCGACTCCCAGGCCGGCGACATCAAGAACATCTCCGTGCCCCAGTGGGTGATCTTCTCCTGGTAATCGGCAAACCCGGTATCGCCAATCCGCCTCCGCCAGGATTACCGGCGGAGGGCGGCCCCGCCCCGCTGTCATGATGTTTTCCGCCATGCGCCATTCGCTATCCGCAATCACCGCCGTCACGCTGCTGGCCTTCGCCGCCGCCACCCTCGCCGCCGAATCGGACAAGTCCCCGCGCCTGTCGACGCCGCTAGCGCCGACCGTGAATTCAGCCCCGATCACCTACCTGCCGCCGCTCAAGGTCGATGCGCCGAAGGCGGAGCTGGGCAAGCGAATCTTCTTCGATCCGCGACTCTCCGGCGAGGGCAGGCGCGCCTGCGTCGACTGCCACCGTCCCGAGCAGGGCTACTCCCTGGCCAGCGACATCTCCCCGGGCAGCGTCGCCGGCGGCGGCTTTCGCAACATCCCCAGCCTGATCAATACCGCCCACAAGCGCCACTGGGGCATGGATGGCCGCCACGAAAGCCTGACGGCGATGATCGAAGAGATGTTCACCAGCGCTTACACCATGGGCATGGACCCGCTGCTGATGAGCGAACGCATGAACCAGGACCCGGACTATCCGCGCCTCTTCAGCGAGGCCGGCTTTGCCAATACCGATGCCGCAAACGCCTACGCGGCGGTGGAAGACTACCTGAAGATGCTGACATCGAAGAACGCGCCGGTGGACACCGGCATGCTGAGCGAGGCGGCGAGACGGGGCAAGACGCTATTCGAGGGCAAGGCGGGGTGCATTCGCTGTCATCATGGGGCGATGCTGTCGGATGGAGATTTTCACGCCCTGGGGGTCGCCGAGAATCCGCGTATCATGGACCAGGCCGCCAATCGTCAGGCGCTGATGGCCCATGCCGCCGCATTGGGACGCAGCGCCGATCCAGACACGCCCCAGGACCTGGGCCGTTACTGGATCAGTGGCGCTCCCGAGGATATGGGGGCCTTCGCCACTCCTTCATTGCGAGAATTGAGCAAGACCGGCCCCTACATGCACAACGGTGCATTCGACACCCTCGCCGAGGTGGTGGAGTTCTACTATTTCGGCGGCGGTAACCGTGGCAATCGCGATCCCCTGCTGCGCCCCCTGGATCTCGACCTTCAGGAGATCAATGACCTGATCGCCTTTCTCGACGCCCTCACCGGGCGCGACCTCAGCTCCGGCCGCTATGTCTGGGACGCCGGTTATCCGGCGGAATATCCCACCCTGCGTTACTGGGATCATCGCGCCGTTTCCAAACCTCAACCCTAGTACAGCTGCGCACAAGTTTTCAATGCACTACCATACCCATATGAAAATCTCACGGAGGCACGGGGCGCACGGAGAAATCCACCTCTGTGTATCGGTGAGAGATATCATGAAGACTCTGGCGCGGCGGTATTGGCCAAGGCACCGACCGACATGATTCGATCTCTCCTGAAATCAATGACAACCGGCAAAACCGGCCCTCGCCGACGCCTCGCGGGCGCGTTCGTCCTGATCACGCTGGCGCTGGGCGGCTGCGGCCCCTCGCCCCGGGACCGTCAGCAGGCGAGCTATCCGCCCCTTGCCCCCCTCCCCTCCAGCTACGCCTATCGCGGCGACCGCCTGGATCAACTGGGGCGCATGCTCTTCTTCGATACCCGCCTCAGCCGCGGCAACCAGCGCGCCTGCGCCGATTGCCACGACCCGGCGCGCAACCTCTCCGGCCCCGGCGAGAGCAGTTGGCGCAACGCGCCGCCGCTACTCAATATCGACCGTCTGCGCCATTTCGGCTGGGATGGCGCGGGCGGGGATCCGCAAGGCTTTATCGCCGAACACGCCAGCGATGCCCTGACCCTGGACTCGGAGCCCGCGCTGGTCGAGGCGCGGTTGCTGGCGATTCCCGAGTACGAGCGGCTCTTCCGCGTCGCCTTTGGCGGCCAGCCGCCGCGGGCGCAGGACGCCTGGAAGGCGATCGCCACCTTTCTCACCAGCCTGGATCAGCCGGATACGCCCCTGGACGCCTATCTCAAGGGCGATCGGGATGCCCTTGGCAAACCGGCAAGAGAGGGGCTGGAGCTGTTCTCCGGCAAGGCCGGCTGCATTCGCTGCCACAATGGCGCGCTGGGTTCTGATGGTCGCTTCCACAATCTTGGCGTGCCCAACATCGAGCTGTGGAAGGCGCCCGCCGAAGAGCAGATCGCCTTCCGTTACCATCAACGTCGCCAGGGACTGAGCAATCGCGAAGCCTCAACGATTCGGGTCGACCAGGGGCGCTGGTACCAGACCCGGGACGCCCGAGACCAGGGGGCGTTTCGCACCCCCACCCTGCGCGGCCTGCGCCATACCGCCCCCTACATGCACAACGGGGCATTCGCTAGCCTGGAAGAGGTGGTCGAGTTCTACAACCGGGGCGGTCAGGCCGCCGATGGCCGACTCTCCGAACATCGCGATCAACGCTCCGGGATGCTGGAACCACTGAACCTGGACCAGGAGGAGAAACAGGCGTTGGTCGCCCTGCTGCGCGCCTGGTCGGCATCGACGCCACTGTCGATACCCCGCCCGACCCTGCCGAACCAGCCCCGCGCCGTCGAGCGCTGGGATGAACCCCAGGATTCGCGGCAACCCCGTTCGCAACCGCGCCGGGATGAGACGCCCAGATCTCTGCGAGAGCGACTCGCTCCCCGCTCCTACCTGCACATCCCCTACTCGCCGGAGCCTTCGACGCCTGAACGGCGGCAACCTCCCATAGAGGAGCCCCCCGGCGAGGAACCTACGCTGGACGATCCGACGACGGCGCCGCCCGCGGGTTCTTTATCGCCGCCGAATCGGGTATTATCTCGCGATCGTCAGCCATAACGAAATCACCAACCGGACCTCCGCCGCATGCACAGACAATTCGCCACTCCGCTGATCGCCCTCACCCTGCTCGCCTCCGGCTGCTCCACCATCGACGACTGGGGCGGCATCGTCCCCACCGCGGTCGGCAGCGCCCCCTTCGTGTATCACCCGCCGGTGCAGCAGGGCAACGTCATCACCCAGGAGATGGTCAACCAGTTGCGCCCCGGCATGACCAAGAGCCAGGTGCGCTACATCCTCGGCACCCCCACCCTGGTGGACGCCTTTCACCAGGATCGCTGGGACTATTATCACCGCATGGTGGAAGATGGCGTCGAAACCGAGCGCTACCGTCTGACCCTCTTCTTCACCCAGGACGAACTGACCAGCATGGACGGCGACTTCCGCCCCAAGGCCGGTGCCGCGGTACAGGAGAAGGGACAGCAGGTCTATACGGTTCCTGAGGCGGAGGATTGACCCTATAAACCGCGGATGAGCACAGATTTACGCCGAGCTTAGGTTGCGGAATGAGTAGGCGCCTCATTTCCTCGGCTCACCTCCGGGGTGAAATCAGCAATCGAGGTGAGCAATTGAAATATCTGTGTTAATCGGCGTTAATCTGCGGTTAAAGCAAAAAGCCTCACCTTGCCCCACCCCCAGACGCCTTGAGCAACACCCGATCCAATAGCCAAATCGGCAACACCCGTTTGAGATACCAGAACAGATAGGTCGGCAGGGTAACAAAATAGCGGGGCCGCGGCCGGCGGCTTTCCAGGGCATGCACCACCCGCTTCAGCACCGCCTCCGGCGGCAAGGTGAAGGGCATCGCCGGTCCCTCCTTTTCCAGCCGCGCCAGCGCCGCCTGATACTGCCGCTGGTGGGCGCTCTGCTCTTTCTCCACGTTGGCGATGAACTTCTCCATGGCGTTGGCGCGAAACCGGCTCAGGATGGGGCCAGGTTCCACCAGCGAGACATGCACGCCGCTGCCATGCAACTCCAGGCGCATGGCGTCGCTCAGCCCCTCGATGGCGAACTTGGCCCCGGAGTAGACTCCGCGATAGGGCATCACCGCGAAACCCAGCACCGAGCTGTTCTGAATGATCCGTCCCTCGCCTTGGGCGCGCATCACCGGGATCACCCTCCGCGTCAGATGATGCCAGCCGAACACCAGGGTCTCGAACTGCTCCCGCAGCGCCTGGGTAGGCACATCCTCCACCGCCCCCGGCTGGCCGAAACCGCCGTTATTGAACAGCCCGTAGAGCCGCCCGCCGGTGCGCTCCAGCAGCATATCCACGGCGCGATCAATGGAGCCGCCATCATCCAGATCCAGGCGCAGCGCATCGAATCCCTCATCGGCGAGACGCGCCACATCCCCCTGTTTGCGCGCACTGGCGAAGACGCGATAGCCACGCGCCCGCAGTCCGTTGGCCACACTGTAGCCGATGCCAGTGGAACAGCCGGTGATAAGTATGGCTCTCTGAGGGATTGTCTTGACCATCATGACTCCGGGACATGTTTTCGGTTTCAAATCGCCAGCTTGCGGCTGCCTGAACAACCGCGTTACTGTTTTCGAATGTTATCATGCTTGGCCCCCACGCTCCGCGCCCCAGCGAGTCGTCATGCTTTCTCACGGGGCGCGATACGGGAGTGACAAAGGCAGTTTGTCACCGACATCAATCGCGGTCACTCTGACGCAGTCACCCGCTGGCGAAGGTGTCCTGAAACAGGTTGCCGGCCCAGTCGAACATCTCCTCGTAGTACTCACGGGTCGGGCTGGCCGCCTCGCCAAGGGATTCCGGAATCGCCTTCATGCCACCGCTGGCCGGGTCGTAGCGAAAGACGCCGGTGAGAAAGGAGGCGGTATTGGAGGTGATCGGCGTGTAGCAGGCGGAGTTGGTCTTGGGTGATGGCAGCGGCTGCCCGCCCCCGAGCAGGCGAATCACCGCGTCGGCGCAGACCTTGGCCTCGGAGTTGGCGATGTGGCCGGCCTTCGGCTGCGCCGTACCCTGGGCATCGCCGATGACATGCACGTTGGCAACCGCGGTGCTCTCGTAGCTGAGGGGATTCACCCCAGCCCAGCGATTACCGCCGGCGTTCGAGAGGCCCGCTTGGGCCACCAGATCCGGGGCGCGGTGGCTAGGGATGACATTGAGCACATCGGCGTTAAACTCGCCCAGATTGGTGGTCAGCACCCGCGCATTCGAGTCGACGCCCATGATCGAGACATTGGTGTGATACTCGATGGTATCGGCGTAGATGCCGTTGAAGGCGGTACTGAAGGTATGCTTGGCGGCGGTGATGTCGCCGTTGGCGTCGAGCAGGGTAACCTTGCCGCCCGGCTTGTGGCGCTTGATGAAGTCCGCCACCGCGCAGGCCCGCTCATATGGCCCCGGCGGGCAACGAAAGGGCGCGGCGGGGACGGTCATCACGAAGTTGCCGCCATTGGGCATGGCCTGCAACTGCTGGCGCAGCAACAGGGTCTGATCCCCCGCCTTCCAGGCATGGGGAACCTTGCTGGTATCCAGGCCGGGGATGGTGTCGAACTGCACGCCGGGGGAGAGGATGAGGCGATCGTAGGAGAGCGTACCCCCGGACGCCAGGCTCAGCGTCTGTGCCATGGTATCGATACCCGCCACCCGATCCTGGGTGACGTTGACGCCATAGCGGGATTGCAGTCCGGCATAGTCAAAGGTGATGCGATTCATGTTCAGCTCATTGACGACCACCAGATTGCTGAGCACGCACGAGTAGTAATTGGCGTTTGGTTCGATCAGGGTGACCTGAAGATTGGGCGACCAGTGCTTGAGGTACTTGGCGGCGGTGGCGCCGCCGAAACCGCCGCCGACCACCACCACGTGGGGTCCGGTGGCGGCGCGCAGGACAGCGGGCATGGCCAGGGCGCCCAGGCCCAGACCGAGGGTTTTGAGAAAGTCGCGACGGTTTTGCATGGGTTTGTCTCCGGTTTGGTGATGGCTGGCGTTTCTGTTCAGAGGGAATCTCGAATCAATCGTCATCGTCATCCCCCCTCTCGTCGCTTTCATCGTTGGTATCGCCGCCACTGGAGCTCATGCCGGCGAACCATTCGCCAATCAGGCGGATCTCCGCGTCCGTATACCCCAGCGCCTGAAAGTGCATGATGTCGGACTTTTCGACCTGATACTCAGCGAACTCTTCGATGATCTCGTTGGCGGATTCCCCGGCGAGGCTGTCGATGGAGGTGGTGGATGCGCCATCGGCGCCATGACATTGGGCGCACTGACTCGCTAGCAGGCGTCCTTCACTGGCCGTGGGTACGGGCATGTCGGTACCGCCGCCGCTGTTCGAGCCGTCGCTCGTGTCGTCGTTCGAATCATCGTTCGAATCGTCGTTCGTGTCGTCGTTCGTGTCGTCGTTCGTGTCGTCGTTCGTGTCGTCGTTCGTGTCGTCGTTCGTGTCGTCGTTCGTGTCGTCGTTCGTGTCGTCGTTCGTGTCGTCGTTCGTGTCGTCGTTCGTGTCGTCGTTCGTGTCGTCGTTCGGGTCG
>JAABSM010000083.1 GCA_011390365.1 Gammaproteobacteria bacterium
TCTGGTCGTACCGCTGGCGTAAACCTGCGCATCACCGATGTGGCACTGGAATTCGGCTATTCAAGCCTGGCTCAATTCAGTCGGCATTTTAAGCAAGAATTCGGTCTTTCACCCCGTGACGCGCAGAAGAGTGGCCAGCAGTTCTTTGGCGGTAATCAGCAGTTTGAACAAGGGGAGGGGGTTAGTGATCGATTGTATGAAAAGTGGCTGGCTACCGTTCTTTAACACTGGAGATCCTGCCGTATCACGCGCTGCCGGACCCAGCCTCCCAAGCGAGATCCCCGTATGTCGTTTCACGAATTGGACTAGTCCGGCCTCTTCAGAATCGAGATGGTTTCGCGCCCAGGCTTGCGCACGGTTGATTTCGTTGCGAACCTCTTCATCAACATTTTCGGGAAGCGCTGAATCATTGAGCAGCCTAACCAGCTCATTCGCTGCGATGACGAGCTGAAAGCGTGGCAAGTTGGCAAAGGTTTCCACCAAGAGGTTTAGGTAGCGTTGAGCGGCTTTTGCTTGTCGGGCAAGTGTCTTTGTCATTAAGTTAACGGCACGCCAGGTTCCCGCCCTTGATGCGCCTTACTCCGGCGCAGGCCGGAAATCGTCGGACCGGCATAGGATGTGCCGAATAAAAAGCCTTGTCGCTCGCTCGACGGCACATCCTTCTATGCAGAACCAAAAACGGCCGGCGTAGCCACGAAATGAGGCGCATCATTCCCGGAAAATGCCACGATGGCTTATCTTCATGACATTGCACCGCAACTGGCGGGAGAGGCGGAATGGGCGGGGTGCGTTAGCCCCGCCTCTGTCCAAAACACCGGTATTCAACACGTCTCGAAGCCCAATTGAACGCACCCAGCACCGAACCGTCGTGCGGGGCGCAACCCACCATTTGCCAAAATTTCTCCGCGGGGAGGTGCGTTACGGCACGCTCAGAGACCGTAACAACCTTTCCCCATTGGTGTTTTGCGCGCCGATCGCACTACGCTGCGGTTGGCCTCAGGGCTGCTTGTCGGCTCGGAGCCTGGAGACCTCTTCCACCGACAGGCCGGTGACCTTGGCGATCATGGCGATCATGGCGTCATCCATCTCGGTGAGGGCGATCAGGTTCCGGGCCGTTGCGCGGCTGGTTTCCTCTCGCCAGTCAGGAAAGCGGGAACCCGTTCACAAATCCTTTGATGCTGCCCAGTTTATCTTGCGCGAGGATCGATACTCGCGCAGACTGCAAAGAAATCCCGCTGTTTTTGCAGGACACAGGCCATGAATGTCGTCGCGCGCTCCATTTCCGTTTTTCTCTCCTTCACTCTGATTTTCAACGCAACGATTCAGCCCATTGGCGCGGCCAACGTCCCGCGCGATTATCAGCAGGTCCGCTCGAGCAGCGGCGATCTCACCGATTCGGATGGGGATGGCATCAGCGATCTTGCCGAGGGTGATCTGGGGCTCGACCCCTATCGTGAAGACAGCGATTTCGATGGGCTGACGGATCAGTGGGAACTGGATAATGGCCTCGACCCCCTCGATCCCGACAAGAATGACGACGGCATGCTGGATGGCGACGAGATCACCCTCGATGGCGTCAAGGATCCGGCGCGGGATTCCGACGGCGACGGCACGCCCAATATCGACGACGAGGACAACGACAATGACGGCGTGAGGGACCTGCTGGATCTGGCGCCCCAGGCCCGTTCGGAGGTCGCCGAGAGCTTTTCCTTCGACATCCAGACCTCCGGCAAGCCCCTCTATTTCGATCTCACGATTCGCCCGGAAAACCCCCAGCACCTGGAATACGCCTCGCGGGTCTGGGACTGGCCCTTCGATGAGCAGGGTCAGATGCAGGATCTGGACAAGACCACGGAGGATCTGAAACTCAATCCCATGCTGGAGTTCAATGCCGCCGATCTTGGCGAGGTCCTGTCCGCCGAGGCGGCGGCGGACTACGGCATCCGCATCGACGGCGATGTGGCCTACGTCCCCCTGACCCCGCTGCGCGATGATGGCGTTACCGTGGCGCTTACCGGAAAGCTGTTTCTGCCGGCCACCGATGAGCCGCTGAACATGACCCTGGAGGCGCATCTGACCTGGATGGTCAACGCAACCACCGACCACAGCGAACTCGAATGGACCACCCTGTCGGGCAACGATATCGGTAGCGGACACCAGGGCGGCGGTGCGGCCTTCGCCGATCTTAACGGCAACGACATCCCTGACCTGATTCTGATGGGGGTGCACAACCGGGAAGGCCCCAATGATGTCGTCTATCGCATCGGCTGGGACATGAATGAATTCGGCTTCCCCGAGCAAGGCTGGGGGGTGGTTCGCAGCGTCATCCCCTTCGAGTTCGCCCGCGGATCGGCTGGCGGCGGAGTATCCGCGGGCGACATCGACGGCAACGGGACGACCGACCTGCTGGTCTTCGGCATCGACGACACCTCGGGCGCCAACGAACTGGCCTATCTGATCGGCTGGAATCTCGACGCCACGGGAACGGCGGCGAACTGGACCAAGGTAATCGAGGCCCAGAGCGTCGGCAATCTCACGGACGGGGGCGGCGCGGCCCTCGCCGACATCAACGGCAATGGCACGCTCGACCTGCTGTTGATGGGGATTGACGACCCGGATGGCGAAAACCAGTTTCGTTACCGCATCGGCTGGGATCTCGATAGCGAAGGCAAGACCGACAACTGGACCGGACGCCAGGAGATCCCGTCGCCCGGGCTCGGCTATAACCATGAAGGCGGCGGCGCAGCGCTCGGCGATGTCGATGGCAATGGCGTGCTGGATCTGCTGCTGATGGGGGTGGATGCCTCGTCGGGCCAGAATGAACTTCGGTACATGGTGGGGTGGAACCTCGACAGCCAGGGCAAGACGAACGACTGGAGCGGTATGCTCTCCGGCGACACCCTCGGCGAATCGACCGCGGGCGGTGGGGCGGCGCTGGCGGATCTCAACGGCAATGGCAGCGAGGATGTGCTGTTCATGGCGATCGATGATCCACCGGGGGAGAACAATTTTCGCTACCGTGTGGGCTGGGATCTGACCAGCGACGGAACGCCGACCCGTGCCTGGAGCGGGATCGTCATGCTGCCTGAGGATCAGGCCCTGGGTAATCGCTCCCAGGGCGCGGGCGCGGTGTATGGCGACATCAACCAGAATGGAACGCCGGACCTGCTGTTGATGGCCATTGACGATCCGGACGGGGTCAATCAATACCGCTATCGCGTCGGCTGGGACGTGGACGCCAGGGGCATCCCGACCAATGGCTGGAGCGCCTACACCGCGCCTATGCGGGGCAGCGGGGTGAGCAGCGAAAACGCCGGGGGTGGGGCGGAGCTGGCGGATATCGACGGCAACGGCGTGCTCGATCTGCTGCTGATGTCGATCGACCAGGAGGACGGGGCCAACGATTTCCATTATCAGATTGGCTGGAACCTGACCCCGTTGGGCGTTGCGGAGTGGTCCGATCAGACCATTGTGCCCGGCATTGGCAACAGGACCCAGGGCGGGGGTGTGGCGATTACCGACATCAACGGCAACGGCATCGCCGATCTGCTGCTGATGGGCGTCGATAACCCCAAGGGACCAAACCAGTTTCGCTATCGCATCGGCTGGGATCTGGCCGCCAACGGGCAGCCGACGAACGGCTGGAGCGACATCTTTCGCAATGCCCCGGTCGACATGACCGTCGGCCATCGAGGGGGCGGCGCCAAGTTCGCCGATCTCAACCAGAACGGCTTGCCCGATCTCATCCTTAGCGCCATCGACGATCCGTCGGGTCCCAATCGGTTCCAGCTGGTAGTGGCCTGGGATCTGGGTAGCGACGGCATTGCGGCGTCCAGTTCGCCGATCCATTGGGTCGACGGCATCGGCAATCGTACCGCTGGCGGGGGCTTGGCCGTTGCCGACCTCGATGGCGATGGCTTTGTCGACCTGTCCGTGATGGGCGTTGACAACCCCGCCGAGGGGGCGGACGGTTTTCGCTATCGTACCCTGTCCCGCTTTGGCGTGGCCGCCTGGGGGCCGCCGGTGTGGGCGGACATCACATCCAGCCTGGTCGCCTTGAAGAGTGCGGGGGGTGGCGTGGCCATCGGCGATATCGACGACGATGGCGCCCAGGATATGGTGACCCTGGCCATCGATGATGTGGAAGGCGTCAATGATTTCCGCTATCGCGTCGGCTGGACGCTCAATGCCGACGGAAACCCCCGCGCCTGGAGCGATTGGCATCAGGTCCCGGGCATCGCCTACGTTACCCAGGGCGGCGGCGCGGAACTCGCCGATATCGATGGCAACGGCGTCCTCGACCTGATCGTGATGGGCGTGGCGGATCTTGATGGCGAAAACCAGTTTCGCTACCGCATCGGCTGGAATCTGGACGCCAACGGCATTGCCCAGTCATGGAGCGGGCGCAAGGATGGTCTGGTCTCTGGCGTGGGCAGCAATCATGACGGCGGCGGGGTCGCCATAGCCGATATCAATGATAACGGCCAACTCGATGTCCTGCTGATGGGGGTGGACTCACCCGACGGCGCAAACGAATTGCGCTACATCGTGGGCTGGGATCTCGACAGCGGTGGCAACGCGAGTTCCTGGAGCGGCGTGTTGACCTGCGAGGCGATGGGAAATCGGACCAGTGGCGGTGGCACGGCGCTGGCCGACTTCAACAATAACGGGTCCCTCGATCTGGTGATGATGGCGATCGACAATCCGAAATATGGCAACGGCTTTCGCTATCGCATCGGCTGGGACCTCGACGCAGCCGCCAACCCCAGCCACTGGTCGCGGACGATCACCTCATCCACCGCGATGCTGGGGGTCGAGACCAGCGGCGGCGGCGCGGCCATCGCGGATGTCACGGACGACGGTCGGCTGGATCTGATGCTGATGACCATCGACGACCAGAAGAAGGACCTCATGGATACCGATCTCATGAAGTACATGTTCTGGTGGAGTCCCCAGTACAATCCCTGGTACCTCATGGAGGTGATGCAGAATCCCGACTATTTCGAGTTGCCGGACAAGATCCGCTTCACCCTCGGGGCCGGCATGGAGCCGGAGCAGATCACCCTGGCCCGCTACCGGGAGAACTTTTCGGTCACCGGCTTCACCGCGCAGGAGAATTTCGATACCGAGGTGGGCGTGTTCCATGATGGCGGAGACCGCGACGGCACCATGCGCGGTTACCTCTACCTCTACTACAACTATCTCCACGACAGCGCGTCGCTGGCCGACGCCTACGATGACATGCGCTCGGACCCCAACAATCTGACCGTCTCGGGACCGATCGAATACTACTCCCACACGGATGCCGCCCTGGCGGCCTCCTCGGACCACATTCGGGATATCCTGGAGGGCCACCCGGAAAACGACGCCTTTCCGCTGCTGCTGGCGTTCTCCGAGCGCACCGCCACGCTGTCGATGAACGACTTCACCAGCGGCGGCGTGGTGACCAGTTCGTCCTCTTTCAGCATAAACCTTACCGCACAGGACAAGGAAACCAACCGCTTCCTGCAGATGCCCTGGTACGATGCGGCCGCCTTTGCCGCGGATGACGAGCTGGTCTTTCTGCCCCTCACGGTGGATCGGCTGGTCGAGCTGGCCCAGTCCTGGGGGTTGACCGACGAGGAAGAGGCTACCGTCGTCATGCACCTGGTCCAGTGGAGCGCCGGCGAGTTGCTCACTACCCAGGTCAACGGCGTGGATATCTATCCCGCGGCATTCGATGAAGCCAAGTACATCAGCTGGGTGGCCAAGGGTACCGCGGGGTTGTCGGTGTTGCTGTCGTTGCCGGCCCGCTTCAACGCCCTTTCCCGGTTCTTCTCCGTGGTCCGGGGAGCGGGATATTCGCTCCTCAACTCCGCCCGGGGGGCGAGAGAGTTTTACAGCACCGTCAAGGGGGTCGGCGGGGTGGCCAAGGCCGCGAAATGGCTGGGCAGGGCCGGAATGGTGTTCAGTGTCGCCGTCATCGGCTACATGGCCTACTCCATCATCCGCGATGAGGGCGCGGATTCCAGCTTCGGCTGGGCCGTCGCGGGACTGGCCGCCGGCCTCAACCTGTACTATCTGGCCGTGCTCGGGGTCATCGCGTCGATACCCGTGGCCGGTGCGGCACTGGTGGGACTGGTGGTGCTGTCCGATTTCATCGTCATGGTGGTGACTGGCAGCGCCTGGTCCCAATCGGCCATCAATACGGTCGTCGATTTGATGGCCGACAGCTACACGGTGAGCGGCGTTGACCTGGTGGTGGAGAAGAACTGGACCGAGATCGACGATCCCGACAACAACGGCTTCACCCCCGGCGATAGCTTCACCACCTATACCAGCTACCGCGGCGTCGCCACGGCCTACCAGGAGGGCCCCGAGGATCTGGACGATACCTGGATCAAATCCGATCAATGGTTCACCCCCTCCCCCTCCAGTCAGTTCGAATCCGGTTACGGAGCGAGCGGCACCGACCGCATCGACTTCGGCAACAAGCGCTGGGACCGCAGAACCATCCACGCCTGGCTCAGGCCGCTCCAGCCGGCGGTCAACATGGAGGCGGAACTGGTGGTGCAGACCCGCTGGGCGACCCAGTACAAGGAGTGCGTCGACTGGAGCGTCGCCGAATCCTGTGATGAAGAGACTGCCTCCGATGATACCGAGAGCAGGAATCCCATCTACATCGACGTCTTGCCCTCCACCCTCGACGAGTTGCTGGCCTGGCAGCCCATCACCCTGGTCAATGCCGCCCCCCGAGCGGTTGACGATCGTTACCAGGTCGAGGGCGCAAGCCAATTGTCGGTCACCGCTGGCAGCGGCCTGCTGGCCAACGACATGGACCCCGATGGCGACGGGCTGACGGCCCAACTGGTCCGCTCACCGGAATACGGCGACCTCTCCCTGAACCCCGACGGCTCCTTCAGTTACCAGGTAAAGGCGGAGGCCGAACCCTACTACGGTTTCGACTACTTCATCTACCGGGTCCAGGATGACCAGGGTGCGCAGAGCGCGGAACGAGTGGTTGCCATCGAGATTTACCGGGGTTCGAACCAGACTCCCCAGGTCCTTGACGACCAGTTCCTGACCGATCAGGACGAGGAGATCCGGCTGGATGTGCTGGCCAATGACCAGGATGGAGATGGCGACTCCCTGACCATTCGCGCCCTCTCCCAGCCCGATCACGGTACAGTCGCCATCTCCGGCGACCAGGTGCTCTACACGCCGGAAGAGGGCTGGTTCGGGACGGTCCAGTTCAAGTACGTGGCGGGAGACGGCGATGAGGCCGGCGACCGCCATGGCCTGGTCGAGGTCACCGTACAGGCCGCCGAGGCGCCCCGTACCGAGGGTGAACAGTACACCATCGACGAAGATCAACCGCTGGTGATCAGCGCGCCGGGGCTGCTGGCCAACGACTGGGATCCCCAGGACGATCCGATCCATGTCCATGGCCATACCGAGCCGGCCCATGGCACGCTCTCACTGACCGACGACGGCGCGTTCAGTTATACCCCGAACGCCCACTATCATGGCCAAGACGAGTTCATCTATGTCGTTGCCGACGACAAGGGCTTTATGTCGATCGAAAACAGCGTCTCCATTACGATCAACGCGATCAATGACGTGCCCCTGGGCGTCAACGACGAGTACACGCTTATCGACCATGACCAGTTCGAAACGGATGCCGCCAACGGCGTCTTGGCCAACGACGAAGACCCGGATGTGGCAACCGACGGTCAGCAGCTGAGCGCCGAACTGGTTACCACCACAACCCGGGGAAGCCTCAGTCTCCGGTCCAACGGAGCCTTCCGTTATAACCCGCGGGAGCTCGGCATCGACACCTTCACCTACCGGGCAACGGATGGGAGCGCCGACTCTGAACTGGTCACGGTAACCCTGGATGTTCGCGACTCCTATCGACGCGATCTGGCGGTCGATGATCGCTATGTGCTGGCGCTGGGCGGCACGCTGCGGATCGACAAGCCGGGGGTGATGGCAAACGACCTGGTGAAGATGGATCGGGAGCCGGTTTTTCCATCCCCTTGGGACGGGGTGTACACCGGGGTGAACGATGATGGGGCGTTGGTGGGACACCGCAACCTCGAGGACGGCTCGACGGGAGGCATCTATCTCTATCCCGTGGATCGGCAACACCACTACAGTAGTAGTAGAATCGAGGACTTTGCCGATCCGGCCAGTGATTCCATCTGGCCAAACGACATCAATGATGATGGTGTGGTGGTGGGAACCGCCCTGGCGGGCGACAGCCGTCGCGGTTTTTTCGCCGAAAAGGGCGCCCCGGACTGGAGCTTCCAGCCCATTGCCATTGCCAATGCGGATCAGGCCGAAAGCCGCGGATTGAACGACCAGCAGCACCACGTCGGCATGCGGGAGCTTGTCGGCGTGCAGTCGGGTTACCATTCCGACGGCATCCAATTCGACACCATCACTGTACCCGGCGCGGACTCGACCGTCGCTACCGATGTGGATAGCGAGGGTCGCATCCTGGGCTATTACGGGGATAACGACGGACATCACGGCTTTTTGTACGATCCGGCGACCGACCGCTTCGATCTCATCGACGTGCCCGCCGGAACCGACACCGAACTGTATGGCATATCGGATACCGGCGTGCTGGTGGGCCAGTACACGGACTTCAACAACCGGCCCATCGCCATCGCCGTCGCCGCTGATGGAGCGGGCGGCTATCGCTTCAGCAATGTCATCGGCTCTGTGCGTGGCTCCAGCAGCGCCCAGGGTATCAACGACAAAGGCTGGGTTGTGGGGTATTTTCAGGAGCTGTGGAGTACCCGCAAACGTGCCACCCTGTACATCGCGACTCCTGGAAGCGCCAAGGCCTCGCTTGTCGATCCTCCACAGTATGGCATCCTCTCCTTTGGAGAGGATGGCAGCTTCACCTACACCTTTTCTGGCTGTAATACCGACGATACGGAAGACAGCTTCACCTACACCGTAGAAGGTCGCCTGGAGAATACCGAACCGGCACGGGTCACCATCGAGATCCCGCGTCGCGATACCGACGGCGACGGTGTCGTCAACTGCGCCGATGATGATGATGACAACGATCTGATCCTCGACACGGACGATAACTGCCAGTTTACCCCCAACCCGGATCAAGCCGATTCCGATGCGGACGGCATAGGCAATGTCTGTGATAACTGCCCGGTTTTCGCCGATCCCGATCAAACCGACTCCGATGGCGACGGCGTCGGCGACTTTTGTGATCCGTGCACCGACATGGATGGCGATGGTGGGTGCGAGTTCGACCTGAACTGCATCGACCCCGATGAAGATGACATATGTTTGGGCCCCCCGCGCTCGGATAACTGTCCCTTAACCTATAACCCGAATCAGGAGGACGGAGACGGGGATTACATCGGCGATGCCTGCGACTATGACACGGATCTCGATCAGGACGGCGTCTGGGATACCGTCGACAACTGCCCCGGGCTCTCCAATCCGGACCAGCTTGACGCGGACCGGGACGGCATCGGCGACGCCTGCGACAACTGCGCGGATAACGACCTCGACGGCATCTGCGTCGAGGTGGATAGCTGCCCCCTGATCTATAATCCGCAGCAGGAGGATCTGGATGGCGACGGCATCGGCGACCTGTGCGACGTCTGCATCGACGTGGATGGCGACGGGGTTTGCGATCACCTCGACAACTGCCTGGATGGCGTCAACCCCGATCAGTTCGACACGGATGGCGACGGCATTGGCGATCAGTGCGACCCCTGCACCGATACCAATGGCGACAGCATCTGCGAATTCGACGCCCAATGCGTGGACACGGATCTCGACGGCATTTGCCTCGCCGTCGACAACTGCCCCCTCGACCCCAACGCCGATCAGGCGGACGACGACAACGACGGACAGGGCAACGCCTGCGACACCTGCCAGGATCCGGATGCCGACGGGGTATGCACGGAGGCGGACAACTGCCCGCTGCTGCCCAATCATGACCAGTTGGACGCCGATGGCGACGGCCGCGGCGATGTCTGCGACCTGTGGATCGACCTCGACGGCGACAACGTGGCCGACGAGGCCGACAACTGTCCCGCGACTCATAACCCCTTCCAGGAAGATGAGGATGGCGATGGGATCGGCGATCTGTGCGATCTCTGCCTGGATGCGGATGGCGACGGTATCTGCCTGGCCGATGACAACTGCCCGGCCATCCACAATCCTGATCAAATCGACCTGGATGGTGACGGCAAGGGCGATCTCTGCGACTCCTGCGTGGACGTGGATCGAGACGGCGTGTGCGACAAGGATGACAACTGCCCGACCATCGCCAACCCGGATCAACTGGATGCGGACCTGGACGACGTGGGCGATCTCTGCGACGCAAGCTGCCTGGACAGCGACCATGACGGAATCTGCGACGATCTGGACAACTGCCCGATGGACCCCAATCCGGATCAGGCGGATCGAGACTCCGACGGCTTCGGCGACCCCTGCGACCAGTGCCTGGGCGCCACGCCAACCAGCCAGGCCACCCTCTCCAGTTACGACGGCTCGGCCAGTGTTACCCTGGATGCCAGCGCCGACTGCCTCGAACTGGTCAATCCCGCGGCCCTCTCGCCGGCTGATGCGGGGGCGCCCCAAGAGCTGGAATTCCCGGTGGGCCTGTTCAGCTTCGAACTCCACCAGGCCAGCCCGGGAATGCGCACGGCCATGGACATCCTGGTGCCGTTGAATACGCGGATCGGCGGTTATCTCAAACAGAGCCTGAGTAGCGGCGAATGGTTGAATGTCGCCGCCGCCATCGATCATCAGTTGGTGCCTGACAAGACCCGCATCACCATCAATCTGATCGAAGGGGGGACTTTCGATCGCGACGAGATCGAAACCACCATTACCGATCGGGGCGGCCCGGTGCTGGCCCTTGACGCCCGCTGCGGCGCCGCCGACGGCAGCGTATTCGAGACCCCGCCCTCGGCCGATCTGTGCGCCGCCGGCAGTGCCGGCGAATTGGCCGGCGATGGCCCCTGGAACTGGACCTGTTTCGGGCTGTACGGGGGGCTCGACGCCAGCTGCGCCACCCTTCCGACCGAGCACCCCATCAGCGTCGCGGTGACCAACACGGATGGCGGCCAGGCCCGCTGCACCCCCAACCCGGTCCAGCATGGAGAGACCACCACCTGTACCGCGAACCCCAACATCGGCTACCTGCTCTCCGGGTGGAGCGGCGACTGTACCGGCGCCCATTGCGAACTCACCGCCGTCGACGGGAACCGTCAGGTAACCGCCCTGTTTACAACCGATCCCGCGGTACCCACCAGCTGCCACGCCGGGCCGGTGTCGGTTACACCGCCCGCCCATACCCGCAATGAAGTGGTGCGTTCCACCGGGGACCTGTCGACCAGTGGCGATGTGGTCGTTGCCAACGGCCAGCAGGTCGCCTATGTGGCGGCCACCCACATAACCCTGAGCCCCGGCTTTCATGCCCGGCCCGGCGCGGCGTTTCAGGCCCGCATGGCGCCATCTGAATGCCCCGCAACCCGGGAAACCAGCCCGCGCAACCGTCAGCAGGTGGTCTCGGTCGATGGCATGCCCGGCAATCCAGGCAAATCCACGTCCAACCCCCCACTGGCGCCCAGGCTGGTGCCCTGGCGGCAATTCCCATCCGGGCTTGTCCGCCTGCTCTGGAATGCCGGGGTGGAGCCTGGCGATATCCGCTTCGCGCAAAGCGACGCCCAGGCCAGGCAACTGGTCTTCAGCACCGACGCCGCACTGGCGGCCAACGACACCAATGGGCTGAGCGATGTCTACCTCTATTCCACGATGGATCAGCAGGTGGAGCTGATCAGCATTGGCTGGACGCACATGGCGGGCAATGGCCCTAGCGATCAGCCTCGCATCGACGGCCGGGGGGAGTACATCGTTTTCCGCAGCGAGGCGCAAGACCTGGGCCTGTCGCCAGACACCAACGGCGTGGCCGACATCTATCTCCACCAGATCGAGACCGCCATGACACGCCGGGTCAGCTGGAGTGAGTATGGCCATGAATCCGTGCGCCCCGCCGCCCAGCCGGACCTTGGCGGAGCCGAGCCGGACGTCGTCTACCAGCGCCGGGATACCACAGGCCAGCCGGCCATTTACGGCTACAGCCCGTTACAGGGGTACCCCGCCCGGCGGGAGGATCTCGTCGACTGTGACGCCCATCACCCACGACTCAGCCCCGACGGACGCTATCTGGCCTATATGTGTGGCGATCCGGTCGATCCAGCGAGCTGCGAATTGCGTTTCATCGATCGCCAAAGCCGACGCTTTGCGGTGCAGGAGTGCCCGTCCGAAAGGGAAGCGCCTTACCGGCTGAACTTCAGCGAGGATGGCAAGCACTTGCACTGGATACTCCCTGAAACGCAAGGCAGTGAACGGGATGCCTGGTCGGAAAATCCGCTGACCCGGGCGCGATGAGGCGCCAAGTTTGACAAGAAGGCCTTCAACCTTCTGCCGCTGGGTCCGCGGGGGTTGCTCGGAGCCTTGACGGCGCCCTCGGACGGGGGAATGCTTTGGCGTAGGCGGTGGGATTCCCGATCCTTTCTTTCTATCCTTCGTAGGAAGAGGAGAGCAAAGCAAAAGGGTTAGTGCAGCACCCGCTAAATCAGCAATTACACTATTTATATAAAAGTTAATACCATATGCCTGGCGTTATTCATGGTCGCTTGGCGGGTGCCGCATTAGGCCGGCAATACGCGCGAAGTGTTTGGGATCCCTGGGGGGGGCGTTTGGGTTTATGCCTATGCCGCTCGGGCATTGCAACAATTTTTCAATATCCTCACAATCCGTACAATCCCAATCCACGGTAGAAATATAACAACCGACGGGGCGACACCATGGATGACAGTCGTTGTCGATCGGTGAGAGTTCGGAAAAAACCGTTGGTCGACTCGCATGTGGCGGATCCATTGTGTCCAGGCAGGGTAGGCTGGCGTCCGCAAGGCCGGCGCTACCGAGGATCTCGGCCCCATGCATGGGGCCTGTGTAAAACATCACCATCCGGGCACACTGCTGCTGAAGGATCGGGTACTGGATAGAGAGGCTGTTCGATGCAGAAAAGAAAACCATTTTTGATGACTTCGCTGGCGCTGGCCTGTTTGTGCTCCGTGGCGGCGCAAGCGAGCGAGAGTAAGGGGGCTGCAAAGGTCACCGGCAATCTGTCCGGTCAACTGAAGGCGATGCATGTGGTCGGTGGCGAAGACAATGGCTACGACCCCAACGACGGGACCGCCTACCTGGCCAAGCTCAAGTACGAGGCCCCTCTTGGCAGTCGCCTCAAACTGGGTCTGGGCGGCTATGCGGCAGGGGATATCTTTAACAGCACCAATTTCGACTCCGAGCGGGTGGCCCGCGGCATGTTTGTCAATGGCGATGGCAGCACCAAGGGGCAGATGGGTGAGGTCTATCTCAAGTACCAGGCCGAGGCGTTTGCCATCGATGCAGGGCGCATGTTGTATGCCAGTCCGCTGACCAGCGGCGCGTCGAGCACCATGCCCAATTTCTTTACCGCCTTCGGGGTCTCCACCGATGCCCTCGACGGCTTTTCCCTTGGCTTGGCCCAACTGACCGAGATGTCTTTCGGCGCCCGCGCCATGACCGAGTTTGGCCTCATCGGCGAGGCTACCGGCAGCGGGGGGGCTTCGGTGAGGCCTGACATGCCGGGAATGGGTCAGGCCAGGTTCCACGACATCGGCGATACCATGGTCGGCCCTGCTGCGGACACCAACGGCGTGACCGTGTTCAACGCCTCCTACCACGGCATTGAAGACGGCGGGATTCAGGTCTGGGACTACTATGCCGATGACATCGTCAACAACCTGTATGTCGAGGGCCACAAGGTCTTCCCCGTGGCCAAGGGCAAGAAGGTGAAGGTCCAGGCGCAGGGCCTCTATCAGAGCGATGTGGGTGATGCCCTCGCCGGCGAGCGTGACTTCGGCCTGCTTGGCCTGAAGGCGACCCTGGTGGGCAAGGGGTGGGCGGTCTTTGGCGCGGTCAACCACTCCACCGGCGACAACGCCATGCTCAACTCCTGGGGCGGTGACCCGGCCTACACCAGCACCATCTTTTCGAGCAATGCCTACCGCGAGAATGTCACCGCCTTCAAGGTGGGTTTCAAGTACAAGTTCACTGACAAGCTCTCCTTCATGGGCGCCTATGCCAATTACGGTCAGTCGGACACCATGGCGCCGGTCAAGGCGATACGGGCCGGTTCCAGTGGCATGGCCACACCGCGCACCGACGCGGACGAGCTTGATCTGGTGGTGACCTACAAGATCCAGAAGGGGCTGGCGGTGAAGCTCATGCATGCCATGCGCACCAGCGAATATGACGGTACCAACGGCCGGGATCTGACCCAGAACCACACCCGTCTCATCGTCAACTACAAGTTCAAATAAGTGCTCAGATAAAGTTGATTTCCGCGGCGCCTCCGGGCGCCGTTTTTTTAGCCGCCTTTCGAGACGACTAGTGCAGCACTAGCCGGTTGCCGGTTCATCCAGCAGGCCGCGGAGGTTTCGGAAAAACGCCACAGGCGCAAAGCGGCATCGGCGTGGATAGCCGTTTGCCCCTGTACAATCCCATTAATCCTTCGGCCGGTAGCTGGATTTTCTTTTTCTCATCGGTCTCCCACCGGAGCCGCTTCGCCGCTGGTTAGTAGAGCGGAATGGTGGAGTAGCCCTGGGCCTGGTAGCCGATCAGGGAGACGAAGGTGTTGCCCACCGGCTTGATGCCGTCCAGCAGTTCGCCGTTGTCGACGTTGAACAGGCGGGTGGCCACCGAGCAGGCCTCCATTCTTGCGCCCTTGCCTTGCAGCTCCTTGATCAGGGCGTCTGACTTTTCCAGATACTCCAGATCGGTCAACTCGATCTGCTCGCGATCGGTGGTGATCAGGCGCACCGCCTTGCCGCGGAAGGTGAGGATCACGTCCGGTTTGACGCCTTGGCGCTTGAGGTCATCAATGGTCTCGCTGACCACCATCAGATAGAGGGGCAGCTTCTGTGGTTCGGCGATGTTGACGTCAAATACCACCTTGCCTTCGCTGACCCCTTGCAGCGCGTCGGCGTCGTCGGGTTTATCGGCGGCTTGGGCGGTGACGGCGGTGAGCAGCAGGGCGCTGAAGAGGGCGTATGCGACGCGTTTTAGGGTTTTCATGGGGCATCTCCTTGGTTGATAACGAACGTTCGTTCGATGGTTGGGCGGCGATTCGCCGCGTTTTAAGGCTCGGGTTGTTTTTGATATGACATGTTGGCCATGCGCGTAAAGAATCCGGCTGCACGGGGTATTGGCGGGCTCGAGGATCTTTTCGCATCGGCGGATCCATTGGCGATTCCACAATCACGCCTTCACCGCCCGCCAGCCGCACTCCGCGACCTCTTGCAGATAGGACTCCAACGGCGACTCCAGCGCCCCATCAAGGGCCAGGTTCATCATCCGCAACGCGCCACCGAACATGGCGGTGGCGGCGACCCAGGGATCCATGGCCCTGACCTCGTCCTGCGCCATCCCCCGCTCCAGTACGCCGCGCATCGCCATGAAGGGTTGCGACGAGCAGATGGAGGGGTGATCGCTGAGGAACTCCCGGTGCTTGGCGAGCAGGATAAAGCTCATGGTCGCCGGCTGCTCCTCGGTCAGGGTGAATAGCTTCTTGATGACCGCCAGGCATTGGGCCCGGGTTCCTTCACCGGATGCGATGGCGCGCTGGATGTCGCCGTCCATGCGTTGTAACAGGTCGTCGTAGAGCGCCCTGGCCAGCAGCTCCTTGTTGCCGAAGTGGTGATAGATCGCGCCGATGCTCACCCCGGCCTCGCGACGGATGTCGTGGATCGAGGTGTTGAAATAGCCAGCCCCGGAGAAGAGCCGCAGCGCGGTCTCCAGGATATGCCGGCGCATCGCCTCGCCGCGGGGGCGTGTCGGGGGTTGCTTGGTCATGGGAAAAGAATACCGAACGTTCGTTCGGTTTGCAACTCAGCCGACCCGTCTTCGCCGATCCGCCGCCTCCAGTTGTTCCCGTATCACCGGATACTCCTGCATCGCCCGCCGCAACTCCTCCCGGCGCAGTTCATAGAGCGAGCAGGCGGTGACCGTCTCCACCGTGGCGGAGCGGGGTTCGTCGTGGAGCAGGGCCATCTCGCCGAAGAATTCGCCGGCGACGAGGGTGGCCAGCTCCTTGCGACGCGCGCCTTCCTGGCGGGAGACGCGGACCACGCCGCGGGCGATGAGGAACAGGGATTCGCCGTTCTCCCCTTCGCGAATGACGGCGGTGGCGGCCTCGAAGGTGCGGGCCACCAGGCGGGATGCCAGCGCCTCGGCCTCGGCGTGGGGAATCTGGGCGAAGAGGGGCACGGTGCGCAGCAGCTCCACCGGATCCACCTTGAGTTGAGAGACCTCCTGACCGCGCAAGGCGCGCAGGCCATGGCGTATGTCATGATGAATCTCCTCCGCCATGGTCCTGGGCAAGGCCCCCTGGGATTCCTGCTCCTCGGCGATGGCTGCGTCGCTCAGCAGCAAGGTGCGCCGAGCGAGACGGTACTGCACCGCGCGCACGAATTCGGGAAACTGACCGCCGATCTGGTCGAGCTTGTCTCGCGCCTGCTCCCGCCAGCGGGTGTAGGTCTCCATCACCGATCGCGCCGCCTCGTCACTGACCGCACCCATGGTAACCGCGTCCCGCAACCAGTGAATGACCTGGGTCGAGCTCTGGTAGTGGGCCCAGTCGTTTTCGTAGTTAATGGAGAGGCGATTGAGCCGCCAGTGTTCGCCGATGCGGGCGAGCAGTCGGCTTTTCGCCAGCAGCGCGAAGAGATGGGGCTCCAGGGCGCGTTTGATCTTGTGGGAGCGAATATGCACGAAACGATTGTCCGAACGAATGCCATCCACTTGCAGGGAGAGGGTAAGCAGCAGCTGGCGATAGGCCTGTTCACTCAAATGGCCCTTGGCGAACATGTCGTTATAGAGCGATCGCTCTCGGGTGAAGGCGTTGAGGTAGAGCAGATTGCGCTGCTGTTCGCGATCGAGCTCTTTCTCGCGCAGATCTTCCAAGGTCCGTTTGACCTGGTGCAACTCCTCTTCGACTTCGTGGCTCAGGCCCTGAATCACACCTGGCGAAAAGCGCCCCCCCTTCATCAGCTCCGGCAGTCGCTCCAGCGAGGTCTCGCCGGCGCGGATACGGTACTCCAGTTCCGCCAGACGATCGGTGATGGGCGGTCGGTCCAGGCCCAGCCAATGCATCACCCGGCCGATGCTGAGACCCTGTACCAACAGCGTGAAGAGCACCGCCCCCATTACCACCGCGACAAAGGTGTCGGCGTACTCGAAGTGCTCCAACCCCAGCACTATGGCTAGCGCGATGGCCCCGCGCAGGCCACCCCAGTACATCACCGTCTGAAAGCGCAGATCGACGGGGGTGAAGCCGGGAATCCTGCCGATCAAAGGCATCAGCGGATAGATGATTGCCCCGCGCGCGATGAGCATGGCGAAGATCGTCACCATGAGAATATCCAGCGAGCCCCACAGCGCCGCCAGGTCCACCTTCATCCCCACCAGCAGAAAGATCAAGGCGTTGGCGATGAAGGCCAGATACTCCCAGAAGTGGTCAAGATATTGACGTACCGGCGCGGAGATCTTGGCCCGTCCCCAGCCGCCCAGGGTCAGGCCCGCGCCGGCGGTGGCCATCACGCCGCTCACATGCAACACCTCTTCGGCGATCAGGAACGACAGATAGGCGGTGGCGGTGGTGATGCTGATCTCGATGATCGAGTCGCTCTCCACCATCCCCAGCAGCCAGCCGGCGATCAGGCCGAACACCCAGCCGGCGAGCAGGCCGCCGAGAAAGAGCACGAAAAAGTCGATGACACCGCCCCCCAGCGCCTCGCTGGAGACGACGCCGGCGGCGAGGATGCCGGTGAGGATTTTAGCCAGCACGATGGAGGTGGCGTCATTGAACAGGCTCTCCCCCTCCACCAGCACGATCAAGCGTTTCGGCGCGCCGAGCTGCTTGAACAGGGCGATCACCGCCACCGGATCGGTGGCGCTGAGGATCGCCCCCAGCAGCAGCGCCGCGATCAGCGGGATATCGGTCAGCAGCGAGACGATGAAACCGATCACCAGCGTCGACAGCACCAGCCCCGGCACCGCCAGGGTGATCACCGGCCCCAGGTTCTGGCGCAACTGCTGGGAGTCCAGGTTATAGGTCGATTCGAAGATCAGGGTCGGCAGGAAGATGAAGAGGATCAGATCCGGCGAGATCTCGATGTCACGAAAGATGCCGAACCACTCAGGCGCGTACTCCGCGCTGGTGGTAAGCAGCATTCCCATCATTACCAAGGCGACAGTGAAGGGAAGACGGATGCGGCGCGTCAGCACAAGGGTGGCCACCGCGATCAGGATCAGAACGAAGGTCGCGGTAACCACATGGGCGGTATAGGAGACGTGGGTTACGGCATCCATCATGGAACTCCTCTTGCTGCACTCTTAGAGTAGTCCGGCGCGGGTTATTTAGCCAGCTTATGCGCTACAAGAGGATTGAAATGTCTAAAGTTGAGGATTGATGATTAAGATATGGTATATTCGGCAAATTAATTCCGAGGCGTTCGAGCGGTCTTTGGGCGATTGACGGAAATCGCCTTACCCTACGGGCGCAGATTTAGTAACAGAGAGGGAAGTACCTATGTCAAAAAAACATCCCATCGTTGCGGTGACCGGCTCCTCCGGGGCGGGTACCACCACCGTCAAGCGCGCCTTCGAACACATCTTCGAGCGCGACGGCGTCAATCCGGCGATCATTGAGGGCGACAGTTTCCACAGCCTCAATCGTATGGAGTTCCGCGAGGCGATGAAGAAGGCTGAAGAGCAGGGCAACCACCACTTCAGCCACTTCGGCCCGGAAGCCAACGACTTCGAGGCGCTAGCCAACCTGTTCAAGTCCTACGGCGAAACCGGCGGCGGCAAGCGTCGTTATTACATCCACAGCCAGGAAGAGGCGAATGAGCTGAACAAGCGCTTCAACACCAACCTCAACCCCGGTGAGTTCACCCCCTGGTCGGACCTGCCTGGCGGCACGGATATCCTTTTCTACGAAGGGCTGCACGGCGGCGTCACCACCGATGATGTGGACGTGTCCCAGTACGTGGACCTGCTGATCGGCGTGGTGCCCATCGTCAACCTGGAGTGGATCCAGAAGATCCACCGCGACAACGCCGAGCGCGGCTACTCCGCCGAGGCCACCGTTGATACCATCCTGCGTCGCATGCCGGACTACATCAACTACATCTGCCCCCAGTTCACCAAGGCCGATATCAACTTCCAGCGCGTCTCCACCGTGGACACCTCCAACCCCTTCATCGCCCGCGACATCCCCACGCCGGACGAGAGCCTGGTGGTGATCCGCTTCAAGGACCCCAAGAAGTTCGCCATCGACTTCCCCTACCTGCTCAACATGATCCACGACTCCTTCATGTCCCGCCGCAACAGCCTGGTCGTGCCCGGCGGCAAGATGGGGCTGGCGATGGAGATCATCCTCACCCCGATCATCGAGCGCATGATGGCGACGCGCAACGCCTGATCCATGGTTCGTTCCATGCAACAAAAAAGCCGGGCACTGCCCGGCTTTTTTGTGCCTCGAAATGCGCAGCCCGCGGCTTTGAGGCGCTAGTGGTTTTTCGCATAAGGGTTACTATATATAGGTAAGTTGCCGGAAAAGACCATGCCGGATAGCCAGAGGCACGCCCGCTGGTGGAAGGTTTGCTTTCCGTATCGATCGAAGGGTTCCCTCCCCCGCCGGGGGAGGGGGAGGGAGGGGGTGCTGGAGTTGGCAGGGGCAGCTTGCACTCCTCCGCCCATGCCAAAGACCCTCCCCCCAGTCCCCTCCCGGCGGGAGGGGGAGCGGCCCGGCTAACGCCTCAACCTCCCGAGCCGTTCTGCTCCGCCCACTGCTCCGGCGTAAAGCACTTGATCGAAAGGGCATGAATCTCATTACGCTCGATCTGCGCCCGGCAGGTATCCATCACCATGCGCTGCTTCTGAAGCGGCGTCTTGCCCGCGAACGCCGCGCTGATGACCCGCGCCTCAAGATTACAACCATCGCCGATCACATGGGCCTCGCTGCCCGGTATACCCTCTTCGATCAACTTCTTGACTGCTTCGATTTCCATTGGTTCAACCGTGTCTGTTTGGATAGGATAGGCCCTGAATCCCAAAAGATTCCAAAGGGAGCGATTTGGCCGTGACGATACAACAACAGGTGGTGCTCGACCACCCCCGAATTTAACAGGCAACCGCCGCCGTCATGGCGAACGGTCAGGTTCGCGGCACCGCCTGGCTCTTCGCCGACGGCCTCGCCCTCACCGCCGCGCATGTGGTGGGCGACCTGGAAGATGGGGTGATTACCACGCCTCGGGTCAAACTGGTCTTTCCGACAGGCGCGGCGGCTGCGACCCAATGTCATTAACTTAAGCGCCACGCCAGGTTCCCGCCCTTGATGCGCCTTACTCCGGGGCAGCCCGGAAATCGCCGGGCCGGCATAGGATGTGCCGAA
>JAABSM010000084.1 GCA_011390365.1 Gammaproteobacteria bacterium
ACGTCTTTGCGATACGCCCCTGGGGGTCTCCCCCGCGCTGGCGGGCATCAAGCACCTCAACCGCCTGGAGCAGGTCCTCGCCCGCGCGGAATGGCGAGATCGGCGGATCTTTGAGGGGTTGATGAGGGACCCCGGGGGCGATATCGTCGAAGGGACCATGAGCAATCTGTTCCTCGTCGAAGGGGACGCGTTGATCACGCCGCATTTGTTGAACGGCGGCGTCGCGGGCATAATGCGCAGGGTAGTGATGGAGAGCGCCCGCTCGCTGGGCCTGCGGATCAGCGAAGAGAGGGTCGACAAGCAGCGCCTGTTCGCGGCCGAGGCGCTGTTTATCACCAACGCCCTGATCGGGATCCGTCCCGCGGCGTCCCTCGACGGGGTCGCCTTCGATCCCGGCAAGATCGACAAACAACTGATAGAAACCGCGCACAAGCGGGCCTTTGAGGCCGTCCTTGAGAACGAGGAACCCGGGGGGATGTTCCCATGATCGCCAGATTCTTCAGCCTGTTGCTGGTGACCCTGATCACCTCCACCGGCTTTTTCGCCTACCAGCTCCACCTCTTCGCCAATCATCCGGTGGAGACGCCGGCCGACGGCCTGGTGTGGTTGATCGAACCCGGCACCGGCCTCACCGCCCTGGCCGAGAACCTGACTCAGCAGGGAGTGATCGAGAGCCCCTTCTACTTTCGCGCCCTGGCCATGGCCGGTAACAGCGCCGGGCGTATCCAGGCGGGAGAGTTCAAGATCCCCGCCGGCGCCACCCCGACCGAGATGCTGGCGATCTTCGTCTCCGGCAAGCAGCTCAATCACACCCTGACCCTGGTCGAGGGCTGGACCTTCCGTCAGGCGCTGGAGGCGATTCGAGCCCACGAGGCGATCGCCGTCACCCTCGACGAGACCCTCTACCCGGAACAGATCATGACCAAGCTGGAGATCGACGCCATCCATCCGGAGGGACGGTTTCTGGCCGATACCTACCACTTTCCCCGGGGGACCACGGATGTAGAGTTCCTGCGCCGCGCCTATCGCGCGATGGAGGCCTTCCTCGACCAGGAGTGGCCGGCACGCGACCCCGACCTGCCCCTGGACGACCCCTATGACGCCCTGATCCTCGCCTCGATCATCGAGAAGGAGACCGGGCTCGCCGCGGAGCGCCCCCAGATCGCCGGCGTCTTCGTACGTCGACTCAACAAGGGCATGCGCCTGCAAACCGATCCCACCGTCATCTACGGCATGGGTGACAGCTTCGACGGCAACATCCGCCGTACCGACCTGCGCGCCGACACCCCCTACAACACCTATACCCGCGCCGGGCTGCCCCCCACCCCCATCTGCCTGCCCGGCAGGGACGCCATTCGCGCAGCCCTCCACCCCGCCGATGGCAATACCCTCTACTTCGTCTCTCGCGGCGATGGCAGCCACTACTTCTCCGCTACCCTGGAAGAGCACAACCGCGCGGTACGCAAATATCAGCTGCGGTAAAAAACCTGCCTCTGGCTACCCAGACCGATATCAGGTAGGGTAGCGAGGATCCTGCTCGCAAAGGGTAAGCCCATGATGATAGATCCTCTATCGCGACGCCCGCGGGCGTCACTCGTCTGCCTGACCGGCCTGGTCTGGTTGCTCACTCTTGCCGGTGTCGGCGGCGCCGCGACCACCCGCGATGGCTGGTTTCCCCTGCCGCTGGGGGAGGCCATTGCGTCCCCTGGTCCGGAGTGGTTCACCGGAATCGCCGCGCAAGGGGATGCGCTGCACGTCACCAGCTGGCAAGGCAGCCTGTGGCGGGGCGAGGCCCCGAGCTGTGGCTGGAACGATGGCGGCTGCGATCCCCAGTCCACCGATTTCCGCTGGCGGCGGGTACAGGGTCCGGTCCCCGGCGTGCCGCTCTACGCCGTGGTTGCCGGCGATCCGGATGGCTTGGCGGCGGTGGGCGGTTCCGGCCAGATACGGGTCAGCGACGACGCCGGCGAGCACTGGTCGGCGCAGGAGAGCGGCGGCGTCCCGGTCTTTCTCGATGCGGCCTGGCATGCCGATGGCGACAAGCTGACAGCGGTAGGGCCTCATGGGGTCTGGTTGCGGACCCATCAGGTCGAGGTCACGCTGAACGCCGGTTCGGGCGGCGCCGTCGAGGTCGATAACGAGGTATTGCCGCGGGGCGATACCGCCGTCCTGCGCCTCACACCGGACCCGGGGATGGTGGTCGACGCGCTCAGCGGCTGTCCCGGGCGTCTCGCCGAGGGACGCTTCTTCACCTTCCCCCTGCTTGGCGACTGCACCCTCCAGGTCACCTTCGCGCCCGCCATTACCGAGACAACGGAAAACGGGATCATTGCCAACGACCCGGCGGACCGCTGGCAACCCCTCGCCGCCGAGCGCGGGCGCTTCGAAAGGCTATACCATGACACCGCCGGCTTCGTCGCCATCGCCGGCGACGGCGAGATCGCCCTCAGCGACGATGCCCGCCACTGGCAAACCCGCCGCGAGGCGGATCAAAAGACGCTGCTTAACGACATCACTCGGGGGCCGCCAGGCTATGTCGCGGTGGGCGACGGCATACTCTTCAGCGCCGATGGTAGAGACTGGGCGGAGATCGAATATAACGCCCCGGAGACCCTGCTCACCGTAACTTGGAGCGATCGCCTTGGCATCTACCTGGCCGGGGGGCGCGGCCACTATGCCATTAGCGGCGACGGTCGCAACTGGTTTCTCCGTGCCTTCCCGCAAGGGCAAGGCGAAGTCACCGACGTAATCTGGTGGGAAGGCGTCGAGCGCTTCGTGGCGATTACCGAGTATCGGGACATCTGGACAAGCGATGATGGCAAGAACTGGTCGCTGGCGCACGATGCCCCGCAAGGGGATTGGCGCCGGTACACGCTGGCATCGGGGGAGCAGGGCATCATCGCCCTGGACCAGCAGGGACGCCACGACCTGCTGATGAGTCGCGACGGCCTGCGCTGGATGGCGCTCCCCAACGCCATATCTTACGAGTATGAATTGCCCGAGGCCCGTTGGCTATCCACGATCGGGATATTCGCGGTGATCGATGAACTCGGCGTCATCCATGCCAGTCGTAGCGGCTTCTACTGGCAACCCCAAACCACGGGCCAGCAACCGCCGGACTCCTGGCGCTACACCTTCGACCCCTTCCACGAAGAGAATCGCATCCGCTTTCGCGACCTGATCCGGGGTGGTGATGAAATCGGCTACCTGGCCGCCGCGGGGGCGATCTATCAGAGCGAGGACGGCCAGGCCTGGCGCCCCCTTACCCCCGACCCGCCCCACTACAACGGGGTGGAGTGGATCGACGAGCTGGGCCTGTTCGTAGCGGTGGCCAACCGCGGCATGATCCGGATCAGCGCCGATGGCATGGCCTGGAGCCGCGTCCCAAGCGGTGTTGACGCGGATCTGCTGGAACTGGCCTGGGGCGACGGCGAGCTGTTGGTCATCGCCGCCGACGGAACCCTGCTTGCCAGCGAGGACGGCAGGGCATGGAGTGCGCGCGGTCGCGTCCCCATCGAAGGGCACTCCGCCAGCGACATCCTGTGGCGCGATGGACGCTATCTGGTGACCAACCAATATACCGTCTACGTCAGCCAGGACGGCGCGAGCTGGTCCCAGGGCGAGGTCGACTTCGGCGGATATCCGGTCAAGGAGCTCGCCGTCTTCAATGGCCAGTTCTTCACCGCGACCCCCGATACCCTCTTTGCCAGTAGCGATGGCATGAGCTGGAACACGACGCCCCTGGAATATGTAGAAGCATACTTCCAGTGGTTCACCCAGGCCGTGGCCGCGAATGCCGAGCGGCTGCTGGTCAGCGGCGTTGGCGGCGGCGGCGCCATGGTCTTCGACGCCAACGGCCAACGCCTCGCCGCACTGGGCGGCAACGCCCAGTTTCAGGACATCCTGTGGGCTGAGGAGACAGGCCTCTTCGTTGGCGTGGATAGCCATGGAGACCTCTATTGCAGCCCCGACGGCATCGCCTGGAGCGAGCCCCAACAGGGGCCGGGCGCTGGCGTCCGGGACCTCGCCTGGAGCCCTCGCCTGAACCGCTGGATCGCGGTCGGTCGGGATGGATTTCTGTCGAGCGCGGCGGGGGCTGTCTGTCCTTAGCCGTTCTTCCATGCTCCGCATGCCAAGGTTTTGTTACAAATCGTCGCCCTCCTGGGCGCCTTCTCGTGAATGCATGGGCATTGCGGGCTGATCGGCGGGTTCGATGAAAGGGCATGGTTCCTGGGTCATCAACCGGCCCAGGTCGTCATATATTTCGCGAGTCAGCAATTCGCCGCTGCGAAACACCGCCAGCGCCAGCTCGATGACCCGCTTCCCGTCATGCAGCTGCATCAGGTCATCCAGATATTCCGGATCGACGGGAAGCACGCATGGCCTGGAACGGGGTGGAAACTCGATCAGCGATCCCCACTGGTTGGGCTTGGCAAGCGCCTTACCGGCGGGGCTGTAAACGATGAAAGGCGTCACGTAGTGGGACAGGGCGCTGAGCTCGGAGAGGCTGTCGGGCGTGCCGAGAAAGGTCACTCCGATCCCGCCGATGGTATGTCCGTTGATCCAGTAGAAATCGCCGTTTGGCGAATTTTCCAGGGGGCCTTTGTCACAAACCAGATAATACTCGGTCATTTGGATCACCTCCCACTTCCCACCCCTGTGATTTAAGCGCAACTCCTTTGCAAAGGCCTTACAATACCAATAGCCAACTCTGGGTATATTGCTTCGGCCTTCGTCTGGCGTACAACCATGGGGCCGTGCGATTGCCCGTCACACGCCAAGGCGCGTGCTCCGATCCGCGACCGGATCGATAACGCGTAACCGGGCGTTCATTGAAGCAGGTTACCCTGACGGGAAACTCGATTCACACGTCCCCTGCAAGCCGAGGAGCACCCATGAACCACAGCGTTCAACTCAATTCCGCCCGTGAACATACCCGCACCGGCATGACCGCCGACTCCCTGCAACGCGCCTTTCTCGATAACCTCTTCTTTATTCAGGGGCGCTACCTCGACGTCGCCACGCCCCTGGATCAGTACATGGCGCTGGCCTACACGGTGCGGGATCGCATGCTGGAGCGGTGGGTGCGCACCGCCAAGACCTACAAGCAGGCCCAGGCGCGCACCGTCAGCTACCTGTCGGCGGAGTTTCTGCTGGGGCCGCACCTGGCCAACAATCTCACCAGTCTCGGCATCTATCAGACCACCCACCAGGTGATGGACTCCCTGGGACTCGACTTCCATGAGATCATTGATCAGGAGGTGGATCCCGGTCTGGGCAATGGCGGCCTCGGGCGGCTGGCGGCCTGTTTTCTCGACTCGTTGGCGACCCTGGAGATTCCCGCCATCGGCTACGGCATTCGCTATGAGTACGGGATCTTCGAACAACACATCGACAATGGCTGGCAGAAGGAGATCTCCGACAACTGGCTGCGCGACGGCAACCCCTGGGAACTGCCCCGCCCGAAACTGAAGTTTCCGGTCTTTTTCGGCGGAACTACGGAGCACTATCGCGATGCCAGCGGCAACTGGCGGGTACGCTGGAATCCCGCCCAGGTGATCAACGGCGTCGCCTACGATACCCCGATCCTGGGTTGCGGGGTGAACAACGCCAACCTGTTGCGCCTGTGGCGCTCGGTGGCCTGCGAGTCGTTCGACTTCGACACCTTCAATCGCGGCGACTACTACGGCGCGGTCAGGTCCAAGGTGGAGGCGGAGAACATCAGCAAGGTGCTCTATCCCAACGACGAGGCCGCCGGCGGGCGGGAACTGCGCCTCAAGCAGCAGTTCTTCTTCGTCACCTGCTCCTTGCAGGACATGCTTCGCCTCTACTTGCAGCAGTCGAATGATCTGAAGGCGTTTCACGAAAAATTCGCCGTTCAGCTAAACGACACCCATCCGGCAATCGCGGTGCCGGAACTGATGCGGTTGCTGCTGGATGAACATGGCATGGGTTGGGACGATGCCTGGGAGGTAACCACCCATACCTTTGCCTACACGAACCATACCCTGCTCCCCGAGGCGCTGGAGACCTGGCCGGTCGACCTGCTTAGCCGGATCCTGCCGCGCCACATGGAGATCATCTACGAGATCAACCACCGCTTCATGGATGAGATGCGCATCCACTTTCCCTGGGACAACGAACGTATCGCACGACTCTCGATCATCGACGATAGCCGCGATCGGGGGGTGCGCATGGCCAATCTGGCGACATTGGGCAGCTATTCGGTAAATGGCGTGGCCGAGCTCCACTCGGAACTGGTCAAGCAGGTGCTATTGCCCGATTTTCACGCGGTATGGCCAGAGCGTTTTCACAATGTCACCAACGGCGTGACCCCCAGGCGCTTCCTGCAAATGAGCAATCCGGGCCTGAACCATCTCATGGATGAACTGGCGGGGGATGGGTGGGCGCGGAACCTCTCCAACCTCTCCAGGCTGGAGACCCACGCCGGCGATGCCGCCTTTCAGGAGCGCTGGCGGGAGATGAAACGCGCCGCGAAGGAGCGCCTTGCGCGCAGGATCAAGATGCGCACCGGCGAATCGGTGGACCCCGCCTCGATGTTCGACGTGCAGACCAAGCGCATCCACGAGTACAAGCGGCCCCATCTGAATCTGCTGCACGTCATCGCCCTTTACAACCGCATCAAGCAGAATCCCAACGGCGAGCATGTGCCGCGCACCTTCATCTTCGCCGGCAAGGCGGCCCCCGGCTACGCCATGGCCAAGCTGATCATCAAGGCGATCAACTCGGTGGCCGACATGGTCAACCGCGACCCCCAGACCCGGGATCTGCTGCGCGTCATCTTCTACCCCGATTTCAACATCAAGAGCGCCCAGCCCATCTACCCCGCCGCCGATCTCTCGGAGCAGATCTCCACCGCCGGCACCGAGGCCTCGGGTACCGGCAACATGAAGTTCGCCCTCAACGGCGCCCTCACCATCGGCACCCTCGACGGGGCCAATATCGAGATCCGCAAGGAGGTGGGGAAGGACAACTTCTTCCTCTTCGGGCTCGATCTCCATCAGGTGGAGCGCCTGCGACAGGAGGGCTATAGACCCCGGGATCAGCTGCATGACAACCCGGAGCTGCAAGAGGCCTTCTCCCTGATCGAGGGCGGCTTCTTCTCCCATGGCGATCCGGAACTCTTCAGGCCGCTAACCCGCAATCTTCTGGAACGAGACCCCTTTCTGGTGCTGGCCGATTATCGTTCCTACGCCGAGCGTCAGAATGACGTCGCCCTCGCCTTCGCCGACACGCCCCACTGGTCGCGGATGTCGATTCTCAACACCGCGCGCATGGGCAAGTTCTCATCCGATCGCGCCATCGGGGAGTATTGCGAGCATATCTGGAGGGTGGCCCCGGTCTCCGTCACGCTTTCGGAGTAGCGGCCGGATTTCGCCGTTTCAACCTGTTTGCGAATGACACCAAGGAACTGTTGCCCATGTCGATTCCACTTCCGCGTCGCCGCGCTCCGATCATCTTCGGCGCGATACTCATACAGCTCTGTCTCGGGGCGATCTATGCTTGGTCGGTTTTCACCCCGGCCTTGATGGCCTCCGGCTGGAGCAAGCTGGAGACCCAGATGGTGTTCGCCGCCGGGCTTGCCAGTTTCGCCCTGACCATGGTCTTCGCGGGTCGGCATCTGAACACCTGGGGACCGCGCAGGCTGGCGATTCTGGGCGGGGTTACCCTCGGCTTGGGTTACATACTCGCCGGATTGACCGGCGGCGATGACTTCTGGTGGGTGCTGATCGGCGTTGGCCTGATCGGCGGCGCCGGGATCGGCCTGGGTTACGTGGTCCCCATCGCCGTCGGCATGAACTGGTTTCCCGATCGCAAAGGGATGATCACCGGTCTGGCGGTGGCGGGTTTCGGCTTCGGGGCCATGGCCTGGGTGAAGCTGGCTGGCGCCTGGGGCGATCTGATCGGGACCATCGGGCTGGGCCATACCTTCATTGTTTACGGTGTTGTGTTCGCGACCCTGGTGCTGATCGGCAGCCTGTGGATGGTCATGCCGCCGCCGGATTGGCGGCCCGAGGGGTATCAACCGCCGCCGAGCAAGGCCGGGGCCGGCGGCGAGGAGTTCAGTACCCGCGACATGCTTCACACGCCCCAGTTCTATCTGATTTTTCTCACCTTCGCCATCAGCGCCGGCGCGGGCCTGATGTCGATCGGCTTGATGAAACTCTATCCTATGGAGGCCCTGGTCGCCGCCGGCTATTCCGTAGCCGAGGCTGGCGCCATCGCGGGTACCGCCATGGCGGTCTTCTTCAGCATCGCCAACGGCTTGGGGCGCATCGTCTGGGGCGGCATCAGCGATCGCCTCGGTCGCAAGCACTCGGTGATGGTGATGGCCGCCAGCCAAGGGCTCATCCTGCTGGCCTTTACCAGCATGGCTGACCACGAATACCTGCTCTATCTCGGCGCGGCCCTGATCGGTTTTAACTTCGGTGGCAACTTCGCCCTCTTTCCCGCCCTGACCGCGGATGAATTCGGTAACCGTGGTGTAGGCCGAAACTACCCATACGTTTTCCTATCATACGGCGTGGGTGGTATCGCCTTTCCCGTCCTCGGCGGCATCCTCGGCGATATGGGCAATTTTCCGCTGGCCTTCTCCATTTGCGGCATCGCCTGCCTGATAGGGGCCGCGGCAACCGCCCTGATTACGCCGCCACATCAGGAAGAGGCCCACAAGCCGTTTACCATGCACGGTTTTATCCACCAGCTTCATGATTGATTTAGGGGCGGGTGACGGGTGATTTTCGGGGGTATCACCCGCCTGTCGACTTCGTCTACTCCATCGTAAATCGGACCCGACCAATAAACACGCATCATGCTTTGACACTGAACCGGCCCTGGGGTAACTTATCCCGTTTTCCCTGCTACTTTCACCAGAGGTTCCCGTGTCTACTTCGCCGACAACAGAGTTTCAGAGAATCAATCGGTTACCGCCGTATGTTTTCGCGATTGTCAACGAGTTGAAGGCGGCGGCGCGAGCCCGGGGCGAGGACATTATCGATTTTGGCATGGGCAATCCGGATCAGCCGACGCCGCCCCACATCGTCGAGAAGCTGGTGGAGGCGGCCCAGCGCCCTGATACCCACCGTTACTCCATGTCCAAGGGCATCCCGCGGCTGCGCCGGGCGATCTGCAACTGGTACCAGGAGCGCTACCAGGTCGAGCTCGACCCCGAGAGCCAGGCCATCGTCACCATCGGCTCGAAAGAGGGGCTGGCCCATCTGGCGCTGGCCTGCATGGGGCCGGGAGATTCGGTGCTGGTGCCCAATCCCGCCTATCCGATCCACCCCTACGGCTTCGTCATCTCCGGCGCCGACGTGCGGCATGTGCCGATGGTGCCCGGGGTCGACTTCTTCGAAAAGCTGGTGGAGACCATCGAAGGATCCTGGCCGCGGCCCAAGATGCTGGTGCTCAACTTCCCGGGCAACCCCACCACCCACTGCGTCGAGCTGGATTTCTTCGAGAAGGTGATCGACATCGCCAAGAAGTACGGCATCTGGGTGATTCACGACATCGCCTACGCCGACATTGTCTTCGACGGTTATGTCGCGCCGTCGATCCTGCAAGTGCCAGGGGCGGACGAGATCGCGGTGGAGTTCTTCTCCATGTCCAAGAGCTACAACATGCCCGGCTGGCGGGTCGGCTTCATGTGCGGCAACAAGACCCTGGTCGCGGCGCTGGCGCGGATAAAATCCTATCTCGATTACGGTACCTTCACGCCGATCCAGGTGGCGGCGATTCGCGCCCTCGAAGGCCCCCAGGATTGCGTCCACGAGATTCGCGACATGTACCAGCAGCGCCGCGACGTACTCTGCGAGGGGCTCAACGGTATCGGCTGGGAGGTCGAGTCGCCCAAGGCGACCATGTTCGTCTGGGCGCCGATCCCGGAGCTCTACAAGGAGATGTTCAAGGAGGCGGAGAGCGTCTCCCTGGAGTTCTCGAAGAAGCTCCTCAACGACGCCAAGGTGGCGGTATCGCCGGGGGTCGGGTTCGGCGCCTATGGCGACGACCATGTGCGTTTCAGCCTGATCGAAAACGCCCACCGCACCCGTCAGGCGATTCGCGGCATTCGCGACATGTTCCGCCAGGATGGATTGAGCACGCGGTAAGTGGCTAGTGGCTAGTGGCTAGGAGTTTAGCGCGACAAGGGATGAACGCAACCTTCGGCTCGGCGATCCCAGTGTCGTTCGTTCGGACGCCGACGTGCGGAGCGCGCGGCTTGACGCGCCAATCTCGGCACTAGCGCGTCAAACCTCGCGCTCCCTACGCAAGAATGATTGAACCAGGCGGCAATACTCCCGCCTGAACGGATAACAGAAACCAAATTCGGAGAGAAGTATCGTGGAACCGGTCAAGGTCGGCCTGTTGGGGCTGGGAACCGTCGGCGGCGGCACCGTCACCGTACTGTCGCGCAATGCCGATGAGATCGCGCGGCGCGCCGGACGCGGCATTCGCATCACCCATGCCGCCGCCAAAACCTACGATCCCGACAAAATCGCAGGGCTCGACGGCATCGAGGTCTGCGACGACGCCTTCGCGGTGGTGGACAATCCCGAGGTGGAGATCATCATCGAGCTGATCGGCGGCTACAATCCCGCCCTCGAACTGGTGATGAAGGCGATCGAGAACGGCAAGCACGTGGTCACCGCCAACAAGGCGCTGATCGCCATGCATGGCAACGAGATCTTCGCCGCCGCCCAGGAGAAGGGCGTCACGGTGGCCTTCGAGGCGGCGGTGGCCGGCGGCATCCCCATCATCAAGGCGATGCGCGAGGGCCTCACCGCCAATCATATCGAGTGGCTCGCCGGCATCATCAACGGCACCGGCAACTTCATCCTCACCGAGATGCGCGACAAGGGCCGCGACTTCGCCGAGGTGCTGGCCGAGGCCCAGGCGCTGGGCTACGCCGAGGCCAATCCGACCTTCGACGTGGAGGGGATCGACGCCGCCCACAAGCTGACCATCCTCGGCTCGCTGGCGTTCGGCATCCCGCTCCAGTTCGACAAGACCTACACCGAGGGGATTACCCGCATCACCCGCCAGGACGTCGCCTACGCCGAACACTTGGGCTACCGCATCAAGCACCTGGGGCTGGCGCGCAAGACGGCGGCGGGCATCGAGATGCGCGTCCATCCCACGCTGATCCCGAGAAAGCGCCTCATCGCCAACGTCGACGGGGTGATGAACGCGGTGCTGGTGAAGGGTGACGCGGTGGGGCCTACCCTCTACTACGGCGCCGGCGCTGGGGCGGAACCCACCGCCTCGGCGGTGGTGGCGGATCTGGTGGATGTGGCGCGCGCGCTTACCACCGATCCCGAGAATCGGGTGCCCCACCTCGCCTTCCAACCGGCCCACCTGTCGGATCTGCGGGTGGTGGATATCGAAGAGGTGACCACCGCCTACTACCTGCGCGTGCATGCCGAGGACAAGCCCGGCGTCATGGCAAAGGTGGCGGGGATCCTCGGCGACGCCGGCATCAGCATCGAGGCGATCCAGCAGAAGGAGCCGGAGGAGGGGGAGACCCATGTGCCGTTGGTGATGATCACTCACCCGGTAGTGGAGGGCAACATGAACCAGGCGATCGAGAAGATCGAGGCCCTGGATACCATCAACGGCTCGGTGGTGCGCATTCGCCTGGAAGAGCTGGGCGGCTGATGGGGGCGGATGGCGGCCGCGGTTGGCTGACCTCGATCAGGCTCGGCCGTTGCGGTTGCAGACCGCTCCCACGCACTGGTCTCGACGGCCTTTTCCGTACCCCCCATGACCTCATCCGTTGAGATTCTGATCCCCGGTCTGCTGCCGCCCGAATGGCGGCCGGGGGGGCTTGACGAGCCCTCGGTCAAGGCGCTGGCGCGGGCGCTGGGCAAGGCATCAATCACCGGCGCGGTCGCCGCCAGTCAGAACTTTCGCGACCAGCTGCGCGGATTTGAATCCCGCCTCGGCCAATGCTTCGGCCTGGCGGAACCCTGCCCCGCCGCGCCATACTGCTACCTGGCGGATAGCGGCAAGCGGGAGGGGCGCCCCGTGATGGCGGTCACCCCGGTCCATCTGCGCCCGGAACAGGATCGCCTGGTGCTGTTCGAGGGCGAGCCGCTGGCGCTGGCCGAGGCGGAGGCGGCGGCGCTGGTGGGGCGCGTCAACGACCACTTCGCCGATCGCGGCCTGAAGCTGGTCGCCCCGGCGCCCAACCGCTGGTACCTGATCGATCCTCCCCATGCCGCTATCACCCTCACGCCGCTCCATGAGGTGAACGGCGGGCGTAACATCAATCCCGCCCTGCCCAGGGGCGAGGACGCCCGCTTTTGGGCCGCGATCCTCAACGAGAGCCAGATGCTGCTTCATCGTGACCCGATCAATCAGGCGCGGGAGGCGCAGGGGCGCTGGGTGATCAACGGCCTCTGGCCCGATGGCCTTGGCGTCATCCAGACCGCCCGCACCTCGGCCAGGGTATACAGCGACCATCCCCTCACCCGGGGGCTGGCGCTGGCGGCGGGGATCGAACCCCAGTCGCCGACGCAGTGGCGATGCCAAGAGACGGCTGGCGACGACCTGTGGGTCATGGATCAACTCATCGAACCCGCCCTCGTCGGCGACATCGAGGCGTGGCGGGGCCGACTTGCACAGCTGGCAAAACGGCTTGCGCCGCTGCTGCGCTGGGCCGAAACGGGCGGCAGGCTGATGATCGACCCCTGCAATGGGCAGCGTTTCCAGTACCAGCGATTTTGCATGCTGCGTTTCTGGCGCAGGCCGCGCCTATTCCCATGATGTCAGGATTTATTCGCGGCGCGCGACTTGACGCGCGAATGAATACACCTTCGCACGCCAAGCCTCGTTCTCCGGAACGTCCGCGAGGCGCTTGCTGACCCGGAACGACCAGGATGGAACCGAAAGAGATCGACCAGGAAGGCAGAAAACGCATGGGCCGCGGCGCCCGCATCTTCCTTTTGCTCAGTGTATTGCTGCTGATCAGCGACGCCCTCTTCGTCACCATCAACTACCACTTCTCCCATCGCGCCCTCATCGCCGAGCAGGCGGACCAGGGCAGAAACGCCCGCGCCGCCTACCAGATGGTGATGCGCGAACAGCTCGACAGCATGCTGCTGCTGGCCTACACCTTCGCCCACCAGGAGGATATCCAGCTGATGATGCTGGAGGCGAAACAGGCAGTAGAGCGGGAGGGGGGCGGTCCGGGCGGCGAGCAGGCCGCCCAGGTTCGGCAGCGGCTCTATGGCGAGGTGGGCGAGCTCTGGCGCTTTCTCATCGAACGTTTCGATGTGCGCCAGCTCCACTTTCATCTCGGCCCCGGCTCTCTCAGCTTCCTGCGCGTACACCGCCCCGACCGCTACGGCGACCGCATGGACGATCTGCGCCTCACCATCGCCCACACCAACGAACAGCGCACCCCTCGCACCGGCTTCGAGACCGGTCGCGTCTACTCCGGCATTCGCGGCGTGGTCCCCCTGTTCGCCTATCCGGACGGCGAAAAGGTCCACATTGGCGCGCTGGAGGTGGGCACCTCCTTTACCCCCCTGTTGCAGCTCCTCGACCGCAATCTCGACATGGGCTGGGCGGCCCTGCTCAAGCGCGAGCATGTGGAGGACGCCATGTGGCCGGAGTTCGTCGCCAAGCGCTTCGCCGCGACACCCCGGGGCTGCGAGTGCGTACTTGAGGCCCACAGCCGAGAGGAGATCAATGACTTCATCGCGACCGGCGTCTTCAGGGAGCGCCGCGAGGAGCTGCAAAGCGACATCGTCGCCATCGGTGGCCGCCACTACGCCATCGCCCACTGGCCGTTGCGGGATTATCTGGGCGCAGTCCAGCCGGAGCGGGACTCGGTCGGGCGCATCGTGGTATGGCGGGACATCAGCGAACGCTTCGCCGCCTTTCGTCACGACCAGTGGCTCACCGCCGCCTATGCCCTCAGCGCCTGGCTGTTGATCGAGGCCCTGCTCTTTCTCGCCATCCGCCTCGGCACCCGCAAGCTGGAAGACGAAGTCGCCCAGCGCACCTTGCGCATTCGCGACCTCAACGAACAATTGCGGGAACAGGCCAATACCGATGCCCTCACCGGCATCCTCAACCGCCGCGCCTTCATGGAACGTCTCGAAGCGGAACGGAGTCGCGCCAGTCGCTCCGGCAGCCCGATTTCCCTCATCATCATCGACTATGATCTGTTCAAGCACGTCAACGACCGATATGGCCACCCGGCGGGGGACGCCGTGCTCAAGCAGGTAACCCGCGTCATCGCCGAGCGCCTGCGCATCAGCGACCTGTTCGCGCGCATCGGCGGCGAAGAGTTCGCCATCGTACTGCCCGACACCAATCAGGAGGACGCCCTGCGCCTTGCAAAAACCCTCCGCCAAAGCGTCGCCCAGACCCCCGTCCAACTCCCGGACCACCCCCCTTTCCAGGTCACCATCAGCCTCGGCGTCGCCGCCTGGCACCCCCAGGAAGAGATGCGGCAATGGTTTGCCGCCGCCGACGACGCACTCTACCGGGCCAAGAGCGAAGGCCGAAACGCCTGCGAGGGGCGGTAATGATCCTGTAAACCGCAGATGAACGCAGATTCACGCAGATAAAATAAAAACGGCCCGTCCTGCGATGCAAGACGGGCCGTTTTTTATCGACTGCCTTTCAGCAGCGAGGCGGGATTACTTCAAGCGATAGCGGATGCTGAAGTAGGTACCGAAATCCCAGTCGTCATTGCCGTTGTTGTCGATGCCATCGTCCAGGTAGTCGGCACTGACCGTCAAACCGGCGGTCATGCGGTTGGTCAGGTAGTAGCTTACGGTGCTGGAGAGACGATTCTGGGTGGCATCCTCGACATTGTCGTCACCGGAAATTTCGTGGCCTATATACCACTCGTTCACCCAATCGATCTGATCGGAGACTTCGTGGCTGTAGCTCATGGTGTTCGCAAACGAGTGGTTGGTATCGTCGGCGAAGACCGTCGAGTAGGTGAACACGTTGGTGAACTGGCCCTGGAGGCCGATCGGCAGTGCGTACTTGAACTCGGCGTTCAGGGACGGATCGCTATCTTCCCCATAATAGTTCTGCACCATATAGCCCAAGCCGGCGCGAACCACCCATCCGTGGGCGCGAGGTGTAACGTACTCCTCTTCCAGCACGCGGCGCATGTGCAGCGCACCTTCGGCACCCAGGGCGTTGTTGGTGAGCACACCGGCCTTGTTCAATACTTCTTCGATTGCCTTGTACCAATGCGCTTCGTACTCTTCCAGACCGTATTTGCTCTGGAACTCGTTCTCGCGATCGATCACCTGCGCCATTTCGATGTAGGTACTATCGGACAGGTTGCCGCTGACCACGTTATGCTCGCGCAGCTCTTCCACGATGCGCAGGGCTTCAGCAAGAGGAGTCGCATTGATCACGCGACCGTAGCCGATGCCAGCGCCGACATTCAGCTGCACGTCATCTGCCCAATCGCGGTATCTCGCGTCGGCTGATCCGTACCAGAACATCTTGTCGTTGTTGTTGAAGTAGTTGTCCAGGGTAGCGGACGCATTCGCACCATAGGACTCTTCACGCGTGTCGCCTTCGTCGCCGCCGCGATCGATGTCGACATAGCCGTCAACATTGATCTCCCAGTTTTGCGGCAGGGAGGTATAGTTGTGGGTATAGTCGCCTTTCAGGTACAGATCGTAACTGGCTTGATCCTGGTTGCCGGAGTTCAGGTTGCCGCTACCTTCGAGGTAGGCCTCTTGCCACTCGCTGGTGGGGATGGTGTAGTCGGTCAGCTGGATGGCCTGGGAGGCAGTGGGCAGAGCGATGGCGGCGCTGATCGCCACAATTACCGCGCTTTTCTTCATGGATTACTCCTTGGGAGATTGTTGAGATACTTTGCAACAGAAGGGATTCACTCGGCCTAACGAGAGAGGGTACTTCTCTTGACTAAGAGGAAAGCTTGAGGGCGCGCGATTATTGGCCAACCGGCTACGCAAGTCAACCATGCCCGCTTCTTTTTTGCTCCAAGTGTGAATGCCTTGGCGCTCACATCCCTCAGGACAGGACCTTTCCCCTGAACCACAAGGGGTTCCGGCCCGTTTCGACACTACCCCGCTCCTTGCCAACCTGTCGCTTTGACTCGTTCCTGACGCTGCTCCATACCAACCCAGCTCTGGTCGACAATCCTACAACGCCCTCTTCATGTCCGAAAATAATCATGGGCTTAGCCCCTGGCCCATACCTTGCTTGATGGTAGCTTTCGCTGTTCGCACATGGGCCATGGCGCACAAAACATCCCTGGTCCGAACAACACCCCGCTCCAGATGAGGCCAATGAAGAGATTTATCAAAACCTGGGTAAAGGATCACCCATTGACGCCAAGCCATATCGACTGCGCCACCTCGGTCATGCTTAAGATCCTCGACGGCAAGTGCAAGATGGACCGGGATGAGAAGCTGGTCATGAGCCTGCTCTACGACCAGGTCAAGGCACTTCCCGGCGAGCTGCTGGGGCCGGAGATCCGTGAGCTGATCGCCGAGGCCCGCCAGGAGCGGGATGAGGCGATGAAGCTGCACATCTACGAAAAACGGGTACTGGCGGAGACCATGATCTCGCGACCGATGATGAAGGGCTTCAAGGCGATGATTCGGGAACAGGGGCTGTTCGACGCCCTCAACGGGGAGACCAATCATGGGTGAATCGATGCAGGTCGCCGTCGCCTCCAGGGAGGGGATGGCCATCAGCGAACACTTCGGCCACGCCAGACAGTTCTGGATCTACCAGGTCGACGGCCAGGGCGCGACCCTGCTGGAGCAGCGCCAGGTGGAACACTACTGCCTGGGCAACAGCGCCAACCAGAGCGCCATGAGTGGCATCCTGGAGGCGGTCAGGGATTGCAAGGCGGTGTTCGTGGCCAAGATCGGCGACGGACCCCGGGACAAACTCGCCGCCATCGGCGTCGCGGCGGTGGATGACTACCCCTACGCCGAAATCGACGATGCACTGCAAGCATGGTGGGGAAAGCAGGCATGAATATGCGCTTCTACATGACCCCCGGCTCGTGCAGCACCGGCATCCATATCTTGCTGGAAGAGTGCGGGCTGGTGTTCGAGGCCCATCTGGTGGATCTGCTCAAGGGCGATCAGGATAGCCCCGCATATCGCGCCCTCAACCCCAAGGGGACGATCCCCACGCTGGTGCGCGATGACGGCTTGGCGCTGACCGACTTTCAATCCATCGCCTGGTGGCTCGCCCGCGCCCACCCCCGCCGTAAACTCCTGCCGAATGACCTGGACGGCCAACTTCGCGCCCTGGAGTTGATGAGCCATGCGGTCAATGGCATCCACGGCCAAGGCTTTACCCGCCTTTTCACCAGCGAACGCTACACCCCCGCCCCGGCGGACCAGGAGCGGGTCAAGCGGCAGGGGCGGGAGATCGTAGCGGAGGGCGTCGCCATCATGCACAACCAACTGGCGGACAGGGACTACCTGCTTGGCGACTTCAGCATTGCCGACGCCGCCCTCTTCTACTGCGAATTCTGGGCCGACCGTATCCAACTTCCCCTGCCCCGACATTGCGCCGACCACTACCGGCGCATGTTGCAACGCCCGGCGGTTCGCCAGGTGATGATGGAAGAGGGCTACGCGAGCCTCTACCGATAGGACCAACACCATGCAACTGCGCGATCTCTTCAATGAACTGCCCTGGGAGAAGGGCAGCATCACCCCCATCGAACTGCAACGCCTGCTCAACAGCGACCTCAACGTCCACCACGACGGGCAGCGCGCCGAGAGGCTGCTGCTCGACGCCTGTGAACAGCTCCCGCAACGTCTCGAACCCCACATCGCCCTCTACAAGATGTACGCCTACGCCCATCGCATGGGGGAGGCCAGACGCCACGTCGACCATGTGCTGGAAGAGGCCGCGCGCCAGGCCGGCTTCGATCCGGATTGGCGCGCCCTCGCCCCGGATCCCGAGCCCTGGCGGAACGCCGCCGGCCCACGCCGGCTCTACCTCTACAGCCTCAAGGCCCTTGGCTTCGTGCTGCTGCGCGGGGGCGAGGTCGAAAAAGCGTGGCAAGCGCTGCGCAAGCTCCACGCCCTCGATCCCGACGACCAGGTAGGCGGAAGCGTGGTATTGGGGATGGCGGAACGATTGCTCGAAGAGGAAGCGCTGACCGTTTGATTAACCTCGAAGATCACCAAAGGCACGATACATGGGCAACATTTTTCGCGTTTTTCGTGCATTTCGTAGTTCATCGAGTCGCAAGCGCGCGGCGGTAGCTACTCCCACCGCGACTCCGCCTCCCGTCGGGTGAACTCCGCCAGTCGCCCATCCGCCAGCAACTCCCGAATCCGCCAGGGCGCGCCCATCTCGTCCAGCTCCACCAGCCCGATGCTGCTCCCCTCCAGCAGGCGACGTCCATGGGGCGTGCCCTCCGGCTTGCGCGGGCTGACCCGCATGCGCCGGCGCAGGGTGAACCAGTTGAGGGGCGAGCGGGGTGAGTAGAGCCAGCGGTTGAGGTGGTCGAGGGTGGCGAGCAGGCGCGGCGGGAACTCGTTGCGCAGGCCGCTGCTGCAAATCTGCCAGATGCGCGGACTGTGGCCGCGGCCGCGCAGCTCCACGTCATAGACAAAGGAGTAGTGGACGTCGCCGGAGAGGATCACGAAGCGCTCCGGCGTCTTGCGATGGCGAAAGATATTGAGAATCACCGCCGCCGCGCCGGGATGGGCCATCCAGTTCTCCGCGTCCACCATCAACGGCTTGCCGAACCAGGTGAAGACCCGCTGAATTGCCTCGATCAGCTTCACCCCGAAGATCGGCGCCGGCGACACCAGCAGCACCGCGTCCAGATCCCGCAGGCGATGTTGCAGATCGGTCAGCGCCTCCCAATCCATCAGCCCCGACGGCCGCTCGGCGGAGCTCTCGGAACGCCAGCGCCGGGTGCGGCTGTCGATCACCACCAGCGGCGGCGTGGTGCACCACTCGTAATGCCACTGCTCGAAGCGCAGCAGCTCTTCAATGCAGCCGTCGTGCCCCTCGCCCCCCGGCGCGGTCAGCACCTCGCCCAGGCGCGTCATCACCTCGTCACCGAAGGCCTGGGGGCGATTGCCCCAGGCCTGGTTGAGCAGATAGCCAATCAGGGCATTGCCGATCACCCGCCGCGAAAAGGGCTGACCATAGACCACCTCCTCCCACTCCCGGCTCAGGTTCCAGTCGTCGGTGATGTCATGATCATCGAAGATCATCGCCGTCGGCAGATGCGCCAGCACCCGCCGCACCGCCGGCAGGTAGCCCGCGAACTCCTCCACCGCCACCCGCTCCTCGGCATACTGGCGCAGCGCCGCGCCGCCCAGCCCGCTTGGCGGCCCAAGATCCACCCCCGCCCAGCAGGCTGGCGACCATGCCAGCAGATACATCGCCAGCACCTCGCCCAGGGTGATCAGGTGGTTATGGGCGGTATCGCTGGTAAAGATCGGCTTCTCCACCCCGCCGAACAAGATGTCGATCAGATCTCGACGCCCCTCCCGCCGCGGCAACAGGGTCTCGCGCCCGTAATAGCCCCGCGGATGGGCGTACAGATCCGCCGCGCTCGCCAGCGGCCCCGCATCCGTCCCCGGCAAGGGCTCATGCGGCAGACCCAGCCGCTCGATCAGCTGATGAATCGCCCGCAGCATCGGCCCCGCCACGTCATCGGCGTAGATCTGATCCCCGCTCAGCACCAGCAGCGAAGGCCAGGCCGGCAGCTCCGCATCCCCATCCCCCGCATCCAGAATCCGCCCCAGCAACCGATCCGCCTGCGCCAGCCCATCCCCCGGCGCATGATGGGGCTTGCGACAGGAGCCATGCAGCAGCGCATCGACTCGCTCCGGTACCCGAAAACAGGGCATCTCCCGCCCCGGATAACAGAGATCCGCCGCCCAGCGATCCCACCCCTGCCAATCCCCCTGGGGATCCGCCAAAGGCCGCAACCACACCCCGTAACCAATCAAAGGCCCCACCGGCAAGGCCCGCTCCAGCGCCAGCTCCAGCAACAGATAGTGCAACCCCTCGCCGGCGGAGATACAGCGACACCCCGCTTCTCCCGGCGCAATCCGCAACTCCCGCCCATCCCCCGCCCCGCAATCCAATACCACCCGAACCGCCACCGGCTCCCGCACTGCTAGCCACAGCACCAGCCGATGCGGCTCCACCAGGCGCAGCAATGGGCCGGCGAGGACCAGGGGGAGGGGTGGGAAGTGTTGGATGGTCATGAAGATCCTTCAAAAACGGTAAGCCGATAGGCGCACCGCTTTGACGTGTCAGGTTGACCCGCATGTAGGCCGAATTCAATTCGAGCCTGGCCCCTTTGTTCCCTTTGTTCAGATAACGGTGCGGACGGGGCTGCAAGCCCCGTCTGGCGAGTAACAACATGCCAAACAGCCAGAGGCGCGTCTGATGGCGGAAGGTTCACTTCCGCCACCGATCGAAGGGTTCCCTCCCCCGCCGGGGGAGGGT
>JAABSM010000085.1 GCA_011390365.1 Gammaproteobacteria bacterium
GGGTTGGGGATCGGCTCCTTGCGATAGTAGGCCTCCCGTATCGGCTGCGGCACATCAATGGATGAGACCACGCCAACCGCCCGTGCGCCGCGGGCGTAGACGACGTCCATCGCGTCCAGCAGGGCGCTTAGGTCGTCATACTCTCCGCTGGCATGCCCGTGGGCGTGGAACACGCTGCGCGCCTGCATGGAGCCAGTGAAAACGACCGGATCCACTTCGATCCCCGCCACCGTGCGCATGGCGTTGATGGCGTTCAGCACGTTCCGTTCGAACGCCGGATCGACCGCCTCTTCCACTACCAGCCCCACCTTGCGATGCTCGCCGATCCCGAGATCGAGCTGACCGAGCATGAAGCGGTTGATGAGATTGCCCTCCAGGTAGCTGACATTGGCGGCGGCGCAATACAGATCGGAGGCGGTGACCGCGTTGGGGTTGGTGATCAGTTGGTCGCAGGCGGTGGCCAACAGGTTGGTACTGGGGGTGGCGTCACCGGCGAAGCCTCCGATCTCCGCCCGCACGCCCGTCGGCAACAGGCTCACCACGGTCCAGGGGGCGCCATCGGGGACGCTGGCGGGGGCGTCTTCGGTCTCCTCCAGCAGCGAGTTCCAGGCCGGCTTGCGGCTGGTCTTTACCCTGGTGACATCGAAGGTCAGTTGCCGGTCATCGGCATCGACGCAGATCAGACGGACCGGCTCCTCGTCACCCAGCGCCTTGCGCAGCCGCGGGGCAAGTCCGCGCCAGCTGCGCTGGGAGGGCGGGCAGTCGATGGTGAGGGTCTGGGTGCGCACCGTGACGGTGGCGCTTGCGTGCGCGGCAAGTGTATCGATATTCGGGCGAAACATGGCTATCCCCTATTGATTGTTGATGGGTAACTCTTCCTCGATTACGGCTAGCTGCTCATCGGAACCGATGGCCGCGACATGCCATTCGCTGATGCGCTCACCGGGCATCAACACCGCGCACCCCGGCGAAAGGCGGGGTTCGGCGGAGGGGTGCGCGGCGTTTTCCGGCGCACCCTCGGGGCTTTCATACAACACGGCCTGGCGGGCGCAACGGCCCAACGCCTCCGCCAGCGGCATCAAGCGGACCGATCGGGCGAACCAGGCCTCCCGCGGACGACACGAAAAGCGTCGCAGCGGCATCGCCAGGAGGTCGGGAAAGCGAAGCCGCGCAAGTCCCGCCAGCGACTCCCGCACGCTCCGCAGCGCGTCGGCGACCAGCGTGAACTCCTCCCCGGTGTTGGCCGGGGAGAAGACCAGCAGCACCTCATCGATATTGACGTACTCGTGGTCTATGCCCGCCGCGAACAGTCTGCGCGCCAACTCGAAGCCGGACACGCGATCACTGCGCAGCAGCAGCTTGCGGGGATCGGCGCAAGCGGCGTCATGGTACAGCGTCTGGTCACCCCACTGGCGCAATTGCCGCTTGAGTTCAGCTACCCGTCGGGTAGTATTCTCGAGCCGCGCGAACAGTTCACTGCCTGGCATGGTGGCGTGCAGCGCCGCCTCGACGCTCGCCTGGATCAGGTTGCTGCGGCTGGTGGTGTCGATCAGCGCCAGTGCCGCCCGCACCTCCTCGACCTCCCAGGGTGAGTCCTTGGGCAGATGGACCACCGCCCCCTGAACCAGGGCGCCGGCGTACTTGTGGGCGCTGTGGATGACCAGGGAGCAGGACAAATCGAGCGCCGAGGGCGGGGTACCCGGCAGACCACGCAACTGGGTGCCATGGACCTCGTCAATGATCAGATCGATACCGAGTTCCCGGGTGCGCACGACAATGCGCTGGAGGTCCGCCCATTCGCCGCGATAGCTGGGTACCGGCAGGATCAGCGCGCCCGGCGGGTTCGGCCCATCCAGGAAGGCCAGTATCTCCTCGGTCGTCGGACTCAGACGCCGCGACGGAACGATCACCGGCATCAGGTCCGCCAGGATCATGCCGTGGGTAATGGCGATATGACAGTCGCCGGTAATCGCCACATCCCGGGTGCGACGCCCCAGTGCCAGGCAGGCGACCAGCAGCCCCTGCGAGGCGCCGTTGGTCAACAGCACGCTGGCCTTTACCCCGAGCAGTTCGGCGATGGCGGCCTCCGCCTGATGTACCAGCGAGCGGCGGATGTAGGGGGCATCCCGGGAGAGGTCCTCATTGGGCAGCCCGGCGATATCACCCAGCTGCCCCTGATGCGCCGGAAAGTGGGCGCGAACCAGCTTGCGCGGCGCCGTCTGGCGGATATGCGACCCTAGTAAAAGCTTGTTTTTCATCTCATTCATCTGACTCGCTCGAATCCTGTTGATGGGTGATAACGGGTTTGATCGTGGTGATCAGGCCCGCAGCGCTGCCGAGGTAATAGAGGCCGAGGCCGAACGGCAGGGTAAAGTGCAGAAAATAGACACCGCTGACGCAGATCGCCCCCGGCACGATGGTGGTCAGCAGATTGGCGTGCATGGTCCTTTCAAACTCATCGGCCAGCGTGAACAGTTCCGTCAGGTGCCGCAGGGTACCGTCCATGAGGATGATCTGGGCGGTATCGGTGGCCGCCGTCGACGCCCCCTTCAGGGAGATGGAGACCTGGGCGGACTTGAGGGCGATGGCATCGTTGATGCCGTCACCGACGAAGCAGACGAATCGGCCCTGATCACGCAGCGCCCGCACCAGCCCCGCCTTCTCCTCGGGCAGCACGCCGGCGAAATAGTCCTCGATACCCAGCATCCGCGCCATGTTGCGGGTGGCGTGCTCATGGTCGCCGGAGATGATGTAGACCCGTTTGCCCGCTCGCTTGAGGAACGCAATGACCTGAACCGCTTCCGGGCGAATCGTCGGGTGCATCTCCAGAATGCCGCCCAGCCTGCCGTCGACGCTCACGCAGACCAGGGAGTAGCCCTTCTCTTCGGCACGCCGCTGGATCTCACTCGCGGCCGGGGGCAGCGGGATCCCCTCGCGCTCCATCAACCGCACGCTTCCCACCATGATCCGTTTACCGTTTACCGTGACCTTGATCCCGTAACCCACTTCATAGGCGGCGGCATCGATGTCATGCAGGGGGATATCTTCGCTGCGGGCCTTGTCGACGATCGCCTTGCCGATCGGATGAGGCTGCCGGTACTCCGCCGTCGCCGCGTAGCCAAGCAACGTCTCTTCGTCGATGTCGGCCAGCCGGTGGATCTTGGCGAGCGTCGGCTGTTCCAGGGTCAGGGTGCCGGTCTTGTCGAACACCAGGGTATCGATCTTGCGCAGCGACTCCAGCACCCGGCCATCCTTGATCAGGATCCCCTTCCGGGAACAGATCTGCAGATAGGAGAGCACGGTCATGGGTCCCAGCGAGACCATGTTGCCGCCGAATGAAGACCAGAGCACGGTCAGGGCCGCGACCTTGCCCTTCAATAGCCAGGTAATAGCGCCGAGCCCGCACTCCCAGGCGAGAAAGCCATCGGCAATGTTCTTGCCGCGAATGACCAGGGTATCGGTATAGCTTTGGGTATTGTCGAGTACCTGGCCAATCCGGGCGGCGACGGTTTCATCCCCGGCGGTCTCCACCGCGATTTCGATGCGTCCCGAGATCAGCAAGGTCGAGGCGAGCACCTTGTCGCCCGGTGCCCTCTCCACCGGCTGGCTCTCCCCCGTCAACAGCTGCTGATCGACGGACGCGAAGCCGGTCTGAATGGCGCCGTCGACCGGAATCACCTCCCCCGCGTTGACGATGACCAGGTCGCCCGCCGCCAGATCGGCAAGCTCCACCTCCACCTCCACCCCGCCCTTTTTGACCCATACGCTGCGCGGGTGGAAGCTGAAGGCGCTGACCAGTTGCCGCCGTGAATCCCGCTCGGCCTTCTCGATCAACCTGACGACAAAGTTGCCGACGAGCCCGGCCATCGCGGCCAGCACCAGATGCCCGGTGAAGATCATGCCGGCGATGACCACCAGGTTGGCGAGGAAGACGTTCAAGATCCGCCCCCGCTTGAAATCCTTGAGCATGTACAGGGCAATGTCCCGATACAGGTAGAAGATCCCGACAATGCTGATGGCGGAGAAGATGGGACCGCCGATCAGCGCGGTGACTACGGTACCCAGCGTCAGATAGAACTGGTGCTTGTGGGATTCGGGCAGGTCACTGGCCTGATTGGCGGCAACCGCCCGATCCTTGCCCTCTTCCAGGGTGGAGAGGTGTTGCTGCCGTCCGTCCCCGCGGAGGATCGCGCGAATATCGCCGACCAGGCGCAAAAAGCTGAATTCATGGCTGGCGACACCCCTCTTCTTCGGCGCGGCGGCGGTGATGCGCACGCAATCGGCGGGCGGCCTTGTCCTCAGCTTTTTCGAGATGTTCTTTTTCGGGCGGGTCAGCCAATAACCTACGGTGCCGCCGCCCACTACAACGAATGGAATCGCCATTACAAGACCTTACTCATGGTGTTATGTAATCGCTCCGCGATATACCGGACATGCCGCTCTTCGGTCATGATGGAGACATGGTTGCCAGCAACATGGCAGATCTCCATCGTCGGCGTGGTCAGTTTTGCCCACGCCTCTTCCTGTCCGGGGCCGGGATCGTCCCGCTCGGTGGCGCTGAAAAAGAGCGCCGTGCCTTGCCAGGGTTCGGGGCGATAGGTCGAGATGGCCAGCGTATTGGCGCGAAAGACATCCATGAAGGCACGGGCGCGCCGCTGACTGGTCGGGCTGAAGTCGCCCTCCATCTGTTCGACGAACCAGCGCCAGCGGGACGCCGCCTCCATGGCGGCCAGCTCGTCGGTGGAGATCGCCCTCTCCTGACTCAGCTCCAGCAGATCGACCATCACCTCGACCTCGTCATCCGGCCCATAGGCGGTGATGCTGTGGGGCCAGCCGCTATCGATCATCGCCAGCAGGCTGACGGTCTCGCCCTGGAGGGTCAGTTGGCGCGCCATCTCATAGGCGGTCATGCCCCCCGAAGAGTAGCCCCCGAGCAGGTAGGGACCCTCGGGCTGACGTTCGCGGATGTAGTCGATGTAGCGTGCCGCCATCTGCGGCACGCTGTCGATGGGTTCGGCCTCCCCGTCGAGCCCTTGCGCCTGCACCGCGTAGACCGCCTGCTCCTTCGCCAGATGCCTAGCCAGCAGCCGGTAATGAACCACATGCCCGCCGACGGGGTGAAACAGAAACAGCGCGGGACGGGAGGCGTCACCCTGGTTGATCTCGATCAACGGCGAGACCTGCGCCGAATCACCTTCCGCTGGCTGCAACAGCGCCGCCAGGGCGCGAATGGTCGGCGTGTTGAGCAACGCCTGTGCCGCCAGATCCAGACCCAGCTCGGCACGCAGATAGGCCACCAGCTGGATCGCCAGCAGGGAGTCGCCGCCGAGGCTGAAGAAGTCGTCGCCTATGCCGATGGGTTCGATGGCGAGAAACCCCTGCCAGGCGGCGACCAGCCGATGCTCCAGCTCGGTGGTCGGCGGCAGGTAATGGTTGCCGAGGGCGGGGCGCTTGACGATCGCCCGCTTGCGTCGCGGCGCGGGTTCGGCGGTGGGCTCATCCCCTTGCATCAACAACGCCATCAGATCCAGTTTGCTGGTCAGAACCTGGGGTTCGCCATGCTCCAGCACCTGGCGGAACACCGCCGCCCCCTCCGCCGGGGTAAAGCCGTAGCTCAAGGCTCGCGAGGCCTGCTGGTCGGCACGGGAGGGCTGGCCGGATAGCGGCGTGATCGCAGGCTGGGCGTCGCGAAAGGTATAGCCTTCGATGGTCATCACGACTTCGCCCTGTTCATCCATCAGGACAAGATCCATGCGATACTCGCTCGGCGGGGCGGACCTCAGACGTGCGTGACTGTAGAGGCGGGGCGGTAATGGCCGGTAGAGTACCACCTTTTCGTAATGGAAGGGGAGACCTGTCCCCCCATCGCCATCGGCTATGCCCAGAAAGCCGGTCGCCATGTCGAGCAGCCCCGGATGGAGGGGATGATCGGCCAACTCGGCGACGGCGTCGTCCGGCAGCGCGAGATAGGCCAGCCCCTCCCCCTCCCCGGCGTACACCTGACGCAGATAGTGCCAATGGGGGCCGTAGGCCCGCAAGGCGCGCTCCAGGGCGTTGCACTGGTCCGCTGGCCTGGCCGCGAAATCCGCGGCCACATGCCAACTCCGTCGCTGGCAGCGATCCAGGATCTGGTCGATGGACTCGACCGCCATGGCGGCGGCGGGCGAGGTCGAGAGGCGGCCTCGCGCATGCTCCATCGGCTCACCGGCGTCGTCACTGCCGCTGATGACGAATTCGAAGCCGTCGTCGATGGGCGTCAACAGCAGATCGATCATCTTGCGCTCGCCGTTCTCGATGATCAGCGGCTGCATGAAGTAGAGATCGCGCCAGATGAGGGCGAGGCCGCCGTCATCATCCGCCGACAGCTGATGGCGTAACGCCGCCCTCGTCCATTCGAGGTAGCCGGTACCGGGCATCACGACCCGCTCCGGCCCAAGGATCCGGTGATCCGCCAGGATCCACAGCCCCTCATCGAGCAGCCCGCGATAACGGATGCCGCCCTGCTCCACCCGGCAGCCGCTGAACAACGGATGGCGCAACGCCGCCATGTCCCGATCATCGGGGAGCGAACGCCGTTTGACGGATGCCACCGCCATGCCCACGCCCTGCCAGCTATCCCAGTTGATGGCGGTGTAGAGGGTGGTGGGATGGTGGCGCTGGCTGTGGGCGAAGGTATCCAGAAACTGATTGGCGGCGCAATAGGCGATCTGCCCGGCGGCACCCATGATCGAGGAGAGCGAGGAGCACAGCACGAAGAAATCCAGGGGCTGGGGCTGCTCCGCCAGCAGGCGATGCAGGACTAAGGTGCCATCGACCTTGGGGGCGAGGATCGCCTCAGCGCCGGTCTGATTGGCGATCAACGCACCATCCGGCAGCCCGGCGGCGTGGATCACCCCGTGAATGGCGGCGAACCGTTGCCGCCCCTGCTCGATCACCCGTCCCATCTGCGCCTCGTCCGTCACGTCCGCGCAAACCCGCAGGATTTCGCCGCCCTTCTTGTCGATGGCCGCCAATCGCTCGCTGGTGGCCGGATCGATCTCCGCCCGACGACTGACCAGGATCAGTCTCGCCTGCACCTCTTCGGCCAGATGTTCGGCCAGGGTCAGGCCGATACCGCCTAGGCCGCCGGTGATCAGATAGACCCCCTGCGGCCTCAGCCGTCGGGTCGGCACCAGCGGTTGCCATTGCAGCCGTTCATAGGATTGCAGCCAGCGGCGACCGCGCCGATAGGCGATGCGGGTCGATTCGATCCCACTCGCCAGCTCCGCCGCCAGACGATCCCATGGCGCGGGATACTCGCTATCAATCGCACGACAGCGGATCTCCGGCATCTCCCGCTGGATGGTTTCGAGCGCCCCCAGCACGGCGGCGCGGGCGGGTGACGGCTGGTCCCCCTCGCCAATGGCATGCAGGTGATCGGCGATGATGTTGATCAAGAGAGGCCGATCGATGTTAGCGCGGGTCATCGCTTGCAGCAGGTAGAGCAGGCAATAAAACCCGAGCAGCAAGGGGCGGTTCCCCTCCTCTTCCCAGGCTGCAGTCCTTTGCGGAGTGAACAGCCAGGCGTGGAGGATGTGACTGGGAAAGCCCTGTTGCGCCAGCCTCGCCACCAACTGGCGATAATCCTCGGGACTCTGCGGGTCGATCTCGTACTCCCCGCTCGACCTTTGCTTGAAGCCCTCGCCCGGGTAGACCCGCGTCAGGGTATCACCCTGGCGTCCCATCGCCGCCAACAGCGGCGCCAGGCTGTCGTCGGAATCCAGGAAGAGCAGCCAATGGGCGGGCGGCTCGCTCGGACCGGTCGCCGCCAGGGACTGCCTGACCCACAGCGGCCGATAGAGCCAGCTTCCGTCGCCGGGCGCCCCGGCCGGGCCTGCGGAGGCCTGCGGCGCATCCAGCCAGTGCCGGTTGCGGGCGAAGGGATAGCCGGGCAGCGGGACCCGCCGCCGCGCCTCGCCATGGAAGGCCGCCCAGTCGACCTCGGCATGGCGCGCCCACAGCTCACCCAGGGTAGCGAGGATATGGCGCGACTCGGAGGGTGCCGGATTGGCCTGGGGTGCGCGGGGCATGCTGGTGAGCAGCGAAAGATGCTCGGCATAGCCCGGATGCCGGCGGGCCAGCATCGACAAGCTGTGCCTCGGCCCCACCTCCAGCAATATATCCATCCCCCGCGGTCGCAGGAGATGCCCCAGACAGGCGTGAAACTGGACGGTATGGCGCAGATGGTCAAGCCAGTATTGGACGCTGGTCGCCTGTTCGGCGCGAATCGGTTGCCCGCTCAGATTGGAGAGAAAGGGGCGCATGGGTGGCCGCAAGGTGATCTTTCGCAGCTGTTGGGCGAAGGGCTCCAGTACCGGCGTCAGCAAATGGGAGTGGAAGGCGTGAGAGGTATGCAGCGGCTGGCCGTCGATCCCCTCGGCCGCGAGCCGCCGCCGCAGGTCGTCGATGGCGGTCGCCGTGCCGCCGATGACGCACCGTCGTGCGCCGTTGACCACCGATAACGACAACTCCTCGCTCAGCCACGGGCGGACCGCCGCTTCCGACAATGGCACCGCAAGCATGGTCGCCGGCGGCAACTGCTGGATCAGGCGGCCACGCATGGCCACCAGCGCCAGCGCCTCCGGCAGGGTGAAGACCTCCGCCAGACAGGCCGCCACGTATTCGCCGATGCTGTGACCGAGCATCATGTCCGGGACTATGCCCCAGGCCATCCAGCACTTCGCCAGCGCGTACTCCAGCGAAAAGAGGGCCGCCTGGGTGTACTGGGTCTGTTGCAGCCGTTCGCCATCTCGCGGCTCGTCGCTGAAGATCACCCGCCGAATATCCTCGCCCAGCGGTGCCGCCAACAGCTCCGCGCACTGATCAAGGGTGTCGCGAAAGAGCGGCTCTCGTTCATACAGCTCCCGCCCCATGTTCAGGTACTGGCTGCCCTGACCGGGGAACAGAAAGGCAATCGCGGGGCGATCGCCGGTTCGCGGGCGGGGCACGGGCGTATCCGTCGCCTCCAGACTCCGCGCCGCCTCTTCATGGTCGCCGCAGACGATCACCCGCCGCTGGTCGAAGGCCCGTCGCCCCAGTTGCAGGGTAAAAGCGATATCCGCCAGCGACTGGCGGCGATGCCCGCGGAGGTGGTCGGCCAGTTGACGACAGCAGGCCTCCAGCGCCTCGTGGCTCCTGGCCGACAGGCACAGCAACCACTCTTGCCGTCGCGGCCCCGTCCCGCTCTCCTGCTTCCCTTCCCCCTGTTCCGGCGGTGCCTCGGCCAGGATGACATGGGCGTTGGTTCCACCCACGCCGAAGGAACTCACCCCGGCGTGGGGGCGGACCTCGTCGGCGTCTGGCCAGGGCGTCAGGCGGGTATTGACGTAAAAGGGGCTGTCATCGAAATCGATCTCCGGGTTGGGCTGGCTGAAGTGGAGGCTGGGGGGGATCTGGCGGTGCCCCAACGCCAAGGCGACCTTCAGCAATCCGGCGATCCCCGCCGCCGTATCGGCGTGTCCGATATTGCTCTTCACCGACCCGATGGCGCAGTGCCGCCGGGCATGGGTGTGTTGGCGGAAGGCCTGGGTCAGCGCCGCGACCTCGATCGGGTCGCCCAGCGCGGTGCCGGTGCCGTGGGCTTCGACATAGCGGATCTGATCCGCCCCGACCTCGGCCATGGCCAACGCGTCGGCGATCACCTCGGCCTGCCCCTGAACGCTGGGGGCGGTGTAGCCGATCTTGCGATGGCCGTCATTGTTGACCGCAGAGCCGCGTATCACCGCGTGGATGGTATCGCCATCGGCGAGCGCATCCTCCAGCCGTTTCAGCGCCACCGCGCCGACGCCGCTGCCACTGAAGGTGCCTTGGGCGCGGGCATCGAAGGCGCGACAATGGCCATCGGGGGAGAGGATCATCCCCTCCTGGTAGAGGTAGCCCTGGCGCGCTGGCAACTCCAGGGAGACGCCGCCGGCGAGGGCGATATCGCACTCCATGTTGAGCAGGCTCTGGGCGGCGACATGGACCGCCACCAGCGAGGTCGAGCAGGCCGTCTGCACGGTGATCGCGGGACCGGTCAGATTCAGCTTGTAGGCGATGCGGGTGGCGATGAAATCCTTGCCGCTGAGGGTCGCGATCCGATAATCCCCCGCCGTGGCCCGCAGTTGGTCCATATTGGGTTCAAGGTTGTAATGGAGATAACGGTTATCCCCCACCCCGGCATAGAGGCCGATACGAACTCCATCGTCGCCGGGCGGATAGCCCGCATGCTCCAGGGCGTGCCAGACGCACTCCATGAACAGCCGCTGCTGCGGGTCGGTGATGGCGGCGTCCTGGGCGCTCATGTCAAAGAAATCGGCGTCGAAACAGTCGAAACCTTCGATGAAGGTTCCGGATTTGACGTAATCGGGATGCTGGATTAGCGCCGCGTCAACCCCCGCCGCGAGCAGCTCCTCATCCGAGTAGGCGACCACCGCCTCCCGGCCGAATGCGAGGAGTTGCCAGAAGCGCTCCAGATCGGGGGCCTGGGGGAAGCGCCCGGCCATGCCGATGATGGCGATATCGCTGCTCTCCATGGCTAGCTCCCCCGGCCCTTGAGGCCGCGCTGGCGCGCCTTGCGCCTTGCGTGCCGCTCTCGCGCCCGTCCATCCGCCGCCGACGGCGGCGGGTGGTCCAGATATGCGGCCAGGGTCTGGATGGTGGGATAACTGAAGAGATCAATGATCTTGAGCATCGGATACTGGACCTGTAGCAGTTGGAGGAGCTGGACCACCAACAGCGAGTGGCCGCCCATGTCAAAGAAATTGTCTCGCGTACCGACCTGCTCCCGCCCCAGCACTTGCCGCCAGGCCTCGGCGATCCGTTGCTCGGTGGCATTTTGCGGCGTTTGCCCGCTACTCCCCGTCGCTTCGCCATCCGGCGCGGGCAATCCCCGTCGATCGATCTTGCCGTTGGGGGTCAGCGGCAACTCGTCGAGCAGCGTGAAACTGGCCGGCACCATGTAGCCCGGCAGACGCGCCTTGAGGTGTTGGCGAAGCTCCGCGATGAGGGTGACGCCATCGAGGCCCGCCGCCTTCCCATCCGTCAAGGTCAGGTAGGCCGCCAGGGAAGGGTTACCCTCCCCTTGGTGCAGCATGACGACCGCCTCGCCGAGCGCTGGGTGCTGGCGCATCACCGCCTCGATCTCACCGAGTTCGATGCGAAACCCGCGCAGTTTCACCTGATGATCGATACGCCCCAGGTATTCGAGTTGTCCATCGGCCCGCCAGCGGGCGAGGTCGCCGGTGCGGTAAATCCGCTCGCACTGGCCGAAGAGTTCCACCTGAATGAAGCGCTCGGCGGTGAGTTCGGGGCGATCCAGATAGTCTCTGGCCAGACCGACGCCGGCGATGCAGAGTTCGCCCGCGACGCCGATGGGCAGAGGTTGCCGATTGTGATCCAGGATATGGATGCGGGTATTGGCGATGGGTCGGCCAATACAGGCCCGGGTCGCGCTCGCCGTGCTGCCCCAGAAGGCGGTGGCGATGGTCCCCTCCGTCGGCCCGTAGCCGTTGATCAGGGGGATCTCCGGCGCGATGCGGTACCAGTCGGCGAGATGCTCCTCGGTCAGCTTCTCGCCGCCGATCAGCATCAGGCGCAGGCTGTCAGGAAAGAAGCCGCTGGCGGCGGTCCCATCCTCATTGCCCCGCGCCTTGATGACCGCCGCCAGGAGATACTGCCAGAAGGCGGTCGGCAGCAGCAGCAGCGAGATGCCCCAGCGTCCGCAAGCGGCGAAGAAAGATTCCGGGGCGTCGAGCATCTGGCGGGTCCTCAGCACCAGTTGGCCGCCATGGGTCAGGGGCGTGAAGATCTCTTCTGCGGCGGCGTCGAAGCTGATCGAGGAGAACTGCAACACCACGTCATCGGGAGAGAAGGCGCACAGATCCGCCAGCGCCAGGATGTAGTTCATCAGCGAATCCTGCTGAACGCGCACCCCCTTGGGCCTGCCCGTCGAACCCGAGGTGTAGATCAGATAGGCCAGATCACCGGGGCCGGCGCGCCCCTTGGGATTGTCGCTCGCCCCCTCGTCGGCGGCCTGTTCGCCATCCAGGTAGACCAGCCGCGCACCCGTCTGCGGCAGTCGCCCCGCCAGCTGGGGCTGGGTCAACAGGATCGGCGCACGGCTGTCTTCCAGCATCAACTGGAGCCGCTCCCTGGGGTAGTCGGGATCCAGCGGCAGATAGGCCCCGCCGGCCTTGAGGATACCGAGCAGGCCGCTGACCATCTCCAGCGAACGCTCGGCGCAGACCGCCACCAGGGTGTCCGCCGCGACGCCCAGCTCGATCAACCGCCAGGCGATACGGTTGGCGCGTTGGTTGAGTTCCCGGTAGCTGAGCCGCCGCTCGCCGAAGATGACGGCGATTCGCGCCGGATCCCGCTCGACCTGCTCCTCGAAGCGATCAACCAGGGTCCGCTCCAGCGGATAATCCACCGCGGTGCTGTTCCAGGCTTCGAGTTGTCGCCTCTCCTGCGGCGTCAGCAACGGCAGCAGACGGATATCCCGGGACGGTTGCTCCAGAACGGCCTCCAGCAGCACCCCGAAGTGGCCCGCCATGCGCCGGATGCGCTCCTCGCAAAACAGCTCCGTGGCATACTCCCAGTGAAATTCGAGGCGGTCGCCGGTATCGATGGCGCCGAGAGAGAGGTCGTACTTGGCGATCCTCCCCGCCAGTTCCAGCGGTTCCACGCTCAGGCCGGGAAGGTCGAGGGGGGACTCGCGCCGATCTTGCAGATCGAACATGACCTGAAAGAGGGGGCTGTGGCTGAGGCTGCGTTCCGGGTTGAGACGCTCCACCAACTGCTCGAACGGCAGCTCCTGATGGGCGTAGGCGGCGAGGGCGGTCTTGCGTACCTGCTCCAGCAGCGCGGTGAAGCCAACGCCCTGCGGGACGCGCACCCGCGCGACCAGGACGTTGACGAAAAAGCCGATGATATTTTCGCTTCGACCCTGGCCTCGATTGGCGGCGGGGGCGCCGATCAGCAGATCGTCCCGCTCGCTGTACCGATACAGCAGCAGCGCGAAGGCGGCCAGCAGGGTCATGAAGAGGGTACACCCCTGCTCGCGTGCGAAGGCCTTCAGGCGCTGGCTGGAACGGGGATCAAGAGCGCTGACCAGGGTCGCGCCGCGATAGCTCTGAAGCGCTGGGCGCGGAAAGTCGGCCGGCAACTCCAAAAGCTGCGGCGCCCCCCGCAGTTGCTCGGTCCAGTAGGCGAGTTGCCCTTCCAGCACCTCGCCCCGCAACCACTCCCGCTGCCAGGCGGCGTAGTCGGTATAACGAATCGGCAGGGGTTCCAATTCGGGCGCACGGCCCTGCCTCACGGCGTCGTAGATGGCGGCCCACTCCCGCACCAGTATCGCCTCGGACCAGCCGTCGGAGATGATGTGATGAAGGTTGAGCAGCAATACCTGCTCATCCCCCGGCAGCAGGATCAGCTGGAGCCGCAGCAAGGGGCCGTTGGCCAGATCGAACGGCTCTGCGGCGGCGGCGCTGAGCAGGCGCTGAAGGCTGGCCTCCCGTTCGCCATCCGCTTGTCGACTGAGGTCGGTGATCACCAGCGGGTCGTAGGGGGGCAGGATGCGCGGGCTCGGCGCCCCGCTCACCGCCGGAAAGCACATGCGCAGGGACTGGTGGCGCTCGATCAGGAGCAGAAAGGTCTGTCTCAGCGCCTGGCGGTCCAGTCCGCCCGTGATCTTCAAGGCGACCGGCATGTTGTAGGCCGTCGACGCCCCCTCCAGCCGCGCCAGAAACCAGAGCCGTTGCTGGGCGTGGGAGAGGCGCAGCGGCGCACCTTCCGGCTGGACCTCGATGGGCGGCGGGAGGTCGCCCCGCTGCTGGCGATCCAGCCAGGCCGCCAGATCCCCCAGTACGGGATGTTCGAACAGCGTCCGCAGCGGCATCTCGACAGCGAACCCGTCGCGGATGCGGGAGGCGAGTTGGGTGGCCAGCAGGGAGTGTCCGCCAAGGTCGAAGAAGTTGGCGGTCACGCTGATGACATCGACTTTCAGCAGCGCCGACCAGAGGGTGGCGAGCAACGCCTCGCTCTCCGTGCGCACTGGGGTCTCTCCCCGGTCGACGGCGGCCTCTGGCTCCGGCAGCGCACCGCGATCCACCTTGCCATTCGGCGACAGCGGCAGTCGCTCCAGCAGCGTGAAGCGGGTCGGGATCATGTAGTCCGGCAGGCGCTGGCCGAGGAAATCGCGCAGCGCCTCGGGACTCGGCTGGCGATCCGATGCGCTGATATAGGCCGCCAGCGACGGATGCCCGTCCCGCTCATGGAGGGTGACCACCGCCTCGCTGACCGCGTCGTGCTGACACAGAACCGCCTCGATCTCTCCCGGCTCGATGCGATAACCGCGATATTTGAACTGCTGGTCGATGCGGCCCAGATACTCCAGATTTCCATCCTCCCGCCAACGCGCCAGATCGCCGGTCTTGTAGATCCGCTCGCCCCGCCCGAACAGCTCCGTTTCGATGAATCGCTCGGCGCTCAGTTCGGGACGGTTCAGATAGCCGCGGGCGAGACACTCCCCGGCGATACAGAGTTCGCCGGCGACGCCGATGGGTTGCGGTCGCTGACGGCCATTGAGAAGATGGATACGGGTATTGGCGATGGGGCGGCCGATGGGCGGCAGCGGCGGCTCCTGATCCAGCTCCATCGCCAGCTCGTAACTGGTGACCACATGGCTTTCGGTGGGACCGTAATGGTTGTAGAGACGGCAACCCTGGCGGCGCAGGAAGGCCTTCAGCGGCGCACTCAACTTGAGCTGTTCGCCAGCGGTAATGATGCTCTTGAGGGCGAGGCGAGGCCCCGCCGCCGCGCTCTCGGCCAGCTGATTGAGGGCGACGAAGGGCAGGAAGATGCGTTCGATCCGCTGTTCCGCCAGATAGGCCAGCAGGGCGTTGGCGTCCCGGCGCACCGCATCCTCCACCAGCACCAGCCGCCCGCCGCCGCACCAGGTGGTGAAGATCTCCTGAAAGGAGACATCGAAGTTCAGGGAGGTGAATTGCAGGGTCGTCGCCGCCGCCGCGAGATCGGGCTGGGCGGCTTGCCAACGCACCAGATTGACCAGCGACCGGTGGGGCATGGCGACCCCTTTCGGACGCCCGCTGGAGCCGGAGGTGAACAGCACATAGGCGAGCTGGTCCGGACCGACTATCGCATCGGGGTTGCAATCCGACTGGTCCGCCAACCCCGGCTCTCGGTCCACGCATAGGGTCGCTAGCGTCTGCCCCTCGAAGCGCTCCAGCAACCCGCTCTGGGTCAGGATCAGATGGAGGTTGGACTCCTCCAGCATCCATTGCAGCCGCTGGCGGGGATAGTCGGGATCGAGGGGCAGATAGGCGCCGCCGGCCTTGAGGGTGGCGAGCAGGCCGATGACCATCTCCAGCGAGCGCTCCATGCAGATGCCCACCAGCCGATTGGCACCAACGCCGCAGTCGATCAGGGCATGGGCGAGACGATTCGCCCGGCGGTTGAGTTCACGGTAACTGAGCGGGCAATCGGCGAACAGGACCGCCGTCCGCTCGGGGGTCCGCACGACCTGCGCCTCGAAGAGATTGACGATGCTCTCGCCGCGGCAATCAGCGGTCTCCGTTCGATTCCATTCGCACAGTTGACGCCCCTCCGCCTCGGTCAGCATCGGCAAGGCGAGCAGGTCGTCGTCCTTGCCCGCGACCATGCCCTCCAGCAGCAGCGCGAAGTGTTCCGCCATGCGCTGGATGCGCTCGCGCCGGAACAGGTCGCGGGCGTACTCCCAATGCAGCAGCAGTCGATCATCGCCTTCGTCGATGCTAAGCAGCAGATCGAACTTGGCAAGGGTCCGCTGCTGCTCCATCGGTGCCACCGCCAGCCCGGGCAGATCGAGCGCGACCCGTTCGTTGTTCTGCAACACGAACATCACCTGGAACAGGGGGCTGTGGCTGAGGCTGCGTCGCGGGTTGAGGCGCTCGACCAGGAGTTCGAAGGGGATATCCTGGTGGGCATGGGCATCAAGGGTGGTCCTGCGCACCTGGTCGAGGAGCTCGGCGAAGCTGGTGCGCTCCGGAAAGCGGGTCCTCAGCACCAGGGTGTTGAGAAAGAAGCCGACCAGACCTTCGGTGTCGCGGGTCGGGCGATTGGCAATGGGACTGCCGATGAGGATATCCTGCTGGCCGCTGTAGCGATGCAGGAGCACAGCGAAGCCCGCCAGCAGGGTCATGTACAGGGTCGCGCCATGCCGTTGGCCAAGCGCCCTGAGCGCCTCGCTCAGCCGCCGATCCAGCTCGCTCTTGAGCAGGGCGCCGCGATAGCGCCGCAGCGCCGGGCGCGGGAAGTCGGCGGGCAGCTCCAGCACCTCCGGCGCATCGCCGAGCTGGCCGCTCCAGTATTCGAACTGCCGCTGCAATCGCTCGCCGCTGAGCCATTGGCGCTGCCAGGCCGCATAATCGGAATAGTCGATGGTCAGCGGTTCGAGCTGCGGCTCGACGCCTTGGGCGAAGGCCCGGTAGAGGCTCGCCCACTCCTTCATCAGGATCCCGATCGACCAGTTGTCGGAGATGATGTGGTGCATGTTGAGCAACAGCACCTGCTGCTGGAGATCAAGGCGGATCAGCTGTAGTCGCAGCAGCGGCCCCCGCTCCAGGTCGAACGGTCGTTCCGCATGTTCCTGCATCAGCCGTTCGAGTTCGGCCCCGCGCTCGCCGGCGGGGCGCGACCCGAGATCCGTGACCATCAGCGGGTCATAGGCCGACGTCACCGCCACGCCCATCTCGCCGTTGACCTCGGGAAAACGCAGGCGCAGGCTCTGGTGGCGTTCGACCAGCACCCGAAAGGTATCGCGCAGCGCCGCCACATTCAGCTCACCGGTGAGTCGCAACGCCGCAGGCATGTTGTAGCTGGCGGAGTCCCCCTCCAGTCGGGCCAGAAACCACAGCCTTCGCTGGGCGTGGGAGGCCTGAATGGGGCTGTCGGCGGGCTGTTTCGGAATCGCCTCCCGCTGGCCGGAAAAGTGGCCGATGATCGCCTCCTTGTGCGCCTTCAGCCGCCCCTTCAGCTCGTCGGAGAGGCCCTCCTTGCCGGTGCGGACCTTGAGCTTTCCCTCCTCCAGCCAGAGGCGACAGCCAGCGCTCCGAAGCTCCACCAACAGGGCGGTCACGGCGGCATCGACCGTCATAACTCGAACTCCTCCTCGCCATCCTCCAGCGCGCCCTCGGGACGACTCGGTCGCTGGGCATCGAGATAATCCGCCAACTGCGCCAGAACGGGGTATTCGAACAGGGTGCGTAACGCCACCTCCACCCCGAACGCCTCGCCGATGCGCACCGCCAGCCGGGTCGCCAGCAGGGAGTGGCCGCCCAGCTTGAAGAAGTCGGCGCTGATGCTGGTGACCTCGCCCCCCAGCAGCTCGGACCAAAGCGCGGCGAGCCGTGTTTCGGTGTCGCTGCGCGGCGCTATGCCCTGATCGGCGGCCTCGGCTTCGGGGGCCGGCAACGCCTTGCGATCGATCTTGCCGTTGGCGGTCAGCGGCAAGGCTTGCAGCAGGGTGAAGTAACTCGGGGTCATGTATTCCGGCAGCTGAGTGCCGAGATGATGGCGCAGCTCGGCGCTCAGAGAGGCCCGGTCGTCGGCGCTGGGCGGATAGCCCTCCTTCAGGGTCAGGTAGGCGGCGAGCAGCGGCCCCCTGGGGTGTTGATGGAGCGAGATGACCGCCTCCTTGACCGCCTGATGCTGCATCAGCACCGCCTCGATCTCGCCCATCTCGATGCGAAATCCGCGAATCTTCACCTGTTGATCCAGGCGACCGAGATACTCCAGCTGACCATCCTCCCGCCAGCGGGCCAGATCGCCGGTTCGGTAGAGGCGCTCGCGACCGCCCTCCCCCAACTCGACTTCGACGAACCGCTCCGCCGCGAGTTGCGGGCGATTGAGATAGCCCTCGGCGAGGCCCGCGCCGCCGATCCACAGCTCTCCCGCCACCCCTACCGGCTGCGGTTGCCGCTGCTCATTGAGCACCCACACCTGGGTATTGGCGATGGGGACGCCAATCGGCAAGGGTCGCGTCAACGGATCGGTCAGTCGATGGGCGGTCGACCAGATGGTGGTTTCGGTCGGCCCATAAAGATTCCAGCCATGGCGATGATGACCCGCCAGATACTCGGCCAGCTCCTCCGGCAGCGCCTCCCCGCCGCACAGCGCGGTCAGGTGGGGGCTTCCGGGCCAACCGGCATCCCGCAACATCCGCCAGGTGGCCGGCGTCGCCTGCATGTAGCTGACCTGGTGATCACGCAAGCGCCGCTGCAACGCCATGGCGTCCCGCGCAACCTCCCGCGAGGCGAGGGAGAGCCTGGCACCGCTGAGCAACGGCAGGTAGATCTCCAGCGCGGCGATATCGAAAGAGAGGGTGGTGATCGCCAGAAAGGTGTCGTCCGCTCCGATGGCGGTGCGTCGGCGCATATCCAGCAGCAGGTTCAGCAGCGCACGCTGACGGATCACCACCCCCTTGGGTTTGCCCGTCGAGCCGGAGGTGTAGATCACATAGGCCCTGCAATCGGGCTGACTCGGCAGCGCCGGATCCCCGTCCGCCAGGGTGTCGCCATCGAAGGTATCGAGGCACAGCCGCTCCCCCTCCGCAGGCAGCCGCGGCAGCAAGTCGCCCTGGGTGAGGACCAGATCCGGGGCGCCATCCTCAAGCATGAACGCAATGCGCGCGCGGGGATAGTCCGGATCGATCGGCAGATAGGCGCAGCCGCATTTCTGCACCGCCAGTAACGCCACCACCAGCTCTGCGGAGCGCTCCAGGCAGATCGCGATCAGACCATTTTCCGCCCAACGGTTGCGCTGCTTGAGTCGGAGCAGCTGGTGGGCGAGCCGGTTGGCGCGCTGGTTGAGTGCGCGGTAGCTCAGCGCGGTGTCGTCGTCGAGCAGCGCGAGATGGTCGGGGGTGCGCCGTACCTGGTGTTCGAACAGGCTGACCAGGGTCTGGTCCGGCGGAAAGTCGACTGCGGTGGCGTTCCACTGTTGTTGCTGGTCGAGTTCGCCGCGACCGAGCATCGGCCAGCCGCCAATCGGGCGTTCGGGGTGCTCGACCGCCGCTTGCAGCAGCCGTTCGAAGTGTCCGGCCATGCGTTCGATGGTGGCCGGGGCGAACAGGTCCGTGTTGTAGTTGAGGTGGAGGATCAGCGCCTCGCCCCGCTCTTGCAGGTGGAAGGTGAGGTCGAATTTGGCGATGCGGTATTCCAGTTCCCGCCGCTCGATCGCTACCTCCGCGAGCTTCAGGGGTTCTTCTTCGACGCGGTCGAGCAGTAGCATCACGTCGAACAGCGGCGAGCGGCTGAGGTCGCGGGGGAGGTCGAGTTCTTCGACCAGCCGGTCGAAGGGGTAGC
>JAABSM010000086.1 GCA_011390365.1 Gammaproteobacteria bacterium
TTGCAATTTACCAAATTTCGTGCCATACCTCTCGCCCAACTAAGCGTTCCGTGAGGTTGGCCACAAATTAACACCGAGAATTGACGGGCTGTCGGCTTTTATGGGATTATGCCGACGTCGGCCATAAAGCTTTTAGGACCGACGTCGGCATAATTACTGTTAGGCCAAGAAGATAAGTCGCACAGTTAATCAAAGATGTCTGTAATACAACAAATACGGCAAAGAATAGTCGATAGAGAATATTTCTTGTCCTCTCATGCAGAAGAGGAGATGCTGGATGATGATCTTGAAAGAAAGGATATAGAAAATGCAATCTTAAAAGGTCGTATTGAAAAGAAAATGACTCATGATGAAAGAGGCACGAGATACAGAATACAAGGGCCAGCTAGGGATGGAAGGCTAATTCATGTATTGTGTAGGTTTCGAGAAGTATCTAATCTCATTATTATCACAGTTTACGCATTATAGGTGAAATCATGAAATGTGAATTCTGCGGCGGAGAAACAAAACAAAAATACGTAAAAAAGCAGCATTGGTTAAACAAAAAACTATATATAGTAGAGGATGTTCAAGCTGAAGTTTGTACAGAATGCGGTGAAAGATACTTTCATGCCAAGACATTGGATGCATTAGATAGCTTTCTTTCTCAAAAACACATCGTGAAGGAAAAGCTTAACGTCGAAGTAGTAAGCTTCAATCAAGCTATGGCCTAACATGCGGCTCCAGGCGACCCACCAAAGCGGTGCGCCTATCGGCTTACCGCTTTGGTGGGCGCCTGAGCCTTGACGTTATCGCGCCGGGCGAAGCCCGGCGAATCTTGCAGGGTGAAAGTCCCTGTCGGGTAAGGGCTAGCCACCCACCCGTATCGAGTGTTGATCTCATTGCGGAGCGGGTAACCGCGAACAATACATGAGGTAAGCGTACACAGAGAATATTGTAGGCCGTAGGGGAGGTCGCGCTCCCTGAAGTGCTGGTACAGCTACGACAAATCCGCCGGGAGCGGATTTGAGCGTAAGCCCCGGAGGGGTGAGGCGCATGGACGCGCCGAACACAAATCCGCCGGGAGCGGATTTGAGCGTAAGCCCCGTAGGGGTGAGGCGCATGGATGGGGAAACCGTAGCAGCAATGGAAGACGCACGAGCAAATCGTGACCTGAAGCCCATCAGCACCGAACAACTTGAAGAGCAACTGACAAAATGATGTTGGTTCAAACCAAGGCATTTGTTCGGGATAGCGGTAAACTGAAGATGAGCGACAAGCCTACCCAATCACAATTACCCCACCTCATGCTCCCTCCAATCATCCACCAACCCAATCCCCATCCCCGCCTGCACCACCCCGTCCACCGTCACCCCGTCTACACCCTCATGTACCCTCATGCGCCGGCGTCACCACAATATGATATACCGACTTCCGAAAGCGATAATACACCTTGAATCTCGTTCAATGCTCAATGTCATTGAGATAAGCCACCGTTGCATTTTCCGGGAATGATGCGCCTTATTTCGTCGGCACGCCGGCCGTTTTTGGTTCTGCATAGGATGTGCCGTCGACCGAGCGACAAGGCTTTTTATTCGGCACATCCTATGCCGGTCCGACGATTTCCGGCCTGCTCCGGAGTCAGGCGCATCAAGGGCGGGAACCTGGCGTGCCGCTAACTGAATGACATTGGTCCAGTGCTCCGGCAGGCAGGGTTCGATGTAGAGCTGGTCGACCTCCAGCCGCAGCCCCAACAGCGATTCGAGGGGCAGGGGGTCCATCCAGCCGGCGGAGCCGGTGATCCCCGCGCGATTCATGCCGTCGTTCCAGTCACCGGAACCCATCAGCGGCAGCCACAGGTAGTCGTCGGGTAACGATTCAGATCGCTGCGCGAAAACATTTCTCTTGCGACAAAGTGGTTTTTGTATCCCGAAAACGAGAGGAAAGTTCGAGCTCCTTGGGTGCGATGCCGGACTGAAGTCCGGGCTCCTCGCTCGGTGTGCGATTGTCCCTTAGACGCCAAAGGGGTGAGGCGCGAGGATGTCCGATCAGGATCTTTCTGTGTTTCGGGTGTTTCGGAGTGAATAAACGGGGTTTGGCGGGTTCAATCCCCGATCGGCAGGATCTCGATGACCTCTATTGCCTCCCCTGCTCTCCGCCAACGAATATCCCATTGGTAGAGCCGCACCCCGTATTCCCGGTTATCGTCGTCGCCGGCGCGGTAGGCGGGGCGGGGGTCGAGGGCGAGGATGGCGGTGATCTGTTGGCGCAGGTGTCGGGGTTGGTCGAGTTGTTGTAGCTGGGCCTCGGCGCTGGCCGTGAAGCGGACGGGGCGTGAGGGGGGCGGGGCGGGGGCGAAGCCGGCGCGGGCGTCGGGGATGGCGTCGGCGTAGGGGATGTAGGGCTTGATGTCGAGGATCGGGGTGCCGTCGACCAGGTCGGCGCCGCTGATTCGGATCTCGACGCGCGCGGCATCCGCGTGGATGGCGAGGATGCGTACCGCCGAGAGGCCGATGGGGTTGGGGCGGAAGGGGGCGCGGCTGGCGAAGACGCCGACCTTGCGGTTGCCGCCGAGGCGCGGCGGGCGCACCATGGGTTGCCAGCCTTCGCCGCGATCGCGCTGGGGGTCATTGAGGTGAAAGTGGAATTGCAGCCATAGGTGGGAGAAGCCTTCCAGTCCCTCGACCGCCTCGGGGCGGTTGTAGGGGGGCAGCAGCTGGATGATCGCCTCGATCTCTTCGACCATGCCGCTCTGGCGGGGGACGCCGAACTTGTCACGGTAGGGGGAACGGATGACCGCTATTGGTTCGCACTGCATCTTGATAGGGAGGTCTCCGCCAATCGTCTAGGCATCGTCGGGGATGTCCTTGGGGCGCATCAGTTCCAGCAGTTGGCCGGCGCCCTGATGGACGTCGACCCAGTGGTCGGGCATGGCGATCCGGGCGAGCGTGGCGGTCTTGAAGAAGCCGTAGTCCGGCGGGGTGTTGTCGCCGCCGGCGGTGAGGTAGAGGATCAGCGACTCCAGCCCCGGGTTGTGGCCTACCAGCAGTACGCGACGGTGTTCGTCGTTGACCTCGCGCAGCACCTCGACCAGGGTGGAGCGGGAGGCCTCGTAGATGCGCTCCTCCCAGCGAATGGCATCTTCTGGCATTGCGAGCTGCTCGGCGACGGCGAGGGTCGTCTCCCTGGCCCGTTGCGCGGGGGAGGCGAGGATCAGGTCCGGATTCAGGCAGCGGTCGTGGAGCCAGCGGCCCATGCGCGGGGCGTCCTTCTTGCCCCGTTTGTTGAGCGGGCGTTCGAAATCGCTGGGGGCGTTGGTGTCCCAGTCGGATTTGGCGTGGCGTAAAATCAGCAACTCTCTGCAAGATACGATCTGGCTCATGGGGTCCTGTGTCTCATGCGTGTTCCAAAGGGCGGGTTGTAACCGATTCCCTAGCGTCCGGTCAATTTGATTTCGATGCGTCGGTTCTTCTGATAGGCCGCGGCGGTCTCCCGCGGGTCGAGGGGGTGGAACTCGCCGAAGCCGGTGGCGGCCAGGCGCTTGGGCGGGATGCCGCGGTCGATCAGGAACTTGACGATGGAGACGGCGCGCGCGGTGGAGAGTTCCCAGTTGGAAGGGAAGCGCTCGGTCTGAATCGGCCGGGTGTCGGTGTGGCCGTCGACCCGCAATACCCAGTCGATCTCCGTGGGGATGCGCTCGGCCAGCTCGTTGAGGGTGTTGGCGAGCTTGGCCAGTTGCTTGCGGCCGGCGTCGCCGATCTCGTCGGAGCCGGACTGAAACAGCAGTTCCGACTGCAAGGTGAAACGGTCGCCTTCGATGCGAATGTCCGGGTGATCTCCCAGTACCTCCCGTAGCTTGCCGAAGAACTCGGAGCGATAACGATTCAGCTCCTTGACCTTGCGCGCCAGCTCCAGGTTGAGGCGCTTGGTCAGCTTATCGATCTCCACCTGCTTGACTTCCGTCTCCCGCTGTTTCAGCTCCAGGGTCTCGGCGAGGGCGGAGAGCTGGGCCTGGAGGGCGTCCATGCTGCGCTTGAGCTCGGCCACTTCGTCGCGCTTGCGCTCGCTGAGCTGCTGCTCCTCGCGGAGCGCCTCGGCGGTCTCTTCGATGCGGCTGGAGAGCTCCAGGATGCGGATCTCCTTGGCCTCGATCTCGCGTTGGGCGAGCAGGGTGCGCTCCTGCTCGTCCGCCAGTCGCGCCTCCAGCGCCTTGGAGCGGTCCCGCAGCTCGCCGATGCGGCTGGCGGTCTCGTCCAGTTGGCTTTGGCGGGCGCTGGCGGTCTGTTGCAGGCCGGCGATCTCCCCCTCCATCCGGTTGCGCAGTTCCCGTAGCGCGGCGATATCCTGTTGCAGCGAGGCCAGCTCCCGTAGCTTGATCTCCAGCTGCTTCTCGCCCACCGCGATCTCTTCCCGGGCGTCGGCCAGGCTTAGCCGGGTCTCGTCGAGCTCGGCGCTGAGGGCCTGGTTCTCCCGCAGGGTGGCGTCGAGCCGCCCTTGCAGGCTGAAGACCTTTTGCTGGCGCTCGTCGGCGGTCCGTTCCGCCATGGAGAGGTTTTCCGCCAGTTGCGCCACCTCGCGCTTGAGCAGCTCCAGGGCGCGATCGCGACCGAGCAGCACGTCGGTGAGGAAGTACTGGCCGAGGACGAAGATCATCAGCATGAAGACGAACACCAGCAGTACCGAGGCGAGGGCGTCGACGAACCCCGGCCAGGCGTCGACCGAATGGCGGCTGCGGCGGCTGCTGAGCATGGCGAGGGCCTATTCGCCGCCCTGGGGGGGGCGCTTGGTGAGGGTGTGGGCGAGCAGCCGCAGCTCCTTGCGGAACTCGTCGACCAGGCGTTCGCGGCTGGTCACCGTCTCGCTCACCAGTTGGGTGATGCCGATGTCCAGATTGCGAATGTGACGGCGCAGGGACTCATCGCCGTTGCCGCTGTTCTCAATCTGCTCGCCGAGCTGGGCGAGCAGCGGGTGGAGGTCGGCGTGGCTCTGGCCCATGCGCAGTACCGCCTTCTGTTCGCTACGGATCTGATCCGTGAGTTCGGCGATGCGCTCGTTGAGCTCCATCTGGCGGGCGGTGTTGGTGATACGGTCCTCCTCGTTGCGGGACATCACCGACTGGAGCTTGTCGAGGCTCTCGGCGGTCTGCTCCAGCAGTCCCTCGACATAGCCGGAGAGGCCCTGCTCGTTTTCGATGCCCAGCGCGCCGGAGGTGACGTGGGAGATGTCCGAGAGGCGATCCTCCAGCTCGTTGTAGAAGCGGTTCTGGGCGTGGCCCGCTTGCAGGTCGAGAAAGCCGATCACCACCGCTCCGGCGAGGCCGAACAGGGAGGAGCTGAAGGCGGTGCCCATGCCCGAGAGGGGTGCCTGGATGCTCTCCATCAGGTGTTTGAAGGAGCCCGCTACGTCGTCGCCGCCGCCGGCGGAGAGCTCGGCGATTACCGCGGACACGCCGCCGATGGTATCGAGCAGCCCCCAGAAGGTCCCCAGCAGGCCGAGAAAGACCAGCAGCCCGGTGAGGTAGCGGGAGATATCCCGGGATTCGTCGAGGCGCATGCGGATGCCATCGAGCACCGAGCGCATGGTCATCGCCGACATGCGATAGCCCCGCTTGCGCTTTTCCAGCATCTTCGCCATCGAGGTGAGCAGCCGCGGCTCCAGGTTGCGATCCTTGAGGCTGCGGGGGAACTCCTCCAGCCAGGCCACGTCGGGATGCAGGATCACCACCTGACGGAAGTTGACGATGACGCCGATCAGCAGCACGCCAAGGATCATGCCGTTGAAGACCTGGTTGGCGAGAAACGCCTCGGTGAGGGGCTCGATCAGCATGGTGGCCGAGAGCAGTGCGCCCATCAGAAAGAGGGTCATCCAGATCAGAACCCGATTCGGATTACTCATTGCGGTCGTTCCCGGTAGTTGCGGTCAGTGGTCGCGGGCCATTCGCGGCGGCCCGCGAATGGAGGCCGAGGTTGATCGCCGAGAATAGCATCATGTGATGGGAGCGCAAAGGGGGAAGGGGAAATCATCTGATACAGTCGCGCCAAAGTTTACATAGAGCCTGGTACGGAGCCACCGAGATCACGGAGGAGAATTGCGTTGTGCGTGCTGTGGTTCCGTGAGCGATCTCTGGGATTGGCTATACCCGAAAAATGCACCCGTCACCGCGCTAGTGCAGCACCCGCCAAATAAGCAACAACACGATATATGAAAATCAATACCCTATGCCATGCATTATTCATGGTCACTTGGCGGGTACTGCACTAGGGTCGCGGCGGGGTGTTTCGGTTCGGTTGCGCCCCATCTTCGTCACCGCCCTTGTTGATACGTTCCACGGCGGGGTCGTCCCAGGGGCCGCTGATCTGGTATTCGGCGGCGGAGATGCGGTCCATCTTGTCGCCTAGCAACTGCTGGGCGATGAGCAGCGCCGCGCCCACCGCTGGGCCGCCGGTGAGGGTGCCGGCGATGGGCAGGGCCGAGGAGACCTTGCCGCTGACGGTGATGCGCTGGTCCAGGGTCCGGTCGCGCAGATCGGCGCTGCCGGTGATCTCGATGCGCGCCGCCGGCCCTTCGATGAGGAGGTTGTCGCTCTTTGCCTCGCCATCCCCGAAGCGGACCTCCCCCTCGATGCGGTCGAAGCTGAAGCCTTCGCCGAAGAGGTCGCTGAAGTCGAAGCTGAGGCGGCGGTGCAGGGCGGTGATGTTGAGCAGGCCGAACAGGCGTCCCAGTCCCGGGTCCATCTCCGGTGCGCTGCCCTGGAGGATCGCCAGGGAGAGGGTCCCCGCCATCTCCTCGTCGGCGGCGCCGAAGGGGCCGTCGGGCCAGCTCAGGCGGCCGGCGATTCGCGCCGGGGCGCCCTGGAGCTTTTCCGCCAGGCCCAGACGAATCAGCAGTTCGCCCAGCGAGTCGCTCGCCAGGTCGAAGGCCAGTTCGCTCTGCTGCTTGCCGTCCGGCTGTTGATACCAGTGGCCCGTGCCGCTGAGGCGGTGGCGGTCATTGCCGATCTCCATCGCGGTCAGGTCGAGTCCGTGGGGGGAGCGCTCGGCGCGCAGTGCCACTCTTCCCATGGGTTCGTCGTTGATGAGCAGGTCCTCGGCGCTGGCGAGGAAGCCGGGGAGTTGCCGCGGGTCGATGGCGGGCGGCGCTCGCGGAGGGGTGGTGGCATTGTCGTCGTCCATTGCGCCGTCGTTTCGCCCCATTCGCAGCGCCAGTCGTTCGAGTTCGATGGTTGCCGGACCATGCACTGGCTCGCGGGGATAGCGGAAACGACCGCTGATCCGGCGCGAATGGATGTCGCCGGTCCATGCCTCGGGGCCGTCGTCTCGCTGGATGCCGATACGCAGCGCCAGATCGTTGAGCGTGTGTTCCCGCCAATGCAGATTGCCGATGATGAGGTGGGCGCGATCCAGGGGCGGCAGGGTGAGATCGCCCCCATCCGCAAGGGCGGCTTCGGCCCATGGGGTCAGATCGAGTTCATCCATGCGCACCCGCAGCCGGAGGCCCTGATCTCCTGGCGCATCGGCGAGCAGGTCGGCGTCGCCGATCGCGATCTCCAGGGCGTCCACGCTGGTGTTTCCCCCCTCATCCCCATGCAAGCGCAGCGCCGCATCCAGGCGGTCGCCGTAATGGAGGCGCGCCTGGCTGAGTTGACGGGCCGCCAGTTGCGCCGCCAGGGAGAAGGGGGCCTCTTCCTCTCTCCCCTTGGCCAACGGCGGCGGCAGATCAATGGTGGTACCCAGCAGGTTCGAGCTCGCCCGCAGATGGGTGGGCGCATCCTCGGGGGCGCTGAGGGGAGGCAGGTGGATATCCAGTCGCCAGTCACTGGCGCCGGCGGCGTTCAGTCTCCGCAGCGCGGGATAGCGGGCCGTCAGCTTCGCCGCCGGCAGTTTCGCGGTCGCGGAGATGAGGGTGTGGTCGGGATATTCGTTCGATTCGCCGATCTCGGCACGCACCGCCGCCCCTTCCAGGGTGGCGCGCAGCGGCGCGGCGTAGAGCCCCTGTTCGTCAAAACGCAGTTCGCCGGAGACTGGTCCAGGTCGAGTTGCCACTGCTCCAGTCGCAGGCGGTTGCCGGCAAGGTGGATGACGCCCCGAGTGGATGGCTCGCCCTGATCGAGGGGCAGGCTCAGGTCGATCTCGATCTGCGTCTTCCCGGTTACCTCGATCCCTTGCAGCGGTTCTCTGAAGCGTTTCGCCAACGGTGTTTCGCGCAGCAGGCGCAGACCGTCTTCCAGGGGGCCGGCGGTGGAGCCCTGGATGGTGAGGGGGGAGGTGGGGTGGAGGCTGTCGATGGCGGCGCGGGCATGGAGGATGCGGTGGCCGTAGAGGAGTCCGTCGCTGGCGGTGGCCTCGAAGCGGTTGTCGACGAAGCGCACCTGCGCGTCCAGCCCCGCGATGCGGGGCCAGCCGGGGTGGTAGGCCAGCTCCACGTCTTCGACGAAAAAGGCGACCTCGAAGCGACCGCTGTTGGTGTGGTGGAAGGGGAAGTCATCCAGCGGGCCGCGCAACAGACAGACCCCGTCTCGCACCCGGCCATCCAGCAATGCGGTGTCCAGCCAGGCCACGGTGGCCGGGTCCATGAGGGGGGTGGGCAGGTAGGGGGAGACGCGCTTGCCGTCGCCATTGCGAAAGTCGCTTTGCAGGTCGAGGTGGGGCGAGGCGTCGTCATTGGCGGGCAGGGTCATCCGGAAGCGGGTGAGGGTCTCGATGTCGTGATTGGCGGCGCGCAGGGCATCGCTCTCGATGATCACCTCGCCGCTGTCGTCGATCCGCCACTCGACCATGCCGGAGATGGTGTCGAAGGGGATGGGGTCGCGAAAGAGGGTGGTGAAGTCGATGGCGCCGTCGTTCTCCTCCAGGGTCAGGCGACCGCGCTGGGGCTCGATGGCGATGCGTCCGCCCAGGTTGCGCAGCGCCGGCAAAGGGGCGGTGGCGTTGGTGGTCAGGCGATCGATGCGTCCGCCCAGGAACCAGGCGGGGCGCTGATCGCCTTCGCGCAGCAGGATGGTCAGCTCGGCGATGCGCCCGCGCGGCTCGATCTGGGCGAGAAACTCGGCGACCTCGGTGGAGGGGGGCATGAGACGGATGAGGTCGGCGATGTCCTGGATGATCCCGCGATTGATACGGATCGCCAACTCTTCTTCATTGTCGGGATGTCGCCGAAAGCGCAGGGTCGCATCCCGCAACCCCTCCCAGCGCTGGCCGTTGCGCAGGAACGCGAGGCGATCCATGTCCAGTCGCCAGTCGTCGCTGTCGCGCTGCCAGTGGTAGCGCCCGCGCAACGCTTCGAAGGCGAAGCGCCCCCGGGGATTGCTGATCACCGCGTCGTTGATGCGGGTCTCGCCGCGGATCCGTGTGAGGCGGCCATTTCGCCACTGGCTCCACAGCTCGGTCGTCGCCAAGCCCTGGCGAATGCTTACCTCGCCGGGCAGGGCGCCGCCGATCAGTCGCGCCAGGTCCGTATCTTCGCCGTGAAAGTAGAACTCGCCGTCCCAGCCGCTGGCGCGGGTGGGATCACCGCTCAGTTCGCCGTCGATGCGCAGCGAGCCATACCGCGGTGACAAGCGGGCGCTGACCTGCAAGCGGCGCTGGTCGCCGCGAAGCAGCAGGTCGATGCCGTCCAGCTGCTGGGGGCCGAAGGCGCCGGTGGCGTCTTCGAAGCGCACCCGGGTATCGGTGACATGGATCCGAAACGGCAGGGCGATCAAGGTCAGGCCGGCATCGCTGGCGCTCCCCTCCAGCCCCTCCAGACCGGCGATCACCAGCGACTTGTCCTGGCGGCGCTGGACCAGGATGCGCAGTTGATGGAGGGTCAGCTCGCGCGGCATCAGGCGCCCGGCCAGCAGACTGTCGAGGAGGTGGAGGTTGGCGGTGACCCGCGCCAGCCGCAGCCGGGTGCCCCCTTCGCGGTTGTGCAGGCGCAGGTCGCTGAGGGTGATCTCCGGGCCGTAGCCCCGCCATTCGCCGCTCACCCCGCCGAGGGAGACCGGCGCCCCCAGACGGCTGGTGAGCAGCCCCTCCACCACCCCGCGATGTTCCGAGATGGCGGGCAGCAGCCAGCGTGCGGAGAGGGTCAACAGCGCCGTCGACGCCAGCGCAATGAGCATCAACCAGCCGATGAGGCGTGTCAGGCGTTTGATCATCTGGGGTAACGGATCCCTGTCGCTGCGGCTTAATGACCTATCGTCGCCCTATGTTGGGAGGAAATCAAGCCTTTTGGCGGGGAATGCCCTCATTCGCCAACTGGTCCGCCAGCTCGTTTTCGGGGTGGCCCGAATGGCCCTTTACCCACGCCCATGAGACCTGATGCTGGGCCGCCAGACCGTCCAGCTCCTGCCACAGCTCCCGGTTCTTCACCGGCTGCTTGTTGGCGGTCTTCCAGCCGTTGCGTTTCCAGCCCTTGATCCATTGGGTGATGCCGTTTTTGACGTATTGGGAGTCGGTGGTGACGCGCACCTTGACCGGCCGCTTGAGGGCGCGCAGCGCCTCGATTACCGCCATCAGTTCCATCTGGTTGTTGGTGGTATTGCGGGCGCCCCCCTTGAGGCGGCGCTCGCGACCATTCCAGCGCAGCAGGGCGCCCCAGCCGCCGGGGCCGGGATTACCCTTGCAGGCGCCATCGGTGTAGATCTCTACCAGTTCATCGGCCATGACTGCTCCTCGCGGTGGGTTCGGCGATGGTGGGTTTGATGATGCGCTTCAGCTTCCAGGCCGGCTTGATGGGGGTTATGGTGGAGACCCGCTTGACCGCCTGAATCACGTAGACCGCCGCCAGCGGCGACCAGAACCTGGCCCCGGTGCGCTCCATGAAGCGGGTGCCCCGCATCCAGTGGTAGTGTCCCAGCGGCGGGCGGAACATCAGCTGTTCCTGCTGTTCGATGGCGAAGCCGAGCAGGCGCAGCCAATCCAGCACCCGACCGCGGGGGAGAAACGACGCCCCCCAGGGCACCGGCCCCGCCCGGATGACGCGACGCAGCCCCCAGATGCTATAGGGGTTGAAGCCGAAGATGATGACCCGCCCCTCGGGGATCAGCACCCGATCCGTTTCCCGCAAGACCTGATGGGGCTCGGCGGAAAAGTCCAGGGCATGGGCCAGCAGCACCGCGTCGATGGAGTCGGACTGAAACGGCATCATGCGGGTATCGCCGATGACGCGAATCGCCCGGTTGTCCCGCTCGCCGCCAAGGGTGACGGGCAGGCGAATGCCGCTGCAACGGATATCCCCCGGAAAACCGGCGGCGAGCAGATAGTGGCCGAAGATCCGCCGCATCAAACGCTCCGCGCACGCCGTCTCCAGCTCCAGCAACTCGTGTCCGGGGCTGCTGGCGAACCAGTCCTCGAGCTGCTTTTGCAGCTCCGGGGGGGAGAGGTCGCGGGTAAAGAAGGTCTGCTTCATGCCGGCATTGTAACGCCGAAAGGGGCGTCGCCGCAGCTGTGGTCGGTAAAGCCGCCCGCAAATATTCGCGCCTTTCGCCTATTTCCTCGTTTCTCGGTAGCCTGAGGGGCAAACGCACTCCCCTTTGTAACTATTCAGCACATCCCGCGCCAGCGGGATGTGCTGAATAGTTACACAATCGATTGGGGGTTTCAAAGGGGGAGAAGCTGGCACTCTCCCCCTTTGTCGCAAGCGAAAACCGCGTTTTCGCGCGGCGATCAGAATAGTTACTCCCCTTTAACCGCCCATCACCCGCCCCCAGGTCCAGTAGAGGCCGGTCAATGCGATCAGGGCGGAGCCGGGAATGACCACCGCCTTGCGGTAAAGCGCCGGTCTCTTCAGGAGCCGGAAGACCAGGGTGAAGGCGGCCGCGATGACCAGCAGTTGCCCCAGCTCGACGCCGATGTTGAAGGCGATCAGGGCGCTCACGGCGTGATCCGCGGGCAGGCCAAGTTCCCATAGCACGCTGGCGAAGCCCATGCCGTGCAGCAGCCCGAAGACGAACACCAGCGCCGGTCGCCAGGGATGGAGTTCGCGGGTGAAGAGGTTCTCCAGCGCCACATAGGCGATGGAGAGGGCGATCAGCGGCTCGACGATCGCCGACGACAGGCTGATGACGCCGAAGATGGTCAGCGCCAGGGTCAGGGTGTGGGCGAGGGTAAAGGCGGAGACCTGCCACAGCAGGGGTTTCCAGGCGGCGCTGAGCAGGAACAGCCCGAGTACGAAGAGGATGTGGTCGATCCCCTTGGGGACGATGTGCTCGAAGCCGAGCAGGATATAGTCGGCCCACACCTCGCCCAGGGAGGTGCGCTGGATCGCGCCGTTCAGGGCGAAGGGCGGGCTGGTGTCGCCGCTCTTCACCCAGTGACTGGCGGGCTCGTCCATGCCCGGGCGCAGAAAACGCACCACGCTGTCGCCGAAGTCGGGGGCGTAACGCCAGCGCACCTCGGCGGCGCTCGCGGGTAGATTGCCGGTATAAATCAGTCGGCTGTTGCGGGCGAGTCGTTGATCGCTGATGTCCGGGATCTCCAGCGACGCCAGTTCGAGCGATGCGGCGCGAGCGTCGAGCCTTAGTTGCAACCCCTCGCGGAAACGGGGCTCGAAGTCGATAAAGGCCTGCTCCAGCTGTCTCGGGGACAGGGCGCGGTAACGATCATACTGTTCCGCTTGCGGTGCGTTTTCGGTATCTTCGTGAAGCGGCGCGATACCCGCCAGGCGCGCCTCGATATTGGTTTCGATTTTCAGGGTGAAGCGGCCATCCCCGGCGACTTCCACATCGACGATGGCGGGGCGCATCTCATGGGCGACGGCGAAGCTCGAAACGAGGTACAGGCAAATCAGGAACAGGCGAAACATGACGACATCTTCTCTCTCTACCCGGCTTTTGGGGCTGCTGCTGGTACTGCTGGCGGGCCAGGGGCTGGCCCATGATTTCTGGATCGAACCCGAAGCGGTCGCCGCCGATCCCGATCGGATCGAACTGCGTTTGCGGGTGGGCAGCGATCTGGTGGGCGATAGTGTACCGAATATCCCGGATTGGTACAGTGACTTCAGCGCCAGTGACGGCAACCGGCGTTTCCCCGTGGCCCGGGGGATCGGCGATGATCCGGCGGGGGCGATCGACACCGCGGCGGCCCCAGGCTATGTGATCGGTTATCAGAACAAGCCTGAGTTCACCGAGCTGACCCAGGAGAAATTCGAAGCCTATCTGCGGGAGGAGGGGCTCAGCGACATCCTGGAGGGGTATGACCGCGGCGATCCCCGTTACCAGAGACCGCGAGAGTTCTATCAGCGCTTCGCCAAGACGGTGGTGCGGGGCGGCGGTGATGGGGATAGCGACGAAGGCAAGGGCTCGGGCTACTGGAGGGAGCCGCTGGGTTACCGCCTGGAGCTTATCCCTCTGGATTCTCCCTTCGAAGCCAAGCGCCTAGCCCTGCAACTCACCTACGACGGCGAACCCCTGCCCGATCGTCTGGTGGTTGCCTTCACCAAGGATGCCCCCGAACAGAGGCAACGGCAAATCAGCGACGCCCAGGGGCGCGTCGAGATCGAGCTGAATCGCCCCGGGTTGTGGCTGGTGAAAAGCGTCTACCTGCGCCCCTACGACAAGGAGAACGCGGACTGGATCAGTTACTGGGCCTCCCTGACCTTTCGGCGTGGCGGCGAATATTCCGGCCAATAGCGCGCCGGGAGCTTGGAACTCCCGCCACGAATCGCGGATTCCCAACCAGTACCCATTCCTTGTACCATGGATGTGGTAAAGTCGCCTTTGCCAATTCAAACCCGCGGAGCGGCGTCGTCGCCATTGATCCGCGTCGAAACTGGAGGGATGCAAAATGTCCACGGGAATCATCATACTCATTATCATCGCGGTCATCGTGGCGTGGGGCGTCATCGCCTACAACGGCTTGGTGACCCTGCGCAACCGGGTCAAGAACGCCTTTTCACAGATCGATGTGCAACTGCAGCGCCGTTACGACCTGATCCCCAACCTGGTGGAGACCGCCAAGGGCTACATGAAGCACGAGCGGGAGGCGCTGGAGGCGGTGATCAAGGCCCGCAACAGCGCCCAGGGCGCCGCCAAGCGGGCCAGTTCCGACCCGGCGGACGGCAAGGCGATTCGCGGTCTGGCCGGGGCCGAGGCGATGCTCGGCGGGGCGCTGGGCAACTTTTTCGCCCTCGCCGAGGCCTATCCCGACCTCAAGGCCAATCAGAACATGTTGCAGATCCAGGAGGAGCTGGGCGGTACCGAGAACCGCATCGCCTTCGCCCGCCAGGCCTTCAACGACGCGGTGATGACCTATAACACCAAGCGCGAATCCTTTCCCACCGTTATCGTCGCCAATAACCTCGGTTTCAAGGAGGCGGACCTGTGGGAGCTGGAAGAGCTGGAGGCGCGCAAGGCGGTCAAGGTCTCGTTCTAGGCGGAGGCGGAAATGGACTTCTTTCACGCCCAGGACAAGGCGCGGGCCAAGACCAAGTGGCTGGTGCTCTTCTTTCTGATCGCGGTGTCACTGATCGTCGGCCTGACCTATCTGGTGACCATCTTCATGGTTCGCTTCATGAACGAGGACGCCATCACCCACGCCCCCCAGATCCCCTGGTGGAGCGTCGACATCTTCCTCGGCGTGGCGGTGATCGTCAGCGGGGTGATCCTTCTCGGCAGCCTCTTCAAGGTGGTCTCCCTCTCCCGGGGCGGCGGCGTCAAGGTCGCGGAGATGCTTGGCGGGCGGCGGGTCGACCGCGCCCCCAATGACCTCTACGAGCAGCGCCTGATCAATGTGGTGGACGAGATGGCGATCGCCTCCGGGATGCCGGTGCCCAAGGTCTTCGTGCTGGAAAACGAGCAGGGTATCAATGCCTTCGCCGCCGGCTCCACGCCCAACGACGCGGTGATCGCCGTCACCCGGGGGTGCCTGGAGAAGCTCAATCGCGACGAACTGCAAGGGGTGGTCGCCCACGAGTTCAGCCACATCTTCAACGGCGACATGCGCCTCAACGTCAAGCTGATCGGCATCCTCCATGGCATCCTGCTGATCGCCATGATCGGCCGCATCGCCATGTACAGCGGCGGTCGCTCCCGCTCCCGGGAATCTGGCGGCTTCGCGGTGCTCGGCTTCGCCCTGTTTCTCATCGGCTACATCGGCGTCTTCTTCGGCAACCTGATCAAGGCCGCCGTCTCCCGCCAGCGGGAGTTTCTCGCCGACGCCTCGGCGGTGCAGTACACCCGCAACCCCATCGGCATCAGCAACGCCCTGAAGAAGATCGGCGGCTTCCAGAACTCCCAGGTGCGCCACCCCGAAGCGGAGGAGGCGAGCCACATGTTCTTTGGCCAGGGGATCCGCAACTTTCTCGGCCTCTTCGCCACCCATCCCCCCATCGACGAGCGTATCCGTCGCATCGATCCCCGCTTTCAGGGCGTGGGCAAGGGCCAGGCTGCCACCGCCGTCGCGGCCAGCGGCGCGGCGATGGGCTTTGGCGGCGACGGCGGGCTCTCCGCCTCGCCAAAGACGATCAGCGACAGCGTCGGCAACCCCCTGCCCGAACACGTCGCCTACGCCCACCAGTTGCTGGCGGCGCTGCCCGAGCAGCGGCTGCGCGAAATGCGTGAACCAAACGGCGCCAAGGCGGTGGTCTACGGCCTGCTGGTCGTCCCGGAGTCCGATCCGGCGACGATACTCCATGCCAATCTGCAACGGGAAGATGACAACATGAAGGTGCGCGTCATCGAGCAGTTGGGCTGGCTGAAAAGGGCGGGGCGGGCGGCGCGCCTGCCGCTGATCGAATTGGTGACCGCCGCCCTGCAAGAGCTGAACCCCGACGCCGTCGAACCCTTCCTCGAAAACGTCGACCGGCTGGTGCGCGCCGACGGCAAGATGAGCCTGTTCGAGTTCACCCTGGTCTCGCTGCTGCGCCACTCGCTGCTCGATCAGCGCCCGCAACACGGGAAGAAGGAGTGGCCCAACTTCGACGTGCTGCGCACCGACTGCGCCCGCCTCTTCTCGCTGCTGGCCTACGCCGGCCACAAGGATCCGGTGGATATCGAGAAGGGTTTCAACGCCGCCCTGGAATACGCCCCCCTCGACGGCCCCTGGCAGATGCAGCCCAAGGCGGTGCTGTCGCTGGAGGTGCTCGACACCGCCCTGCGCCGTCTCGGCCGCACCGCCTACGCCTTTCGCGGCCGCCTCATCGAGGCCTGCGTCGCCGCCATCGCCGCCGACGGCAAGGTTACCGTCGCCGAGGCCGAGCTGCTGCGCGCTATCGGCGCCCGTCTCGATTGCCCGGTACCGCCGCTGTTGCCGGGTAGGATTTAGACAGGCATCCGCGCGCATGGCCGTGCCGGGCCGGAGGCGCATCGCCCCCTGTGCCTGGCCGGCGTTGAAGGCTACAATAGCCGCCCGAAAGCAAATCCCGACCATTCCGGAAACCCGGTCAACCCGTTCCGCCGTCCCCGCCGAGATCCAGCATGAAGCAACCCAGCCGTCGCATCCTCCTCTACTCCGTTGTCATCTTCACCAGCTCGGCGCTGTTGCTGGTGCAGGAGATCGTCGCCGGGCGGCTGATCGCGCCCTATGTGGGGGTGTCGCTCTACACCTGGACGGCGGTGCTGGGGGTGATCCTGGCGGGGATGTCGCTGGGCAACTGGCTGGGCGGGGTATGGGCGGATCGCGGCGCGGGGGAGCGGGCGGCGGGATCGGTGTTGCTGGGGGCGGCGCTGGCGAGTCTGGCGATACCCTGGCTGCTGACCCTGATCGCCCCGAGCGTACAGCAGGCGGGGCTGAGTCTGCTCTCCGCCAGCCTGCTGCTGGTGCTGGGGCTCTTCTTTATCCCGGCGATCCTGCTCGGGGTGGTGACGCCGCTGCTCACCACCCTGGCGCTGAAGCTGTCCGATCGCACCGGACATATCGTCGGGCGGATGCATGCGCTGGCGGCGCTGGGCAGTATCGTCGGCACCTTCCTTGCCGGGTACTGGCTGATCCAGACCCTGGGCAGTCTCAGGGTGGTCTTGCTCACCGCCCTGCTGCTGTTCCTGCTCGCCCTGCCGCTGATGCGACGGGGCGGGGTGGCGGTCGCCGGGGCGCTGCTGGTGGCCGGCATGATCGGGCTACTGACCCAATCCCGGGGCGGCTACAACGAGTATTGCGACGACGAGAGCGCCTATTTCTGTCTGCGCGTGGTCTCCGAGGAGTGGCGGATGCCGGCTGGAGAGGTGCGCTCCCTGATCCTGGATCACCTGCTGCACGGCGCCAACCACGACAGTGAGCCAACCCTGCTCGTCTCCCCCTATGTGCAGTTGATGGATGAGCTGGTGATTCGACAATTCCCCGAGGGGCGTCCCCTCGACTACTTTTTCATCGGCGGCGGGGCCTACACCCAGCCGCGGGCGGCGCTGGCCCAGCAGGCGGGCCATAGCGCCACCGTCGCCGAGCTGGATCCGGCGGTGACGCGCATGGCCCGGGAGCGGCTGTTCGTCGACACCAACGGCATGGAGATCCACCACCTGGATGCGCGGGTGCTGCTGGCCCGCCAGTCGCAGCGGATGTACGACGTGATCGTCGGCGACGCCTTTCACGACATCGCCATCCCCTATCATCTGGTCACCCGCGAGTTCGCCGAGCTGGTCCGGGATCACCTGCGCGCCGATGGCCTCTACACCCTCAACGTCGTCGATACCTTTCCCGACGGACGCCTGATACGGGCGATGGTGAAGACCCTGCGCGAGGTCTTTCCCGACGTACAGGTGTGGCTCGATCAGCTTCCCGAGGAGAACGTGCGGGTCACCTACGTCATCTCCGCCGCCACGGAACAGCCCGCGCCAGCCATGATCAGCGCCAGCCGCGGGCTGCCCGGACGCTGGTTGAACATCACCGAGCCGCTGTTGAAGAGCGGCGCGCCCCTTGACGAATTGCCCCTATTGACGGATGATCACGCTCCGGTGGAGCGCCTGATGGCCGACCTGTTCACGAGCGCCAAGGGTCAATGACCCGAAGGTGATGGCTAAAGCCGAGAAACTGGGTAAATAAGTTTTCGCAATGGTCTGTATAGCCTTGAAAATCGGATTTCATGAGCTAGTATAGCGCTCATTGATGGCTGTTCGCTGATAAAAGGAAACAGGGATGTTCATACAGCACCTCGACACAATTCCCATCAACTGTCGTCTCCAGCAGGGGGCGTCGATCGACAAATCCCTACTCTCCCAGATCCCCCACGACGAGGCCAGCGGGCTGCGATTCCGCTTTCGCGAGCCTCTGCCGGCAGGGGCGAGCATCGAAGTCAGCATCGAATTCCACCGCTACGCCTTCCGGGCTACCGGCACCGTCGTCTGGTGCACCCCGGACGCGGGGGGCTACGACGTGGCGGTGCGCTTCGAGGATCAGCAGACCCGGTTCGCGATGCGCATGGTCGAGCAGGCGTGTCGCATCGAGTGGTATCGGGAGTACGCCAGCCGCGAGCAGGGGCGTGATATCGACGGCAATCAGGCGGCGGCGGAGTGGATCGACCTCTTCGCGGCGGATTTCCCCCGCCAGTAGCCGCATCCGGCGATCCCCGGGGTAGTCGGCCAGCGATCGCGGCTGTGGTATGCTTCCCGCTCCCATTCCCCTCATGAGAAACCCGCCATGAAAATCAAGCATCTCTTCCTGTTGCCGGCGCTTTTGCTCCTCCCCCTGTGGGCCTCCGCCGCCACCTATCTCTACCCTAATACCCAGTTTCCCCTGTTCGCGGTGGATATCCCGGATCGCTGGATCGTCGAAGTGGAAGGCGAACTACTGCATGCCGCGCCCCGCGACCAGTCCGTCTACCTCGGCTTCTGGGCGCTTGATGCCAGCTTTGGCGGTGATGACGTGGGTGCGGCGGTGGATGACATCGTCTCCAACATGGTGCGCAATCCCAGCATCAATTCCGAAGAGGAGCTCACCATCAACAATATCCCCTTCTACTACTTCGAGGGGGAGGGGCGCAGCGTCGACGACGGCAGCTGGCTCAACTACGGCGTCGCCATGTTCAGCCCCGACGGCGATACCGTCTGCGTGGTGATCTACTTCGGCGCCCCGGAAGACGAGGCGCGCCACGAAAACACCCTGATCCGCATCATCGAGTCGATTCGTCGCGGGTAGCGCGTCGTTTCGTGGAGGAAACCAGGGTAAACCACAGAGGGCACAGAGAACACAGAGGAATGAGATGGGGCGTTATCGAGCGGGCCAGAGGGCGGAGTACTCGGCTTGGCGTGCGAGAATCCATCAAGCCCCGGTCTATCAAGGAACCGGTCTATTCTCCACGGTGGTCTGCCTTCACCGCCGCTTCCAGCTCCCCTACTATCCGCCCCAGCAGTTGTTCGCATTGATCGCGA
>JAABSM010000087.1 GCA_011390365.1 Gammaproteobacteria bacterium
CCTGCCTATGGCTCTATTTCCGGCAAGGTGAAGCCAACCCTTGCCAAATTCTTCCGAATCCGCGCATCCAAGGCCTCGCCTTGCTCGAAGGTCTGCGCCAGTTGCTTTGTCAGTCCCGCCATCTTCTCCTCAAAGGGCACGCCGTCGTCCTCTTCATCCGGTATGCCCACATAGCGCCCCGGCGTGAGGACGTGCTTGTGCTTGCGCACCTCCTTCAGCGTCGCGGCCTTGCAGAAGCCCTTGATGTCTTCGTAGGTCGCGCCCGGCCCCTCTCCCAGTGGGAGAGGGGGGATTATCGCGCCAGGCGTGGTAGGTGTCGGCGATGCGGGCGATGTCCTCATCGGCGAAGTCGCGGTTGCGGCGGGTGATCATCTCGCCGAGGTTGCGGGCGTCGATGAAGAGGATTTCGTCTTCGCGGTTGCGGCCTTCGGCTCCCTCACCCCCAGCCCCTCTCCCGCGGGGAGAGGGGAGCTTTTTTGAGCGGGAGATGAACCAGAGGCAAGCGGGGATGCCGGTGTTGTAGAAGAGCTTGTCGGGCAGGGCGACGATGCAGTCGACCAGTTTGGCCTCGATGATCGCCTTGCGGATCTCGCCCTCGCCGCTGCTATTCGACGATAGCGAGCCGTTGGCCAGCACCAGCCCGAGGGTTCCGGTGGGGCTGAGGTGGTAGATCATGTGCTGCATCCAGGCGAAGTTGGCGTTGCCGGTGGGGGGCGCGCCGTATTGCCAGCGCGGGTCGCCGCGCAATTGGTCACCGGACCAGTCGGAGTCGTTGAAGGGCGGGTTGGCGATGATGAAGTCGGCCTTCATGTCCTTGTGGGCGTCGTTGAGGAAGCTGCCCTCGCCGTTCCATTTGACGTTGGAGCCGTCGATGCCGCGAATGGCGAGGTTCATGCGGCAGAGGCGGTAGGTGGTCTGGTTGGACTCCTGGCCGTAGATGGAGATGTCGTCGATGCGCCCCTGATGGGCCTCCACCAGCTTCTCGGCCTGCACGAACATGCCGCCAGAGCCGCAGCAGGGGTCGTAGACGCGGCCCTTGTAGGGTTCGAGCATACTGACCAGGGTCTTGACGATGCTGCCGGGGGTATAGAACTGGCCGCCCTTCTGGCCTTCGGCGGCGGCGAACTCGCCCAGGAAGTATTCGTAGACCCGCCCGAGCACGTCCTGATTCCTGGCGCGGGCGTCGCCCAGGCCGATGCCGGCGATCATGTCGATCAGCCCGCCGAGGCTGGCCTTATCGAGGGCCTGGCGGGCGTACTGCTTGGGCAGTATGCCCTTGAGGGTCGCATTCTGCTTCTCAATGGCCTCCATGGCGTCGTCCACGTCCTTGCCGATGTCGGGCTGCTTGGCGCGGCTCTGAAGATAGGACCAGCGGGCGGTGGGCGGGACGAAGAAGATGTTCTCGGCCCGGTACTCGTCGGGATCTTCCGGGTCGGCCCCTTCATACTCGCCTTGCCCTTCGGCCAGTTTGGCGTGGGTTTCCTCAAAGGCATCAGAAATATACTTGAGGAAGATCAGGCCGAGGACGACGTGCTTGTACTCCGCCGCGCTCATGTTCTTGCGCAGCTTGTCGGCGGTCTTCCAGAGGGTCTTTTCGAGGGGTTCTTCGACTTTCTGCTTTTTTGCGGGTCTGGCCATTCTTGGTTGTTGTTCCCTGCTGTTTGGGTGTGCGCTATGGGTCGTTGGCATATCCTAAGCAGAGATAACCAGCAAAGCAACAGGATTTAATCGGACTGGTGCTCCAGCCACTCGGACAGCGGGGGAAGGCCTCAAGATGGCGAATTTCTTGGTTTCCGTCACCGAACCCCTCCCCCCTGTCGCAAAGTGCTATCCAGAGCTTGCCGATGGAGGGGGTTAGGGGGGGGATTTTCTGAACTTGACGCAGAACTGCAACTACATACTTGTGCTGGAAAAATCCCCCCCAGCCCCCCTTTTCAAAGGGGGGAGCGGTTTTGGCGGCCTTGCTCAGCACTCGGGATTTCATCGAACTTCAATGCATTTTAAGGGGTCGCCCAACCCCTCTTTATCGTTCCGGAACTTACTGTCCAAACATGTCGGCCATTTTCGGATTGATTTGGGAAGCCTGTACAGGGGGCGCAAAGGTGCTGGCCAGTATCTGCGTGTCTCACGACCGAGCTAATTTCCGCTCCCGGCTCACATGGCCGGCCAAGAGTCGACGCAGTCGCCCCCACTCATCATCTCCGAACTTGCGGGCGTTCCCGGCGAGGACGGCGGCAAGGTTTTTGGCCAGCCGCAAGAAGGAAAATCCATGGCAAATCGTCTATACTTCCCTTAGCTCACTTGCCACAAACAGCATGCAAGATTCAAGGATGACTCGTAATGCTAACGGGAATCAAACTGGGGACCCGGCTATTGGGGGCCTTTTTCCTCATCGCTACCTTCTCCTCCCTGGTGACCACCGCGGTCTACATCTACTTCTTTTCGGAGCGTATCGAAAACGACGCCGTTGAGACCATGGGCATGCGCGCCCGCGAGGCGCAACTTGCCTACCAGCGTGAGGCGGATGGCCTGGCGCAGACCGCCCGTTTCTTCGCCAACTCCCCGAGCATTCGCAACTTCACCCTCTTCTCCTCCGCCCCGCAGCTGGAAGAGTTCCTGAAGACCCTGATCGGGACGGAATCCTTCGATCAGATCGTCGTCTATGGCGCGCAACGCCAGCCCCTTGCCGAGGCCCACAACGCCTCAGCCAAGCCCGTGGCTGATCGGCAAGCGGGGGTGGCCGATATGCCGGTCCATCGCGTCTTTCATCTCGGCGAGGCGCGAATCGGCATTGAGCGCCTCTACACCTCCAATGGCATTGTTTTCGCAATCACCGCCGCCGCGCCGATCCATACCCGAACCGTGCCGCCCAAGACCGCGGGGGCCGTGCTGCTGCGCCGGCTGTTCAACGACAACGCATCGCTACTGCAATCAATGCGCGGCCATTTCGACGGCAGCTTGACCCTCTACTCCGAGCGTGACGCCATCGCATCGACGAGCGACGACTCGCGCCTGAAGACCCTGGATCCCACCGAGCGGGAGGAGATCCTGGGGCGGGAGAATGGCTCGGTGATCGCCAATTTCGATGCCGGCGGCTTCCTTGCCGGTTACATCCGATTGGCCGTTACGGATAGCGAGGACCCGCTCATCCTCGGCGTCCACCTGCCCGCGGATCGCTTCGTGGAGCTGACGCGACAGGCGATGTGGCAACTGCTGGGGGTGATGTCGCTGTGCATCCTGGTGGCGGTGGTGCTGGCCTGGGTGCTGACCCGCAACCTGCTGCACCCGGTGCGTCGGCTAATGATCGGGGTCGAACAGGTGACCTCCGGCAACCTCGAATACGTCATCGTCGCCGACCGCCAGGATGAGCTCGGCGAACTGGCGCGGGCCTTCAACAGCATGTCTCGTCAACTTCGGGAGTTCTTCGAGGTACTGCACGCCACCGTCGACACCCTGACCCGGGTCGGCACCGCCCTCTCCGCCGAGAAGAATCTTGACCGGCTGCTCGACACCCTGGTCAGCGAGGCGCGCAAGGTGAGCAACGCCAACGACGGGGCCTTGTACAGCGTAAGCGGCGATCTGCTGGCCCGGAACAGCAACGGTGGTCACGAGGCGCATGCAAAGACGCCCGCCAGCCTTTCGGAACTGGAGCGCGCCCTTTTTTCCCATGTCGCGGCGAGTCGCGAGCTGTTTTACGCGGACCGAAGCAGACCGTTACCCCAGGAGCTGGCCCCGGTGACGGAAACGGCGCCACCGCGGGCGCAGATCCTGGCGCCATTGCTGGATCACGGCAACCAGACGGTGGGCATGCTGCAACTCAGCGATCCCGTCGACCCGAGATCCGGGCTGGAGAGCCACTTTACCCGTAATCAGATCGAGATCGTCCGCTCCCTCGCCAGCCAGGCGGCGGTGGCCATCGAAAACGCCCGCAACTATGAACGCATCGAGCGGCAAAACCGGGTCTTCTCCCGCTTCGTCCCCACCGAATTCCTCAGCCACCTTGGGCGCAAGGAGCTGGGCGAGGTGCGGTTGGGGGACGCGGTGGAGGAGCGTCTGGTGGTGTTTTTCGCCGATATTCGCGCCTTCACCAGCTTTTCCGAGAGCCTCGCCCCCCAGGAGATCTTCTCTTTCCTCAATGATTACCTGAATACCATCGGCCCCGCGATCAGCCGAAATACCGGCTTTATCGACAAATATATCGGCGACGCGGTGATGGCCCTGTTCAGCGACGGCAAAAGCGCCGCCGACAACGCCCTGCGCGCGGCCCTGGAGATCCGCGCCGCGTTGCGGCAATTCAATATCGCGCGACTGGGCTCCGGCTCGCCGCCGCTGGAGATCGGCATCGGCATGCATTTCGGCCCGGTCACGCTTGGTACCATCGGCTTCAAGGAGCGCATGGAGTCCACCGTCATCGGCGACTCGGTCAATCTCGCCTCACGCATCGAAAGCCTGACCAAGTTCTACGGCATCCGCATCGGTATCAGCGACGACCTCCTTGGGGTGCTGCAAGATCCGCCGCGTGCATCGCTGCGCGAGGTCGACCGCGTGCTGGTGCGCGGACGCTCCCAGCAGACCGTGATCTACGAGGTGCTCGACGAGGGCGACCAGCCGCCGATCCTCGACGCACAAAACGGACTTGGCCGTTATCGCGAAGCCCTGGCCCTTTACAAGAACGGCGATTGGGCATTGGCGGAGGAGGCCTTCTCCGAGCTCGCCTCGACCATCCCCAATGACTCACTGGTCCAGTTCCACCATCGCCGTTGTCGACAATTCCGAAAAGCCCCTCCCGACTCCTGGAGCGGCGCGACCGTGTTTCGCAGTTAGCCTGTCACCTTTCCGACAAACTCGGGAATCATGCCAGGGCCGGCCAATATTTCCCATTATCTTTCAATGATCTTGGCCCAAATGGGCACGCAGGCATGGAGTTTGCTTGTCAGCGAACGCAATTCCCAATCACCAAGACAACCCCAGTATCTACCTACAAGAGGGACAAAGACATGTCACTGGAGTCCTACAAGGCCGCCGGCCTGCTTTTCAACCAGAACTTTCTGGAAGCCACCTCTACCGCCGGCCTCTACGGCTACCGCGGCGAACTGGTCCTGGTTCAAGGCGAAATCGCCGACGAAAAGGGCCACCACAAGCCGCCGGTGGCGGTAATGCTGGGGGTCGCGATGCTGGCGGACGAGAAGATCCGCATGATCATCGGTCAGATCGAAAACATCGCCCTGCTGCCGACGTTCGTGGAGAAATACAAGGACGATTTCGCCGCCGACATGCGCGCCATCATCTACGTGGTCAACATCTCCAAACCGGCCCAGGTGGAACTGGAGGGGGTCAACTTCGTGCTCATCCCGTTGCAGCAAGGGATGCCCTGGAACGAGACCATGGACGAACTCGCCCTGGAGAAGAGCGATCTCAAGGGGCAATCCGCCGCCGACAAGGTGGTGACGATATTCGAAGAGATGAAGGGCTACAAGCCCAAGTACCCCAGCGCTACTTATGAAGATGTGGCGGCCGGCGCGACCACGGCCAAACGCGAGGGTTGGGGCGCGGTGTAGTCCCTACCGCAGCCCGCCGCGGGCCATGGATGGCCAGGCAATCATTCTGATTTCGCGTCTGGCGCCTTCAGCCATTCTATCGGCAGCAGAGCGCCAAATACCCGCATCACGGTCTCCAGTTCCACCGGCTTGGCGATGTGTTCATTACACCCCGCCGACAACGCATTTTCACGATCCTCCTTGAGCGCGCTCGCGGAGCAGGCCACGATCGGCAGCGATTGCATACCGGGCAACGCCCGAATACGTTTGGTCGCCTCGATTCCGCTCACCTCGGGCATGACCAGATCCATCAGCACCAAATCCGGCGGATCGCTCCGGACCATGGCTATGGCCCGCTCTCCGCCATCCGCGTCGGACACGGTGAAGCCGAGAGACTCGACCAAATCCCGCATGATTTCGCGATTGATCTGCATGTCGTCCACGACCAGGATGCGCAGCGGTCCGTCGTCGCCATCGCCGCGCCGATAGCCGGCAACCCGCTCGCCGCTCTGCCGCCGACTCTCCACGGCATCCTGCTGAGGGTATGGCGACGCGGGAATGGAGAAGTAAAACCGCGAACCCTTGGCCGGCGCGCCCTCCACGCCGATCTTGCCGCCCATCTGCTCGATCAGGCTCTTGCTGATCGCCAGTCCCAGGCCGGTTCCCTGGCTTCTGTATCGGTCATCACCTTCCTGAACGAAAGGCCGAAACAAGAGGTCGGCACTCCCCTGCTGAATACCGATGCCGGTATCGGCGACCTCGACACCCAGCACCCCCTCCCGGTAATCGACGCCCAGGGTCACGCCCCCCGACTCGGTAAATTTGAAGGCGTTATCCAGCAGATTGGTCACCACCTGACGCAGCCGCCTGCCATCCAGCGGCAGCACCCGCGGCAGGGATGGGGCAAGGTGATGGGTGAATCGCAGCCCCTTGTCCTTGGCGCGCAACTGAAAGATCTTGACGATTTCAGCAAATACCCCATGCACCTCACAAGGGGTAGAGAGCAACTCGAATCGCCCCGCCTCGATCTTCGCCAGATCCAGGACGTCGTTGATCAACTCCAGCAAGTCGTTGCCGCTCTCCCTGACAACCCCCATCGCCTGGCGGTGTCTCGGACTGAGGCCCCTGTCCGCCTGAAGGATCTGGGCGTAGCCGAGGATGGCATTCAGTGGCGTGCGCAACTCATGACTCATGCTGCTGAGGAAGGCGCTTTTAGCGCGATTCGCACTCTCCGCCTCCTCCTTGGCGCGGCGCAACGCCTCCTCGATACGCTTGCGTGCGGTGATATCCTGAATGGTTCCCGCCAGCAGCAGCTCCTCCCCCGGCGCGCCGCGCGTCGATCGGATCACCGCATGGCCGAAGCGTGACTCGCCATGGCAGGTGGTATAGCGAAAATCCAGTCCCACCTCCTCGCCGGTGGTGCGCGAACGGCTCTCCGCCTCCCGCCATGATGCCCGGTCGTCGGGGTGGATGCGGGACAACAGGTTATCGTAGGTCACCGCGGGATCACCCGGGTTATAGCCGAACAACCGGTAGCAATGGCGTGACCAGAGCCCCTTCCCGGTCACCCGGTCGTACTCCCAACTGCCGGTCAAGGAAAGCGCCTGGGCGGCATTGAGTCGCTCCTCGTTGCGCTCCAGTTGCCGCAGGGATTGCTTGAGACGGGTAATATCGGTGAAGTTGATGATCACCCCCTCGATACGGTTGTCGAGGGTGCGAAACGGAAGCACGCAGCGATTGAACCAGTGCCCGTCCTGGGTCTTGACCTCGCGCGTGATCTGGCTCAATTGCTCAAGAACCTGCTTGGCATCCGACCACAATTGGGGATCGCTGAAACGCTGCGAGAGATCCTGGATCGGCCGACCTATGTCCGAGGGGATGATGTGAAAAAGCTGATTAGTGGCGGGGGTAAAGCGGCGAATGCACAGCCCGGCATCGAGAAAGAGGGTCGCGATATCGGTACCGCTGAAAAAGTTGTTGAGGTCATTATTGATCGCCTCCGTCTCCTGAATCTTTTCCTGGAGTTGATTGTTGGTCGTGCTCAACTCCTCGTTGAGGGACTGCAACTCCTCTTTCGAGCTCTCCAGCTCTTCGTTGGAGGATTGCAGCTCCTCGTTCATCGATACCATCTCTTCGTTGGCCGCCTTCAGCTCCTCGCTGGAGGCCTCGAATTGCTCGATGCTACTCTGCAACTCGTAACGGGTCTCCGCCAACTCCTTCTCCAGGTGGGCCACCAACTGCATTTCGGGGGAGGCATCCTCATCGGAGTGGGGAATGGCGGGCTGCTCGCTCGCCCCTTCTGGATCTTCGTGAAAGGTAACCAGGTACAAACCCTGAAGAGCGGCCGTCTCATTCAGCACCTCGACGCGGAAACGAATCGGACGCTGCTGATTGTTTCGGTACAACTTGGCCCGCCCTTCCGCGCTTGCCGCCTGACCACTGATCACGGTCTGAACCGCCACCCGCACCTTGTGGCGAAGCCCCTCCCCCAGGAAGGCGGACAACTCCTTGCCCAACTCCCCCATCGGCAAATCCAGAAAATCCTGAATCGGGCCATACAGGCCGTGAATCTCCAGGTTGCGGTGGATCACCGCGCAGGCGGGAAGGGCGCGTTTCAGCAACGCCCTTTCAAGCGCCTGATTCGGCGCGGCGATTTCCGCGACGCCGCGCATGGCCAGGTGAGGTATGCGCTCACCGAAAGCCGCCTGGGGGGTGTGCGGTGGCAGCGGCCGGTTTCCCGGAATCGCCTGAAAAAGACGCAGCGGTTTGGAGAGCGCCTTGAATCGTCCGGGCGCGCCCACGGTCTCGGAACTGCCCAACATCAGGTAACCACCCTCCCGCAGGGTAAAATGGAACAGGTCGATAATCCGCTGCTGGATCGGCGACTCCAGGTAGATCAGCAGATTGCGGCAGGTCACCAGGTCGAGCCGGGAATAGGGAGGGTCGCTGATGAGATTCTGGGTCGCGAAGATGATATGGTCACGCAACTGCTTGCGGATCCGGTAGCCGCCGACCTCCTCCCTCTCGAAATAGCGGGCCAGACGCTCCGGCGAGATATCTTCCTCAATGGAAGCGGGATAGATGCCGTGCCTCGCCACCTCCAGGGCGGGTTCATCCACATCCGTGGCAAAGATCTGAAAGTCGACCTTTGCGGCGGCCTGGCTGCATGCCTCGTCGAGCAACATCGCCAGGGTGTAGGCCTCCTCCCCGGTCGCGCAGCCCGCCACCCAGGCGCGCACCATCCGCCTCGCTTCGCCAGTCTCCCCGTCCGCCCCCAGGATGCGGGGCAGGACCTCCGCCGCCAGCCCCTTCCACGCATCCGCCTCACGAAAAAACCGGGTGACGTTAATCAACAGGTCATGGAGCAGCCGCTCCGCCTCGGCCGGATCCTTGCGCATCACCCCCTCGTAGTCGCCTACGCTGGTGACGCCATTGAGCACCATGCGTCGATGGATACGCCGCAGCAGGGTGCTCTCCTTGTAGTGGCGAAAGTCATAACCGGTGCAGGCATTCAAGGTCGTGAGTATTTGCCCCAACCCGTTGTTGATCGCGTCGGCGGGATCCTGGGGGGATGCGGGGGCGCCTTTGGCCCATGCCTGGCGCACATAGTTCAGGATCGCCTCCGGTATCCCCTCCACCGCGCACACCATATCGACCAATCCGCTGGAGATCGCGCTGCGCGGCATTCCGTCAAAGGCTGCGGTGCTCGGCTCCTGAACGATGGACAAGCCACCGTACTCCTTGATACTGCGCAGCCCCAGGGTGCCATCACTGAGCGCCCCGGAAAGGATGACCGCGATGGCGCTGGACTTTTGCGCCCGGGCCAGGCTGTGAAAGAAGTAATCGATGGGCTTGTGTATGGCCGAGTGGGGATCCGGAGAGACCAACTCCAGGCGCGTCCCTTGCATGGCGATGTTCTTGCCCGGCGGCGTGACATAGACATTGCGTGGTGAAATCTCGGTGCTCCCGGCCACCTCACTCACCGTCATCCGGGTATACCTTGCGAGAAGATCCGCCAACAGGCTTTCTTGTTGCGGTGCGGAATGGGTAACCAGCACGATCGCGATCTCCGCATCGGCGGGGAAGGCCTGAAAAAGACCCTCAATCGCCTCAAGTCCGCCGGCCGAGGCGCCCACGCCGATGACGGGAAAGGCCAAGGCGGGGGAAGCGTCGGAGACAAGCGAGGTATCGTTCATTATTGCCACATCGTTGTTGATTTCGTGAGCAGCGCCATTAACCACCACGCTTTTGAAGTATAGTTGGAATGGATAAATTTCAATGGATATATCACGTTTTCATCCAGAGGCCTGAGTATGGTCGCATGCGCCAACCAAAGTCAATGCTGGTTTACCCTTTGCGGTCAACCCATGCCTTGTCCCTTGAACCCGGAACTGGCGGGGCGGATCGCAACCGCTCACCTCCCTGGGACGGCTTTGATGCCCGGGTGCATGCGCAACCGTCCGCATGGGCAATCATTGAATATTCCAATAACCAATTCCCGTTTCTATTGAATCCCCTGAATTGGTTACAATAGACCTTTGATCGTAGATTCGTCACTTGATCTGTCCACCGGAGCACAACCCCTGCGCCATGAACCAAACCCCCCGCATCCGCGAGATCCCATACAACTACACCTCTTTCTCCGACCGCGAGATCTTCGTGCGCTTCCTCGGCGACGAAGGCTGGCGGCTCAATCAGGAGCTGCGCGGATCCCGGGGCACCGGGCGTTCGGCGCGCATGCTGTTCGAGGTGCTGGGGGACATGTGGGTGGTGGCCCGCAACCCCTATCTGCAAGATGACCTCCAGGACGACCCCAAGCGTCGGCGCATGCTGGTGGAGGCCCTTCACCACCGTCTCGGCCAGTTCGAGGCGCGCACCGGCGGCAACCACAAGGCGATCGCGCTACTGGAGCTGGCGCGCGCGGCGGTGGAGCGCTTCGCCGCCTGCTTCGACGACAACATCGCGCTGCGTCAGCGGGTGATCAAGCGGGTGGGACGCCACACCCGCCGCGACAACATCGACTTCGGCGGCCTCGCCCGGGTCTCCCATGCCACCGACGCCACCGACTGGCGGGTCGAGACCCCCTTCGTGGTGATCAGCCCCGACCACGAGCAGGAGATCGGCCATATCGTTCAGGCCTGCATCGACTGCGGTCTCACCCTCATCCCCCGCGGCGGCGGCACCGGCTACACCGGCTCGGCGGTGCCGCTGGACGCCCATTGCGCGGTGATCAACACCGAGAAGCTGGAGCAACTGGGGGAGGTGGAGCAAATCGAGCTTCCCGGGGTCGAGGGCAGAGTGCCTACCGTCACCACCGGCGCGGGCGTGGTCACCAAACGGGTCTCGGATCTGGCCGGAAAGCACGGCCTGGCCTTCGCGGTGGACCCCACCTCCCAGAACGCCTCCACCATCGGCGGCAACATCGCCATGAACGCCGGCGGCAAGAAGGCGGTGTTGTGGGGCACCACCCTCGACAACCTGGCGAGCTGGCGGATGGTGATGCCGGACGCCAGCTGGATCGAGGTGGAGCGGCTCAACCACAACCTGGGCAAGATCCACGACCAGGCCGAGGTCCGGTTCAACATCTGGAAGCTAGATAAAGATGGCGGTGAGCGCAAGGAATTATTCAAAGAGCTGACCATGCCCGGCGCGGCCTTCCGCAAGGCGGGGCTGGGCAAGGACGTCACCGACAAGTTCCTCTCCGGCCTGCCCGGGGTGCAGAAGGAGGGCTGTGATGGACTCATCACCTCCGCCCGCTTCGTGCTGCATCGCATGCCGGACCATGTGCGCACCGTCTGCCTGGAGTTCTTCGGCTCGGACCTCTCCCGCTCGGTACCCGCCATCGTCGAGATCATCGACTTCGTTAACGGCCAGTCCGCGGTCAAGCTGGCCGGGCTGGAGCACCTGGACGAACGCTATCTCAAGGCGGTGAAGTACGCCACCAAGGCCACCAATCGCCGCGACTTCCCCAAGATGGTGCTGATCGGCGACCTGGTGTCGGACGACGAGAGGTTGCTGGAGGCGGCGGCGCATCAGGTGATCGCCTTCACCCAGGCCCGCGAGGGCGAGGGCTTCATCGCCATCAGCCCCGAGGCCCGCCACCGCTTCTGGCTCGACCGTAGCCGCACCGCCGCCATCTCGGCCCACACCAACGCCTTCAAGATCAACGAGGACGTGGTGATCCCGCTGGCGCGGCTGGCCGACTACAGCCGCGGCGTGGAGCGGATCAACATCGAACTCTCCATCAACAACAAGCTGCGCACCATGGAGGCGGTGCTGGAGTACCTCCACGGCGACATGCCGGAGCTGGTGCTGAGTGAACAATATAAAGAGGGCGAGGAGACCCGCGGCTTCCTGGAAGAGAAGCGCACCGCCGCGACGAAGCTGATCGAGACCGCCCGTCTGCGCTGGTTCACCATCCTGGATCGGCTCGACGCCCTGGCGGCGGAACATCTGGAGCTGCTGCGCGAGCCGGAGCGGGACAAGGCGCGGGAGGGGGACAGCCTGCTCGACCTGATGCTGCGCCGGGATTTGCGCCACAGCTATCGCAAGGAGATCGAGGCGCGACTCAAGGAGATCTTCTCCGGCCACGACCTCAAGCCGGTGCGCGCGAAACTGGATAGCCTTCACGCCGAGGTGCGTGACGCCCGCCTCTTCGTCGCCCTGCACATGCACGCCGGCGATGGCAATGTGCACACCAACATCCCGGTCCACTCCAGCAACTACGCCATGCTGCAAGAGGCGGACCGGGTGGTGGATCGCATCATGGAGCTGGCCCAGGAGCTGGGCGGGGTGATCTCCGGCGAGCACGGCATCGGCCTGACCAAGATCCAGTACCTGGAACCGGAGAAGCTGGACCGGTTCTGGGCCTATAAAAAGGAAGTCGATCCGAACAACCGCTTCAACCCCGGCAAGCTGCAAGCGGACGCCGACCTGCGCCGCGCCTATACACCTTCTCTAAGGCTGGTCCAGCAGGAGGCGATCATCCTCGAAGAGAGCGAGCTGGGCGCGCTCAATGACGATGTGCGCCACTGCCTGCGCTGCGGCAAGTGCAAACCGGTCTGCATGACCCATGTGCCGCGGGCCAACCTGCTCTACTCGCCGCGCAACAAGATCCTCGGCACCGGCCTGATCATCGAGGCCTTTCTCTACGAGGACCAGACCCGACGCGGCCTCTCCCTGCGTCACTTCGACGAAATGAACGACGTGGCGGACCACTGCACCGTCTGCCACAAGTGCGAGAACCCCTGCCCGGTGAATATCGACTTCGGCGAGGTCACCGTGCGCATGCGCCGGATTCTCAGGGAGCGGGGCAAGCGCAAGACCAACCTCGCCACCAAGGCGGCCTTGACCTTCCTCAACTGCACCGAGCCCATGCGGGTACGCGCCCTGCGATTCGGGTTGGGACGACTCGGCTTCGCCGGCATCGGCATCGGCCACCATCTGGTCAAGCGCTTCGGGCTGCTCGGGGGCAAGAAACGACTGCCCGCGGCCACCACCGGCAGGATGGACGCCAAGACCCAGATGGTCGAGGGGCTGCGCCGCTCCATCCCGGTCAAACTCGCCCCCTATACGCTGCGTTCGGCCCTTGATATCGAAGACCGCACCACCGTGCCCATCCTGCGCAACCCGGATCGCGACACGGAACAGTCGGACGCCGTCTTCTACTTCCCCGGCTGCGGCTCCGAACGGCTCTTCAGTGACATCGGCCTCGCCACCCTGGCGATGCTCTACGAGCTGGGCGCCGAGACGGTGCTGCCCCCCGGCTACCTCTGCTGCGGCTACCCGCAACAGGCCGCCGGCCTGGAGGAGCAGGGACGCCACATCACCAACGACAACCGCATCCTCTTCCACCGCATCGCCAACACCCTGAATTACATGGACATCAAGACGGTGCTGGTCTCCTGCGGCACCTGCATCGATCAGCTGATGAAGTACCAGTTCGAGCGAATCTTTCCCGGCTGCCGGCTGATGGACATCCACGAATACCTGCTGGAGAAGGGCGTCACCCTCGAAAATCCCCCCTCTCCCGTTGGGAGAGGGGCCGGGGGTGAGGGCCCGAAATACCTCTACCACGACCCCTGCCACACCCCCATCAAACGGGACAACCCGATCAAGACCGTGTCGCGGGTGATGGGCCAGGAGGTTACCCTCTCCGACCGTTGCTGCGGCGAGGCCGGCACCCTCGGCGTATCCCGCCCCGACATCGCCAACCAGCTGCGCTTTCGCAAGCTCGAAGAGCTACAGGCCGGCATCCGCGACCTCGGCGGCGATACCAAGGAGATCAAGCTCCTCACCACCTGCCCCGCCTGCACCCAGGGGCTGCATCGCTATCAGGAGGAGACCGGGCTGAAGATCAGTTATCCGGTGCAGGAGCTGGCGGAACAGCGGCTGGGAACGGGTTGGCAGGGGCGTTTTATTGACGAAATCAATCGTCAGGGCCTGGAGTGCATACTACTTTAGCGATAGGTCATTTTGCGAATATCATCATAAGCGCCACTTGTGAAAAATCCACTATTGGTATAGATTGGACGGTATCCCGAACACCGCGCAACCGTTCCCATGTACGCCTATGTCAACCAACCCAAGGCCCGTTTGCCCCGCCTGCAAGACCGACTGGGTTGCCCGCAGCCACCGCGGCAAGCTCGAACGCCTGCTTCATCGAAACGAAAAGAAGTATGTGTGTGAAAAGTGCAACCGGACCTTCTATCTCGACAGAGACGAAGAAAGGGCCGCCAGCCAAACCTCCTGAATTTTCAGCAGAAGGCCCGCCTGAACCTGCGTTCATCCGTGGTTTACGGATGGGGCCTTGAGCCCGAACACATGCGCCAGGCGTTTCGACCACTCCCAACCGAGACCGTTTTTGCGGTATGATGCCGGCTTTTTGTCGGCCCCTATGCAAGAGAAAGAGATCGTCCCAGGACAACGCTGGATCAGCAACGCGGAGAGCGACCTCGGTTTGGGTACCGTCCTCAAACGGGAGGAGCGCAGCGTTACCCTGCTCTACCCCGCTGCCGGAGAGACCCGCACCTACGCCATTCGCAACGCCCCGCTGACGCGGGTTCGTTTCGCCAGCGGCGACCTCATCAGCGACCACCGGGAACGGCGCATCCGCGTCATCTCCGCCGAGCAGCGGGATGGGCTGATGCACTACCGGGGCGAGCTCCCCGACGGCGCCCCGGTCAGCCTGCACGAGGGCGAATTGAGCGATCACCTGCGTATCGCCACCCCCCAGCGCCGCCTGCTCACCGGGCGCCTCGACAAACCGCGCTGGTTCGAGCTGCGCAGGGAGGCGCTGGAGCACCTTTCACATGTCGAATCTTCGCCGGTGCGCGGGCTGGTCGGACCGCGTATCGACCTGCTTCCCCATCAGCTCTACATCGCCCACGAAGTCAGCCGTCGCCACGCCCCCCGCGTATTGCTGGCGGATGAGGTGGGCCTGGGCAAGACCATCGAAGCGGGTCTGATCCTGCACGCCATGGTCCACGCCGGCAAGGTAAAGCGGGCACTGATCCTGGTCCCCGACTCCCTGATCCATCAATGGCTGATCGAGCTGACCCGCCGCTTCAACCTCAACTTCTCGATCATGGACGAGGCCCGTTGCGACGCCATCCTCGAATCCGGCCAGCACCCCAACCCCTTCAGCGCCGAGCAGTGGGCGCTGTGCCCCATCGGCATGTTCGACCATGCCGAGGCGCGTCGCCAGCAGCTGCTCGAAGGCGAGTGGGATCTGCTGGTGGTCGACGAGGCCCACCACCTGGAGTGGTCGCCGCACCGGGCCAGCCCCCAATACCAACTGGTAGAGTCCCTGAGCCGGGTCACCCCGGCCGTGCTGCTGCTCACCGCGACGCCGGAGCAACTGGGCAAGGCGGGGCACTTCGCCCGCCTGCGCCTGCTCGATCCGGATCGCTTTCCGGAGCTGCGACGCTTCCAGCACGAAGAGGCCCAATACGCCACCGTCGCCGACGCCGTGGCCCGGCTCTCGGATCCCGCCCCGCTCGCCCCGGATGAAGCGACCCGCCTCCTCGCCGGCTGTAACGAGGCCGCCGACCCCGACGTCATTCGGGCGTTGACCTCGCCGGATGCCAGCGACGCGGAGCGGGAGGCGGCGCGCCGTCAGCTGATCGACGCCCTGCTCGACCGCCACGGCACCAGCCGCCTCCTCTACCGCAACACCCGCGCCGCGGTCAGCGGATTCCCGGAACGCATTCCCGTTCCCTATCCGCTTGAGATGCCGGAGGAGTATCGCCAGGCAGAGCCAGACAACCGCGTCCCGAGTTCCCTGTTGACGCCGGAGGCCCTCTACCGCGAGCAGGCCAGTGGCGGCTGGTGGAGAATCGATCCGCGGCTGGGGTTGCTGCTCGACCTGTTGCGTCGATACCCGAACGAAAAGCTGTTGGTGATCTGCGCCCTGCGCCACACCGCCCAGGAGCTCGCCGATCAGCTGACCCTGCGCGAAGGCATGCCGGCGGCGCTCTTTCACGAGGGCATGTCCCTGGTCGAGCGGGACCGGGCCGCGGCCTGGTTCGCCGATCAGCAAGAGGGGGCGCGGCTGCTGATCTGTTCCGAGATCGGCAGCGAGGGCCGCAACTTTCAGTTCGCCCACCACCTGGTGCTGTTCGACCTGCCCCTTGACCCGGACCTGCTGGAACAGCGCATCGGTCGCCTTGACCGCATCGGCCAGAAGCACCCGATCCGGATCCACATCCCCTATTTCGAAGAGAGCGCCCAGCACGCCCTCTACCGCTGGTATGCGGAAGGCCTGGACGCCTTTCGCCAGCCCTGCGCGATCGGCGGGGCGGTGGCGGAGCGGCTGGCCCCGATGCTGCAGCAAGCCCTGGAGGAGCCGGATCCCGACAATCTCACGCCCCTGATCGAGGCTGGCCGGCAGCTCGCCGGCGAGCTGCGCGAATCGATGCAGCGCGGCCGGGACCGCCTGCTGGAGCTCAACTCCTGTCGCATCGACATCGCCGCCACCCTGGTCGACGAGATTCAGGCCGAGGACGCCATCAACCGCTCCCTGCAACTCGGCCTGCCCGGCTTTATCGACAGGCTACTGGCCCTCTATGGCGTGGAGAGCGAAGAGCACTCGCCGGGAACCTGGATCTTTCGTCCTGGCACCCACATGTCGGTAGACCACTTCCCGGGCATCCCCGAGGATGGCGTCACCTGCACCTACCACCGGGAGATCGCCCTGGCCCACGAAGATCGCCAGTTCCTGACCTGGGAACACCCATTGGTGAGCAGCGGCATGGCGCTGCTGCTGGACGACGAGAAGGGGGTCTCATCGGCGGCCATACTCCAACATCCCGGCCAGCGACCGGGGCGCATGTTGCTGGAATTTCTGTTCCAGGCCGAATGCGTCGCCCCGCGCCGGCTTCGCGCCGGCAGATTTCTGCCGCCGACGCTGATCCACAAGATCGTCGACCAGGACCAGACGGAGGTGGAGGGGCTCCTCGACGATCCCGAAGCCAGGATCCGCAAGATCGACCCCTCCATCGCCGGAAAGATCATCAGCGCCCTGGAAAAGCGTATCGGTGCACTGTTCGAATGCGCCGAAGCCTCCGCCAGCGCCTTGCTCCCGACCTTGATCGACGAGGCGCTCGCGCGCATGGAGGGTGAGTATCAACTGGAGATCGAGCGCCTGATCGCCCTGTCCCAGGTCAACCCCAACGTCCGTCCCGGCGAGATCGACGCCCTGAAGGGGGAGCGAGACGCCCTGCGCGGGCATCTCGGGGATAGCCGCCTGCGCCTCGACGCGGTGCGGCTGCTGATCACCGCGTAAACCGCCCAGCCGCGGTCGCGGAATGATCACCGCCCATTGAAGATTCGCATTACGCTTTCGTGAAACCCCGACTAGGCTATTGAGCATGGGGGAGGCTGAAGGGTAATATACAGGCGACGAAACGAGATTTCCCGACCACCGTCAAACGACGGAACCATGCGTCGGGCCCCTGCAATACAAGGAGAAAGCATCATGATGGCACTCGACTTTTCGATGGCGAAACTGGCCCACCAGCAATGGAAGTTTCGCGTCCGCTCCTACCTCGACGGGCTGGAGCAGATGAACACCTCCGAGGTGGTCTCCGCCAAGGATTGTGAGTTCGGCAAATGGCTCTACTCGAAAGGCATGACGGAGATGGGCCACCTGCCTGAGATGGGGCGCATCGAGCGTTCACACGCGGAATTGCACGAAGCCATTCGCCACGCGGTAGATGCGCAGCAGGCGGGAAGCCATGACGAGGCGGAGCAGTACTACCAGACGGTCGTGAGCAAGTCGAATGAAGTGGTCAGCCTGATCGATCAGGTCATGGGCAAGATCTGAGGCCCGACCGAGAATGACCCAGGCGCGCGGAGGAGACTCCGGCGCGTCGGCGAGAGGGGCAAGCAAAGGGAATCCGCCCACGCCTCGACCGTGGCCGGGTAGCGCACATCCCAACCAAGCGAGGTAGTGTTATCGGCTCGTTCCCAAGGTCCCCCTGGCAGGAACCCACGTCTTGCAAGCTCTGGCTTGCCGCTCCTTCGGGCAGCTTGAGCTGCCAAGAGTTGGGTTCCCAAACTGGAGAGACTGTGAAAGTATTC
>JAABSM010000088.1 GCA_011390365.1 Gammaproteobacteria bacterium
GAGGTGACGCTTTGGGCGAAGAGCTTGAATTGGGCGCCGAACTCCAGCTTGGCCTCGGCGGAGCCCAGGGATTTGCGCTTGAGGTCTAAAGTGGCTTTAGTCCGGTTGAGTAGGGCGTAGACCTCGGAGATGTTCTCGATGATGCGGGTGCGCTGGGTAGCGTCCTCGATCTTGAGCGCCGCCAGCACCTCGTTGAGCAGGTCGAGGCCGTCACTAAGCCCGGTGAGGGCCCCGTCGATGGGCTCCACATCGACCCGCTTCTCCACCTTTTCGATCGCCGCCTCGTGCTCGTCGACGGCGTCGAAGTAGGGTTGCAGGGCGCCCTCCCGCAGCAGGAACTCCACCGTCAACTGGCTCAGCCAGTCGAACCGCTCGACCGTCTCCTTCTCCAGTTCGTCGATCCGCTCCAGGTCGGCGTAGCGCATCTCGCGCAGGGTGATCAGGTGGCCGCGCTGGCCGCGCAGCTCGGCCAGGGCGTCGACGAATTCGCCCACCTCCTGCCAGTGGTCGGGGCGCAGGCCGGCGATCAACGTCTCTTGTTTCGCCTGGGCCTCGGCGAGGGCCTTGTCCGCCTGATTACGCAGCGCCTGGACCTTTTCGAACTCACCCAGCACCAGCTCGGCGGAGCCCTGGATCGCCTTGATCGAACTGAGCAGGTCGCCGCTCTCTTCGTTGCCCAGCCAGTGGTAGTCGTCCACCATGCGCCCGGAGGCGGCGATGAGATCCTCGTAGACCGCCATCGATGGTTCCGCCTCGCGGATCATGCGCTGAATGCTGTAGGCGTCGGAGATGCCGCGCACCAGGTCGGCGTTGCCGATGCGCCCGAGAAAGCTGGTGTCCTTGGGGCGCGAGGCGGCGTATTCGTCGCTGTAGTAGGGGGTCTGCCAGATCTGCATCGGGTGGACCCGGGTGTGTTCGTCGGAGTCGTAACGAAACAGCACCATGCGCCCGTCGTCGTAGAGCGAATAGCCGTGACAGTGAATGGGGTTTTGCAACGCCTTGCTGATCAGATTGTAGGAGAGCAGCATCATCCGCCCTTCCGCCATGTGGTGAAAGACGTAGACCACGTCTTCGCCATTGGGGGACTTGATGATGCGTTTGACCTCCAGTTCGCCGATATCCGCCTCGAAGGTCTTGTAACCGCCGGAGAGCAGGTAGTAGCCGCCGGGGAAGATGATGCCGTGATCCTCAGGCAATTGCAGGCAGGCCTGCCCGATGGCGTCGATGCGGGTGACGGTCTCATTGCGGCTATCGTAGACCAGGTAGCGCCAGTCGTTCTCGCGATAGGGCAGCACCTTGAGCAGGATCAGGCTACCCACCCGGGCGTACTCGACGCGGGCATCGCTCAGGGCCTGATCTGGCTCGTTTACCGGCTCGCGATAGATGCCGAGACCATCCTGGGTGTTGTTCTCGACCTTGACCGTAAGGGTGCCGCCCAGGGTATCGACGAAGACCTCATCCTCGATGGAGACGTGGGGGTGGCCCCCGTCGACATAATCCTCGCGGCTGGTGGCGGTCCACTCGAAGTCGTGGGAGTTGGGGAAAAAGTTGTCCCGCTCGCCGCGATTGTCGATATAGCGGACCTTGCCATCCGGCTCGATCCCCCAGCGGAAGACCTTGACGTCGGTGGCGGAGCGCCCGGTGCGAAACACCGCCAGCAGCTTGCCCTCCAGCACCCGCAGATGGGTCAGGCTGGAGTCCTTGTAGTATTTGTAGAGCTCCTCGAAATCCCGCTTGAACTGGCCGTCGTCGAGGAAGCTGCCCTCCAGGGGCAGATGCTTCAGCTCGAAACCCTGATCACCCTGCTCCAGCGTATGCAGGCTGAAGACATCCGTGACCCGGGTCTCCTTCTTGAGGCCGATGAAAACATTGAAACCGAATACCAGCTGCCCGGCGACATGCACGATATCCCGGGGCACGCAGTTGTTGTCGGTGCGGATGCGGGCGCTGCCGATCACCTCCATCTGGGTGCTGCCGAAGGAGGCCTCCCGTTTCTCGTTGAGGGCCTTGGCCTTGGCGAACAGCTCGCCGCCCTGCTCTTCGAGCCGGCGGCGGATCAGTTCATAGGCGCCTTCCTCGACGGCGGGGCGTTTTTGTTGGGATTTTTCGCTCATGGGGTATTCACTGTATTTGATGACTCTATCGGCGCCAACGCATCTTCGTTAAATGTGCTTGCCATGGCACGGCCTCCGGATCCAATATCGTGCAGGAGCGGTCACATGAACCACGGCACTAATCGGGAGCATTATGAGTTTGTCCCAGCCTGTAATCAGGGGGCTCCGCGCCACGAGAGCCACGTTGTAACTAACTGATTTATAATCTATCGCTTCGGTGGAACAGGGCGACTTTCCGCCGGGCATGGCGCGTGGGACAAACGCATAATGCTCCCAGACCGAAGACCGAAGAGTGGAACGATGAAATTTGATGACCTAGACAAGAAGATGCGCGTCTATGAAAGCGCCCATGATCTCTGCGTGCTCCCTGGGCTATTCATGGTGGCCCGCATCGACGGCCGGTGTTTCACCCAGTTGACCAAGGAGCGGCATCGATTCGCTGCACCCTATGATGCCAGATTCCGGGACATTATGGTCGAGACCGTCATGCATTTGATGCAGTGCGGCTTCAAGGTGGTTTATGGTTACACCCAAAGTGACGAGATCTCCTTGTTGCTGGACCGTAACGAAGACACCTTCCAGCGCAAGGAGCGCAAGATCAACTCGATTCTCGCGGGGGAGGCGAGCGCCAAATTCAGTCTCATCCTTGGCGATCTCGGCGCTTTTGATTGTCGAATATCCCAACTTCCGAGCAAGAACCTGGTCATCGACTATTTTCGCTGGCGAAACGAGGACGCCCATAGAAACGCGCTCAACGCCTATTGCTACTGGACTTCCCGAGAAGGCGGCGCATCACCGAACGAGGCGGCTGCGCGCATTCTGAAGATGTCCGTTGCGAATAAGAACGAGTACCTGTTTCAGAACGGCATCAACTTCAATGATCTTCCGAGTTGGCAGAAAAGAGGCGTCGGCATATACTGGGAAGGATATACCAAAGAAGCGGTCAACCACAAGACAGGGGATCCCGTGACAGCCAGCCGAAGACGCTTGAAGGTCGATTACGATTTGCCCATGAAGGATCAATACAGCAATTTCATTTCAACCATTCTCGCCAACTCGGCCGCGGTGCGTAACGCATCGTGGGCTCGCACCCAGCTCCGGTGATGGTGCGTTTGCCTCGTTTTCGGGATAGAAATATGGCGTGCGCAACGTTAGGTTGTAGCTTGCCTGTTTCGGTGTTTCCACTTTATGTGCCCGTATAGCCACTACCATACATAACCCACATCTCCGTAAGCCCCCCTACGATCCCGGACGGTCGGATTTCCCGAGTCCGGTTCTGACCTTGACCTGTAGTACCGCATGGTCGCCGCCCCATACACCCTGATGCTTAAGTGCTGACTTTTGCAAAGGGGGGAGTGGCTTGGACGGTTTTGTTCTGCGCGCGAGCTATCATCAACCTTCACTGAATCCTACTTGATCGATCATGCCTTCCCCATCCTCTCCAGTACGCACCTTTCCGGCCACTCCAAATAGCAGTCAAGGAACCGACCACGGCGACCCGTTCGCCGGGGCCACCGCGAAGGCCTGCACCGACAGCTCGAAGCAACCCTCCGCCTGCGCCCGCACCTTGCGCAGCCCTTCGATGCGCAACCAGGGGGCGGTCACCTCTTCTCCAGGATCTCGCCCATGGTCCACCAGCTCCAGCCTCTCGCTGTTGGGCATCACCATGCCGGTAATCACCAGCGCCGGCTTCCAGGTCACCCCCATTGCGCATGTCATCGCGAAACAAGAGAGGCGAGGCGGCCGTCAAGCCGGGCTGACCCGGTTATCGAACCCTGCATCCGCCATCTGTTTATCGCGGTCGAAGCGGGTGTATTATTAACCGTTTGGACCTCTCGCTGACACGCCAGCCATTGGCGCGGGTCGCGGGGGCGGAAGGCGGCCGCCATCGAAGGAGACGATGGCCACCACTCTCAACCGACAGGGATACCGATGTTCTTTCCGACACTGGAACAGATCGCCACCCGCGTGGTGATATCGACCCAAGCCGAGGCGAGCGTCGCCGACACCGTCACCCTGATGCTTGCCCACGACCTGCGGGACATCATCGTCGAACCCACGGAGATCCGCGACTACGGCATCTTTACCGTCAGCAACCTCATCGACGGCGGTCGCGGCAAGGGCCAGGAGAACCTCACCCTGGGCCAGATAGGCTACGATCCCCTGCCCTGCGCCAGGCGCCACGAAAACGTCTTGCAGGTCTTTCCCAAGCTGCGCCGCGGCCAGGAGTATCTCGGCGTGGTCGATGATAACGGCGAGCTGTGGGGCATCGTCTCCTACACCGACATCGTCGCCAGCATCGATCCCCAGGTGCTGATCGAACGCCAGAGCGTGGGCGAGATCTTCCACAAGATCATCATCAAGAGCGCCACCCCCAATCAACCCCTGATCGATGTCCTCGCGCAGCTCGACACCATCGACGACGCCGTCATCATCCTCGAAGAGGGCCGGATCGCCGGCATCCTCACCACCAAGGATGCGATTCGCCTGTTCGACCGCGGCATCGACCTGGACCGCCCCGTCTCCAGCGAGATGTCCTCGCCGGTGGAGACCATCGGCAAGGAGGTCACCATCAAGGAGGCCCTGGATTTTATCCGCAACCGCCGCTACAAGCGCATCGTGGTCGAGGACGAGGGCAAGCTGCTGGGCGTGATCACCCAGCGGGAGCTGGTCTCCATCGCCTACAACCGCTGGGTCGACCTGCTGCGCAGCCACGCCAAACAACTTCAGGAAATCGTCGGCATGCTCGAAGAGAAGTCGGCGGAGCTGGAGGTCCTCGCCACCACCGACAACCTCACCGGCATCGCCAACCGCACCAAACTGCAACACGCCCTGACCCAGGAGATCAGCCGCATTCGCCGCTACGCCACCGAGTCGCTGTGCGTGGTGCTCATCGACGTCGACCGCTTCAAGCGCATCAACGACCTATACGGGCACCTGGAGGGGGATCGGGTGCTCAAGCAACTGGCGAGACTGCTGGAAGAGAATACCCGTGAGACCGACCTCGCCGGGCGCTGGGGCGGCGAAGAGTTCATGCTGCTGCTCCCCCTCACCCCCCTGGAACACGCCACCCGCTTTTCCGAACGCCTGCGCAAGACCATCGCCGAGACCGCCTTCAAGGTCCAGGACCCGATTACGGTAAGCCTGGGCGTCGCCCAATATCAGCCCGACGAGAGCCTGGAACACCTCTTCCAGCGGGCCGACGAGGCCCTCTATCGGGCCAAGGAGGGGGGCCGCAATCGCGTCGAAGCCGCCGACGGCGATTGACCCGCCACATGGCGTACAGCCCCCGCCGGGGGCGATCAATCCCGCCCCTTGCCCTGCTCATCCAGAAACCGCTTGCAGGTCTCGAAGTTGCTCTTGTAGCCCCGCGGCGGCTTTTCGCCGCGCTGCTCGGCGAGGCGTTCGGCATAGGCGATCATCTTGAGGGTGGGTCGCCCCCCGCCGCCTTTGCCCTTGGTGAATCGTTTGCCGCCTGAGCGGCCCTTTCGCCCCTTGCCGCCACCGGCGTCGCGCATCGGGGTGCGAATCCGCCCCGGATCGACCGCTTGCAGCAGGCGGGTGATCCAGGTGATGGCGCGGCGCTCGAAATCCTCGAGGGGGATGGCGTTCTTCTCCACCTCCGCCAGTTGCTGCTCCCACCAGGCGGTGATGGCGGGGTTGCCGAGTTGTTCCGGGATCTGGTCGATCACCTGACGCCCCAGCTGGGTCGAGAGCAGGCTCTTGCCCTTGCTCTCCAGAAAACGGCGATCCTTGAGGGTCTCGATGATGCCGGCGCGGGTCGCCTCGGTGCCTATGCCCTGGTTCTCGCGCAGGATCTTGCGCAGCTTTTCATCCTCCACGAAGCGCGCGACGTTGGCCATGGCCTTGATCAAGGTGCCCTCGGTGTAGTGGGCCGGGGGCTTGGTGCGCTTCGCCTCGACCCGGGCATCGCGGCACTCGGCGGGGCCTTGTCGCAGCGCCGGCAGGGGGGAGCTGTCGTCGGCTTCGCCCTCCGGGTTCTTTTTGGCGGGGGGGAAGAGTCGCTTCCAGCCCTCCTCCTGCACCTGGCGTCCCTTGCTGACGAACAGCTCCTCCAGGCAGACGGTCTCAACGGTCGTCGCCTTGAAGCGGTGATCCGGGTAGAACTGGGCCAACCAGGTGCGGGTGACCATGTCGTAGACCTTCGCCTCGTCGCTGTTCAGTCCGCCCTTGCGGTTGGCGGTGGGGATAATGGCGGTGTGGGCGGTGATGCGCTTGTCATCGAAGGCGCGGCCCATCTTGCTCGGATCGGCGTCGGCGGCAAGCTCGGCATAGCCATTGCCCGCGACGGCGGCGAGGATCGCCGGGGTCTCGCCGTGTTGCTCCCGGGAGAGGTAGCGGCAGTCGGTGCGCGGATAGGTGATCAGCTTGTGGCGCTCATAGAGGGCCTGGGCGATCTCCAGGGTGCGCTGCGCCGATAGGCCGAAGCGCTTGGAGGCCGCCTGTTGCAGCTCGTTGAGGGAGAAGGGCAGCGGCGGCGGTTCGCTACGATCGCGGGCGTCGATGCGGCGGATCTCGGCGGGCTGGCCGGGCAGTTGTTGGGCGAGTTGGTCGGGGATGGCGCGGTCGATGCAGCGCCCCTCCTCGTCGAAGCCCTTGCCCTCCAGTCGCTGCTTGCTCGGCTGCCAGCGGCCCTCATACTCCGCCCCCTGCTGGTCGAAGCGGGCGATCAGCGGGAAGTAGTCGGTGGGCTGGAAGTCTTCGATCTGGCGGTCCCGCTCCACCACCAGCTTGAGGGTGGGGGTCTGCACCCGCCCGATGGAGATCAGGGCGTCGCCGCCGGCCTGACGATTGGCCAGGGTCATGGCGCGGCTGAGATTCATCCCCACCAGCCAGTCGGCGCGGGAGCGGCCCAGGGCGGCGTGGCTCAGCCCCTGGTATTCGCCGTTATCCTTCAGCCGCGCCAGCGCCTTGCGCAAGGCCCCGTCGCTCAGATCCGGCAACCAAGCGCGTTGCACCTCGCCCCGCCAGCGGTGTTTTTCCAGCACCTCATCCACCAGCAACTGCCCCTCCCGGTCCGGGTCGCCGCAGTGGACGATGCGCGAGGCTTCCTTCAACAGTTGCTTGATGGTGGCGATCTGCTCGCGGCAGGCGGGGCGGGGCTTGAGCTTCCAGGGGTTGGGCAGGATCGGCAGGGCATCCCGCCGCCACTGCTTGAGGGCGGGGTCGTAATCCTCCGGCATCGCCTGTTCATAGAGGTGACCGATGCACCAGGTCACCGCCCAACCCTGACCGCGAATCACCCCCTTCTGATTACGCCCGCCGCCCAAAGCACCTGCAATGGTTCGGCCCAGCGAGGGTTTTTCGGCGATGTAGAGGGTGAGGGCGGGGGTTGGGGGCATGGGGCTCGTGGTTCTGGAAGGCCGGGGCAAGGCCCTATTCTCCATCAGTCACCCGGAATGGGCAAATCCGCATCGCCCTAGGGGCGTCTTCCCGATGGCTCAGCCCTCGTGATCGCCGATCGCCTCTCGTTGACACGCCCTGCAACCCGTGGTGATGCGGGCCTTCGACCCTCAGTCCCTGAACAGAACACCGCCATTTATCATCGCCTCGCCAACCTCAGTCAAGTGGAAGGCGCTTTCCCGATCAAATCAGACCCAGGACAGCCATAACGTCATCTTTTTGTCACATTACCGCTATGGCGAGCGTTTTCGCCGCCGCAACGATTCTCACGGCCATTTCCATTGAGGGGGAGACGCGATGGCGGCGGAGTCGATGATGATTTTCCGGCTGGTCAAGCGGCGACCAGAGGACATGGTGTGCGATGCGCCGCGCATGATGCACGAGCATATCGCCGGGGTCGATTTCAACATCCTCGGACTGCTGACCGGGATGATGGTGATCGTCGCCATCACCCGCCGCTACGGCGTCTTTCAGTATCTGGCGATCTGGTCGGCCAAGCGCGCCCGCGCCGAATCCTGTTGTATTCTGCTGATGCTGTCGCTGATAACGGCGGTGTTGTCGGCGCGGCTGGACAATGTCACCACGGTGCAGCTGGTCGCCCCGATTACCCTGCTGATTACCGAGGAGCTGGAGGTGACGCCCTACCCCTCTCGCTTCGCCGAGATCCTCGCCTCCAACATCGCCGGTACCGCGACCCTGATCGGGGACATGCAAAACGCCACGGATCGGATGGCGCTTCAAGGCCGTCCGACCTCATTCCGCCCCCATATGCGCCAGTTACCGGTTCGGGTATCGCCTTGATCTTAATCGGATATTGGATAGAGCTCCAGCGGCGCGCCCTTGCGATGCTTACGAGGCCAGACCCCGTAGAGCCCTGCCGCGATCGGCTCGCCGCGCAGCCGGTTGATGGCGGCCAATGGTTCACCCTCCAGTTGCATGACCGGCAACCGCTTGTTACCCGCCTCGGTACGAATCACCCGACTCTCCGGGATGCGCTCGGCGATCCAGGGCGGCGTGGCGGAGGAGGGGGCGGTGTGGCGGAGGTAGTCCCACAGCAGCAGTCGCGCGCTGGTTTCATCCCCCTCCAGCGCCTCTCGCCATGCCTCCACGACAAGGGCGAAGATCCGTTCCGGGCCGGGGCGTTGCAGGGCCAGTTCATCGCTTGTGTCGAGCAGGCGGTCGAAGAGTCGGCGGATCTCGCCGCCGCAGTGGCGTTGCGTCAACGCCATCAGGGTGTGGCGCAGCAGATCGTTGTTCCAGAGTCGCTCCAACAGCTCCGCGTAGCGCTTGAGGCGGGCGAGTTCGGCGAAACCCAGACAGCGGTGGGCGAGGATCTCGTAGGGTGGGCGGTCGCTCCAGAGATAACCGAAATCACTGGCGGAACGACGCAACGGCGTGCCCGGCAGCAGCTTGAGGACGCCGAGCTGCAAGTGATCCGGAAACAGCCGAAAGGTGCGGTCGAGGGCAGCGACGCACTGGGCGAAGGTCTCGTCGGGCAGGCCGGCGAGGAGGTCGAGGTGGACCGGGTGGCGACGCAACGCGGTGAGACGGGCGATCCGCTCCAGCGCCCGCGCCACGTCCATCTCCCGATCGATGGCGGAGAGCACCCCGTCATCCAGGGTCTGGAGGCCGATCTCGAACTGGAACTTGCCCGGCGCGGCATGGGCGAAGATCGCCATCGCCTCGTCGGAAATCCGGTCGGGGTTGAGCTCCAGATGGAAGCGCAGGCCCGGCGGGGTATCGGCGAAGCGTCGCAAAAGCTCAAGGGTGCGTCGCTTGCCCAGATGAAAGCTGCGATCCAGCAGCTTCACCGTCTTGTTCCCTTGCCCCGCGATCACCTCCAGCTCAGCCATCACCCGCTGCATCGGAAACAGTCGCAGACGCTCCTCGGCACTGCCGCAAAAGGTGCAGCGAAACGGGCAGCCGCGGGAGGTTTCCCAGTAGATCAGGGGCTTGCCTTGATCAAGCAGGCCCAACAGCAGCGGCGATGGCCGTTGCTCAAGGTCCGGTAACGGCGCGGCGCTTCCCGTCACTTCGCCATTGGGAGTCCGCCGCCACACACCTGGAATGGCGGCGTCAGGGATCCGCTCCTCATGGGCGTGCGTTGCTAAAACATGGCTCGCAAGCTCACGAAAGGCACTCTCCCCCTCCCCTTCGATGACGTAATCGATAAAGCCATGGGCGGCGAGCAGCTCCCGCGCCCTGGGACCCGCCTCCGGTCCGCCCAGCAGAATACGGCTCTCGGGCAACAGCTGCTTGAGTCGCCCCGCCAGGTCAAGGACAAGCTCGATATTCCACAGATAGCAGGAGAAGCCGATCAGCCGCGGGGCGAGGTCGACCACTCCCTCGATCAGCCAGAAGGGCACCGCCTTCTCCTGGTGTTCGACCACCTCGATATCGGCGTAAAAGGACTCATCGACGCAGGCGGCCTTGAGCAGCGCCAGCGCCAGCGAGGAGTGGGAGTATCCGGCGTGAATGGCGACGAGTACGATCTTGGACGAGACGGGTTGCATCCCGCCATTGTACCAAGCCGCGGAGCGCGGGGCTTGACCCGTGACCGCGGCGCACGGGCGCGTTGCCGCGCGCCATTCACGACTCCTTGCCAGAAGATATTGTCAACCAGGGACGACACGAACGACATCTGGCCAGCGCCATATCGCCGGGTTTGGGCGGTAATAACCCTGCCAACAGCAACAACCCAAGAGGAGATCGACATGGCACATTTCAAAGTTCTTCGCGACACCTTCGCGGTAATCTGGATGCTGGTCATCATCGGCGGTCTGGTCTACCACTTCTTTCCCGCCGGCTACGCCTACGCCGCCTACCACAGCGGCTTTCTGCCGGTGACCGTGCGCATCAAGGAGTCCTCGCCGGGGCTCTGGTTCGATTATCAGGAGTCCCTGCTCGCCAGGGCCGGCGAACAACTGGATCGCAATCGCCAGCGGCTCTCCGAGAATCGCGCGCTCTTGCAGAAAGAGGCGGCGACCTATCAGGAGAAGGCCGAACAGGCCCGCCGCCTGCTGACCAAGGCCAAGGCCCTCTATCAGACCACCCCCGAGGCCGAGAGCTTCAGCTTTATCGGCAAGGCCTACACCCCGGGCAACTTCTCCGCCCAGATCGTGGTGCTCAAGGGGCAACTGGACGCCGCCAACCAGTCGGTGGAGGCGCTGGACCAGGCGCGGGTCAAGCTCGACGAGACCTGGATGACCGTCGCCAAGAAGACTGCCCAGGTCTCCGCCGACCAGACCCGCCTGGCCACCGCGCGGATTCTGTGGGACACCAAGCGCATCCTCGGCTCCCTGGAACTTGAGCTGGATCTGGGCGAGATCGACCAGATCAGCCAGCACGACATCCGCACCCTGGAGGAGCTGATCAACGACGCCGCCAAGGTCCCGGCAAGCCAGCCGCGGGTCGCTCAAGCCCAGGGCAAGCAGATGACCGACGAGGCCCTGGCGATCCTTCAGAACCTGTAATCAACGCCCGTTTCTGAAGAGAGGCACGATAAACGGAAGGGGGAAGCGCGATAAATCGGGAGGTGCGCGGATTATGCGGGGCTATGTGGGATGGGGCGCGTAATTTGATTGCCCTCGTGACACCGCTCCCGCGGTGTCACGCATCCACAGGCGCTCCTGCGCCGAGTGGTATAGGATGTGCCGAGGAACGAGGCGCATCACCCCTACGTTGCTTGATGCGCCTCCTTCGTCGGCACATCCTATGAATTCTGAGGGTGTAATCCCGATTTGCCCTCGTGACACCGCTCCCGCGGTGTCACGCATCCACAGGCGCTCCTGCGCCGAGTGGTATAGGATGTGCCGAGGAACGAGGCGCATCACCCCTACGCTGCTTGATGCGCCTCCTTCGTCGGCACATCCTATGAATTCTGGGGGTGTAATCCCGATTTGCCCTCGTGACACCGCAGGAGCGGTGTCACGAGGATGAAGCAAAAAAATCGCGAGCGGCATACCCCCACTCCGATTCACTGGGCAGGCGGTAGCCTTTCCCCTTGGGAAGTTCACCAATGTAAAGACATTGCATCGTTCCAACTGACATTCTCGACCGGCTTACCATCATCTTTGAAGCGACTTGGGTTGTTGCCCATCAGCGCCCGCCACTGGACTAGGGTCAGTTCGGTCTCGGCCATGTAGAAGGGCTGGAGGGTGACCTTGTGTCGCGGGCGCTCGCTATCGTAGCCCTTGCCCTCCGGGGAGCCCATGGTGAACTGGCCGCCGGGGATAAGGCGGAAGCGGATGGCGACGCCGTCGGCCAGCTGTTCGTCGTAGACCTCCGGGATACCGAGGGCCTGGGCGGTGTGGCGGCGGAGTTGGGCCAGCTCCTGCTTGCTCTTGCCGTCGATGAGTTGCAGGGCAGGGAGGGTTGGCTGGCGTGGTGATGTATCCGCTTGTGGAATAGGCGAGGGGGCGTAGGAGGGTTCTGGCGCGTCGGTGGCGGTCGCGATGCCCGCTCGCTGAATGGGTTGTGGTCTGGTCGCGCAGCCGCCGGGAGCGATGCACCAGTTCTTCATGCCGGCGTTGAAGCGGGGGGTTTGCACGCGAGGGAATCGATTGCGGTTGTTGGGGTCGCTGGAGAGTTCCACCACCCGGCTGTAGGTGTCGGTCAGCGCGAGCACCAGGGGTTGGGCGGCGTAGGTCTCCAGCGCCGGCAGCAGTTGGCCGGTGTAGAGGCTGTTGTCGCTGGCCTGATCGCCCCAGGCGGTCTCGCCCTTGGACGATGCGTAGGCGATGAGGGTCTCCTTGCCCTCCACCCCATCCACCCGGATATTGTCGAAGCTCTCTTCTCCGGGGCCTTTGCTCGCGTCCAGGGGCATGTGGTCGCGGCAGGCGTCCAGCACCAGGATGATGCGCCTGGCCGGGTTGCCCAGCGGACCGAGTTTGTTGAGATATTGGCGGTAAGGTTGGTAGGCCGCGTTGCCGATCAGCAGCGCATGACGGGGCTCGGCGGCCAGGGAGTGGATCGCCAGCATCATGCAGAGGGCAAGGGCTTTGGGTGGTGCTTTGGTCATGTTTCGCAAGCTCCTTGTCAGTTCATCGGGCCTTTTAGCTCGTTAGCTCGTTTAGCTCGTTCCCAAGGTCCCCCTCGGGAACGCAGGTCTTGCAAGCTCTTGCTTGCTGTGTTCGCACCGGGCAGCTGGAGCTGCCAAGACTTGGGTTCCCAAGCTGGAGCTTGGGAACCTGCGTAAAAGATGTAGACATAGAGATCCTCACGGGCGTTCAGACGAATGGTGAATTCATCGCCGTCGAACAGCACGCTGCCGTTGTCCAGGGCATAGGTGCGGCCATTGCCCTCGGGCGGGCTGTAGCGGAAGCTCACCGCCAGGTCCTGGGGCGGGAGCTGTTGGGTGATGGCTTGCAGCTCCGGGTCGGCGGCGGGGCGGGTGATCAGCACGAAGCGGGTTTCGCCGGGATGTCGATCGAGAAAAAAGCCGTGCTCGGGCACCTTCAAGGTCTCGCCCGCCTGGGCATAGCGTTCCCGCCTTTCGGCGCGAAAGAGTTCGATGAGCTGATTGCCATGGGCGATAACAAAGGCGTAGAGGTGACCGGGCGAGGTGGTCTTGACGGTCATGAAGAGCCGGTCGCCGCCCTGGAGTTCGTCATCGGGGTTCAGCGGGCGACTCTCCAGCCATTGGTGTGCGCCGTTCTCGTTTTGGCCGTTGTAGGGCATGATGTGGAACTGGGGGGCGGGGAGTTGTCGCTGCGTGAGCGGCGTCGGCTCGATGCGTTCAGGTTGCGAGGAGTCCAGCAGGTCGGGAATCATCGGGCCGATGAGGGCGGCGGTGAGGGCCAGCGCGGCGAGTAGCATCCAGGCGCGGTAGTTGGTGGAGGTCTCGGGCGTGCTCTCGTCCTTGGCGGCGGTTTCGACGCGGCCGATCAGCTCTTCCGGCAGATCGCGGATGTGATCGACGGCGAGGACGTGGATGCCTTTGCCTTCGAGTTGCTTCAGGAGTTGCCGCTCTTCCGGTGTCATGATTTCGGACTGGGCCGCCGGGTAGATGAACCAGCTTGGCGCAGGGTTCAGGGTGAGAACGACCTTCAGCTTTTCGCGAAAACCGTCGATCACCTCCACCTTGCCGTTTTCGTGGTCGCTCAACATGCCGGTGCCGCAGACGGTGGGCCAGTCTCCTTGCCGGGTGGATTGGACGCGGGCGTGGAACACGAAGGCGGGCAACTCGAAGCTGCGTCCATGCCAGTCGGTCGTGGGGGTGAAGAGCATCTCGTAAGGGATGCGTGCGGGGACCAGCCGCAATTGTTGGTCGTTCATGGTTTCCTCCGCTGGTTGTTATCGCGTAACTTAGCGGGAAGTCGGGGGACGAGAAAGTGCTAAATCGGGGGAGTGACAACTTGAGTTGACGGCGAAGTCCGCGGCGTGCGAAGCGCGCGGCTTGACGCGCCAATGGCGCCTTGCAGCTACCGGTTGCCGCGTTTACTGTTTGCCATGGGCCGCACGGGCGCGTCGAGCCGCGCGCTCCGCGGTTTCGGGGAACCGGCTGAAGCCTCGACCTCCGCCTCCATGCAGGACAAGTACCGATGACACACTGCGACACCCTCATCATTGGCCAGGGCCTGGCCGGTTCGATCCTCGCCTACACCCTGGAGCGGCTGGGGCAGCGGGTGGTGATCGTGGATGACGGTCTGCGCAGCTCCGCCTCGAAGGTGGCGGCAGGGCTGATCAATCCCGTCACCGGGCAGCGCTTCGTCAAGGCCCCGGATAGCGACGCGCAACTGGCCGCGGCCGGGGCCTTTTATGGCCATCTGGCGCAGCGCTTCGGGGTAACCCTGTTCCATCCCCTGCCGATGCTGCGTCTGTTGCGCGACGAGCGAGAGGCCCAGCGTTGCCGCAAGCGCCTGGAGGATCCCGCCTATGGGGGCTACCTGGGGCCGTTGACGGATGCGGCCGAAGGTATTCGCGGGGCCCACGGCGTCTGCCGGCAGCACCATACCGGCTATCTGGATACCGGGATGCTGCTGGCGACGCTGGGACGCCATTTTCGCCAACAGGGAAGGCTGATCACGGGGCGCTTTGCCTACGCTGCGCTAAGGCTAGGGGAGGCGGGGGTCGAATGGGAGGGGATCCGCGCCGCCCGTGTCGTCTTCTGCGAGGGCTACAAGGGCATGGAGAACCCCTTCTTCCCCCACCTCGCCTTTCAGCCCTCCAAGGGGGAGATCCTGTCGCTGGAGATCGAAGGGCGGCTACCGTGGGCGATCCTCAACGACGGCCAATGGCTGATGCCCCGTCATGATGGCGGCTACCGGCTGGGGGCGAGTTACCACCGGGAGCCGCTCGACGAAACGCTCACCGATTCGGCGCGCTCGGCGCTGCTCGACGCCCTGCCCCGGCTGTTGGGTTACACCCCCGAATTCACGCTAACCAATCAGGCCGCCGGGGTTCGCCCCAATACCCGCCCCAAGACGCCCTTCGCCGAATGGCATCCGCGACACCCGCGACTGGCGATCTTCAATGGCTTCGGCTCCCGGGGATCCCTGCTCATCCCCTGGCATGCGCGGCGTTTCGCGATGAATCCTGGTCTCCCGGTTGCGGCATCATGTCCTGCCACAGGGTGAAAAAGATGAAGACCCACAGCGGCACGAAGTGGATGAAGAGGCGATTGATGGCGGTGTAGTTCTCCGCCCAGGCCCCCTGAGCGGTGAGCAGGAAGATGGCGAAGATGGCGACGACCGGCGCCGCGATGGCCAGCCCCCGCACCCGGTAGCTGGTGGCGCGGTTCCAGCGCGCCAGCGCCATGCCCAGGAACACCGGCATGAGGTACCACAGCAGGTGCCAGTTGTTGTAGACGAACAGGTTGAGCCCGAACGGCCCCCAGACATCGTTGTAGGCCAGTTGCTGGGGAGGGATCGCTGGCAGGTAGAGCATGTTGTCGGCGATCCCCACGCGACCCAGATAGGGCAGTTCCAGGGTCAGGTCGAGCTGGTGGAGAACCAACGTCACGGTCACCGCGAACAGCCCCGCCAGCGCCGCCCATGCCCAGCCCCGCAGCATCGCCAGCACCCCCGTCAACCCGAGCAGGAACAACCACACCGCTCCCTCGCTCTTGATCCAGACCCCGAAGATGACGAACAGCAACCCCCACAGCTGCCAGAAGCGATCGCCGTTGCGCACCCCGGCGACAAAGGCGATAAAGCCGCCGGAGGTATAGGCCGCCTGCCAGATGTCGGCATAACCGGCCAGTGCGATGTGGGTATGGATCATGGGCATGGAGATCATCAGATAGACCGGGATCAGCGCCATCACCCGGGAGAGGCCCAACATGCGCAACTGCCCGTAGATGATCAAGCCCAGGGCGATGGGAACCAGCAGCCAGGGCAGGTTGATGAGGCTCTCGTGCCACTGTTCCAGGGAGAGGGCGATCCAGGTTTGCAGCAGGGAGACCAGGGTCGGATAGTGGTGACCGTGGATGGGGTAGGCCCCCTCCGGCGATCGCAGCCACTGCTCCGGCGACACGAAGGGGGTCAACTCGCCCTGAAAGAACCAGGCCTTGGCCCGGTAGCCCCACAGCGCCCAGGCATCCCAGGGATAGAGGGGGCGCCACCACACCTCGATCGCGGACGGCGCCCAATGGGCCAGAATCAGCAGCAAAAAGAGGCCGACCAGCAGCGCCTCGGAAAGGCGCCATGCGGTTGCCGGGGGTGGGCGTTTGTCATGGGGTTCAAGCAGGGCGGGAGAGAAACCGGGCAGACGCCGCGCCGCCCACCAGGCGGCCCCGCCGATCACCCCCAGCGCCGCGATGACCGGATAGAAGCCGATACCGAAGCCCATCCCGTCGATGGCCACCATCAAGCCCCCCACCAACAACTGGCCGATGAGAAAACCATAGCCGAGGCGGATCAGCAGCCCGTATTCATGGCGCCGAAACAGCCGCAGCACAGCGGTCGCCAGCAGATACCCGACCAACCAGGGCAACAGCAGCGCGACGATCAATTGCAGGCCGGTCGCAATGCTCATTCGATCGGTCCCTTTATCGTTCCTTTCCCGCTACCCGTAACCGCCCTTAGACACGCCAGATAGCCCGGCTCATCCGGCATGCCTCCGCTGCCCTGGGCCGCCTCCCACAACATCCTCGCGAGACACTCCATGATCCGATGCTCCGCCTCGTGATGCCCCAAGCGCGCCGACAATTGCCGATGAATGGCGGCGATGCCCGACGGGCGGTCGACACTGACCTGTTCGCGAATGGCGGAGTGCAGAGACATGTGCAGAAAGGGGTTGGACTCCCCCTGCTCCGGCGTCCAATCCCGCGCCAGCGCCTCTTCACCCTGTTCCAGCAAGGCCTGATATTCCGGGTGATCGGCGATGATCTCCGCCAGCATCCCATGCAGCGGCTCCATCGGCAGACCATCCTGCTTCCTGCGCCAGGCCTCCCGATAGACCTTGCGTAACTCCGAGCGATCGTTGGAAAAAAACATGACGTGATTTCGCGGCGGCCCTCAGGCCTCCGCCTTCTCCTTGTATTCGCACAGATCCTCGATCACGCAGGCCCCGCAGCGCGGCTTGCGCGCCACGCAGACATAACGGCCATGCAGGATCAACCAATGGTGGGCGTCCTTCAGAAACGCCTTCGGCACATGCCGCAACAGCCCCTTCTCCACCTCCAACGGCGTCTTGCCGCGGGCGATGCGGGTGCGGTTGGCGACGCGAAAGATGTGGGTATCCACCGCCATGGTAGGCTCACCGAAGGCGGTATTCAACACCACATTGGCGGTCTTGCGCCCCACCCCCGGCAACGCCTCCAGCTCCTCGCGCCGGCGCGGCACCTCGCCGCCGTGCCTCTCCAGCAGCAACTGGCTGGCGGCGATGATGTTCTTGCCCTTGGAGTTAAAGAGCCCGATGGTCTTAATGTACCCCTTCAACCCCTCCTCCCCCAGCGCCACGATCGCCTGGGGCGTATTGGCCACCGGAAAGAGCTTGTCGGTCGCCTTGTTCACCCCCTTGTCCGTTGCCTGGGCCGACAGGATTACCGCGACCAGCAGCTCGAACGGGGTTGCATAGTTCAACTCCGTGGTCGGGTTAGGATTCGCCGCCCTAAGCCGCTCGAAGATCTCCTGGCGCTTGAGTTTATTCATAATTTGCTCGGGAGGGTTTTAATGGACAGGATTAACCGGATTTCTCAGGGTTTACAGGATTTCTTGGTTTTCGGAACACTCTGCATTTTTTGCTGGCTGTGACATTTGGTTGATTCATCATTTGCTCGGGAGGTTTTAATGGACAGGATTAACAGGATTTCTCAGGATTAACAGGATTGCTTGGTTTTCGGAACACTCTGAATTTTTTGCTGGCTGTGACATTTGGTTGATTCATCATTTGCTCGGGAGGTTTTAATGGACAGGATTAACCGGATTTCTCAGGATTAACAGGATTTCTTGGTTTTCGGAACACTCTGATTTTTTTGCTGGCTGTGACATTTGGTTGATTCATCATTTGCTCGGGAGGTTT
>JAABSM010000089.1 GCA_011390365.1 Gammaproteobacteria bacterium
GGTGTGATAGCGACGTTTCATCGTCCGCATCCGAATAAGGAAGCGAATCCGTATCAGGTCAGGGATGTCCGCCGTTTTTTGAGCCGATTGGGAGTCAAACCATGAACGCAATGAATTATAGAGGATATGCGGCGAAAATCGAATACAGTGACGAAGACGAGTGCTTTGTCGGGCATATAGTCGGCATTCAGGATATCGTTGGCTTTCACGGGGATTCGGTGCAGGCATTGAGAAGCGCATTTACAGAGGCGGTGGATGACTACCTGGAGACCTGTCGTTTGGTCAAAAAGCCGCCAGAGCAACCGTTTTCTGGGCATTTGACCCTGGAGATTCCACCGGAGGTTCATGCCGCGATCGTTACGGCGGCGCAGTCCCAAGGCAAAAGCATCAATCAATGGGCGGTGGATGCGTTTCTGCGGGAGACGCGGATTTAGTAGCGTAGGGTGCGTTAGGCGCGCAGCCCACTCAACGAGGATTTGGCGGCAATATTTCCGCGCGCCGTAACGCACCATCACCGGAGCCGGGTTCAAGCCCATGGTGGGTTACGCCCCGCATTGTCTTTGAGTCCTGGTGCCCCGTCTTATTCTCGGTGCGGCCTTGTTTTTAGGTAACTCACTCGGGCGGGGCTAACGCACCCTACGCAGCTGGTCCAGAATGTCGGTCTTGTTGCGAATGTCCTGGGGGACTTTTTTTGCATAGAAGCGGGAATCTTGGGCGATGAAGTCGTGGATCGAGCGTAGATCGGCCATGGCTGGATGCGACCAGATCACCATGAATCGATTTCTCGCTTCAGTTTTTCGCTGGTGACGGTTTGGCCCTGCTCCACGGCATCTTGTCCCTTTCTGATCTTGTCCAGTAAATAAAGCCGATACATGATCTCGTCCATGTCGGCATCCTCGGGGAGCTGGTTGATCGTGTTGAGCGCTTCCTGTTTAGCGGCTTGCATGATGGGCTCCTCGTTAATCGTCGGTTAGCCTTGTGCCATTTGGTAAGGGTGAACATGAGACTCGGCCTCTTTTGGGCGGCGTATGTGCCATCCCTCGTGCCGCGGACCCGCCTCTGAACGGCCAGTTCGGGGCACTGCCGGCCGATTGGGTATGCCGGGCCGAGCGGCGGAGCCGCCAAAACTGGGTGCCCGAGCACAGCCCCGGTACCAGAAAAACCAATTGTTTTCTCTCCGTGACCTCCGTGTCTCTGTGGCTTAAACCGCCGAATTCGGGGCGGTTCATTGCCTTCCATCGATCCTGGCCGCATCCCGAACCAGCTCAACAAATTCCGCCCGCTCAAACCAGGGGTCTTCACCCAACGCGCCGTTGGCGAGGTCGGCGATGGCGCGCCAGTCGGACTCGACGCGGGGGTCGTTCTTGAGGGCCTGGGCGAACCAGGCGACGGCGGTGGCGAAGCGGGCGTCTTCGGGCGCTTCGCTGAGTTTTTCCAAGCTGTCTGAGGGCAGGATGGGGCGTTCGATGAGTTGGCTGGTGTCGCCGTCCGGGGCCTTGAAGCGGATGCGCAGGAAGGCGAGTTCGTCCTTGGGGTCGGCGGGGGCGGTTTCCCGGTTGGCGTAGCGCAGGGGTTGCATGGCGAGGCCGTCGCCGCCGGTCATGGCCAGTTCATAGAGGGCGGTGACCTGGTGGCCGGAGCCGACGTCGCCGGCGTCGACCCGGTCGTTGTCGAAGTCTTCGCGTTTGAGCATACGGGTTTCGTAGCCGATCAGGCGGTACTCGGCGATTCGTGCTGGATTGAATTCGATCTGGAACTTGACGTCCTTGGCGACGGTGATGATGGAGGCGGTGAGGCCGCGCACCAGCACCCGGTGGATCTCCTCCATGCCGTCGATGTAGGCGGCGACGCCATTGCCGTTCTGGGCCAGGGCCTGCATGGTGTCGTCCTGGTAGTTGCCCATGCCGAAGCCGAGTACGGTGAGGAAGATGCCGGTGTCACGTTTGCGCGCGACGTAGTCGGTGAGGTGGCGGGGGTTGGCGATGCCGACGTTGAAGTCGCCGTCGGTGGCGAGGATGATGCGGTTGGCGGCGTTTTTCTGGAAGTGGGCCTCGGCGAGGCCGTAGGCGAGTTCGATGCCCTGGCCGCCGGCGGTGGCGCCGCCCGCCTGGAGCTTGTCCATGGCGTCGAGGATCTTGGATTTCTCCTTGGCGGGGGTGGGTTCGAGCACTACGCCGGCGGCCCCGGCGTAGACCACCATGGCGATGCGGTCGTCGGACTTGAGTTCGTGGGTGAGCATGCAGATGGCGGTTTTGGCCAGCGGAAGCTTGTCCATGGCGGTCATGGAGCCGGAGACGTCGAGCAGGAAGACCAGGTTGGCGGGCGGGCGCTCCGCTTCGGAGACCTCGTAGGCCTGGATGCCGATGCGCAGTAGCTGGTGGTCGGGGTTCCAGGGGGTGGGGAAGAGGGCGACGGCGGGTTTGAAGGCGTCGCCTAGGGCGTCGGGGGCGGGGTAGTCGTAGTCGAAGGCGTTGATCAGCTCTTCGGGGCGTACCGCGTCGGCGGGGGGCAGGCGTTCCATCTGTTGGAGGTGACGGCGTACCACGGCGTAGGAGGCGGTGTCGACGTCGGCGCTGAAGGTGGAGACCGGGTGTTCGGCGGTGCGCTTGATGGGGTTGGGGTCGCTCTCCGGGTAGTCGTCCCGGTTCATGGAGGGCGGTGGCGGTGGGGGCGCCATGGCATCGGCATCGCCCATTACCGCGCCCCGGGATGGCATGGCGGGTTTCGCGGCCATTCGCGGGGCGGGCGGCGTGGCGGCGGGGGCCATTTGCAGGGTCATCTCGGCTTGTGGGGAGGGGCGGGACTTCAGCGAGAGCCGCGTAGGGGAGGATTGTTCGAGCTGGGGGTTCAGGTATCTTTGTCGGCAGTAGTTTTCGGCGTCGCTGGCGGCGAGGGTGATTTGCAGCGGTGATAGGGAGATGGCGATCGCGGAGATAACCAGGGTGCGCATCTTCATGACGGTGTCCTTTCGAATGAATGGTTTGGGGGCGGGGCTATCACATGCCCAACAAGACGATTTCCAACAAGAGTAAACCACAGAGAACACAGAGAACACAGAGTGCACAGAGTGGTAAGGGTAGGAAAGGCGTTAGCGAAAATACAACCTATTGAGGCTTATACTGACAATACCCCTTTACCCGCCTCCCCATGCGAGCGTTTCTCGTGTGCTCTGTGTTCTCTGTGGTAGGTTTTATCCTGAAAATCGCCTAAGGCGGCGGATAACCCAAGATTACACAGAGATGAGCGGGATGAAAAGCGAAAAATGCTCTCGCCTCTCTTCGCTATCCATCGATACGGCTGAGGATCTGCTGTTGCAGGCAGTCGTACTGGGCGCGCTCGGCAAGTTGTCCGCCGTCGCGGTCGGTGATGAAGAAGGTGTCTTCCGCCTCGGCGCCGATGGTGGCGATCTTGGCGCCATGCAGGCGCACGCCGCAGTGTTGGAAGATCTCGCCGATGATGGCGAGCAGGCCGGGGCGGTCGCGGGTGACCAGCTTCATGATGGTACGCTGGCCGGCGGGGTCGCGGCAGTAGTCGATGCGGCTGGGGATGTCGAAGTGGCGCATCTGGCGGGAGAGGGTGCGGGTCATGCAGAGCTTGGGACGCTCGTCGACGGCCAGTGCGGTAGTGAGTTTGTCGATGATCTCCCGTTCGCGGAAGTCGTCGTCGATGGGTTCGCCATCCCCTTCCAGTACCGTGAAGCTGTCAAGAATCAGGCCGTTGGCCATGGTCTCCAGGCGCGCGCTGACGATGTTCAGTTGCAGCTGGTCGAGCAGGCAGGTGGAGTCGGCGAACAGCAGGTCGCGGTCATGGCTGATGATCATCACCTCCGAGCCACCCTTGCCGGTACGGCGGCGCACCCGTACCAGCGGGAGTTCGAGGTGATCGGTCTCCAGGAAGCGATGGGCGTGCCAGGCTAGGCCTTCGACGGAGAATTGCAGGAAGTAATCCTGTTGCATGCTCTCCCAGAAGGGGCGGATCGCCACTTCGTCTACTCCTTCACGGGCGAGGATATCGAGCGCCTTGCGGCGTTGTTCGGCGGCCAGTTGCCCCACCTCTTCGGGGTTGTCCAGGCCGCGCAGCAGGGCGCGCTTGGTGTTGTTGTAGAGCTCCTTGAGCAGCGAGTCCTTCCAGGAGTTCCACTTGTTGGGGTCGGTGGCGCGCACATCGGCGACGGTGAGCAGGTAGAGGTAGTCGAGGTGGGTGATATCGCCCATGCGACGGGCGAACTCCTGGATCACGTCCGGGTCGTTGATGTCCTGGCGCTGGGCGACCATCGACATGATGAGATGGTTCTGTACCAGCCAGACGACCAGATCCGTATCCCACTTGGGCAGGTCGTGGAGCTGGCAGAAGTGACGGGCGTCCGCCATGCCGAGGGTGGAGTGGTCGCCGCCGCGGCCCTTGGCGATGTCGTGAAAGAGGCCGCCGAGATAGAGCAGTTCCCGCTTGGGGATGCGGCCCATGATGTGGTGACAGAAGGGGTGCTCTTCCGTCCTTTCCGGCAGCGCGAAGTGGTGGAGGTTGCGTACCAGATTGAGGGTGTGCTCGTCCACCGTATACATATGGAACAGGTCGAACTGCATGCGCCCGACAATGTTGCCGAAGGCGGGGATGTAGCGACCCAGGATGCCATAGCGGTTCATGCGCCGCAGTTCGCGGGCGACGTAGAGGGGCTGGCGCAGGATCTCCATGAACAGGCTGCGGGCGCGCAGGTCTTGGCGAAAGCCCTGGTCCACCTCCTGGCGGCTGAAGCGAATGGTGCGGATGGTGGCGGCGCGAATGCCCTTGAGTTCTGGGTGCTGCTGGAGCAGCAGGAAGATCTCCAGCAGGGCGAAGGGGGTGCGGTGGAAGACCTCTTGGTCGATCGCTTCGATATAGCCGTTGTGGGCGCGAAAGCGGCGGTTGAGGGGGCGCGCTTCCACCGGTTTGTCGGCTTGCAGGATCGCCTCGTCGAACAGTTGCAATAGCCGTTCGTTGAGGGTTTGCAGGCGGGTGGTGGTGCGGTAGAAGAGCTGCATGAACTGCTCGACCGCGAGGCTGTGGTCGGTATCGGCGTAGCCGAACCAGGCCGCCAAGGTGCGCTGGTGGTCGAACAGCAGGCGATCTTCATGGCGGCCGGAGAGGATGTGCAGGGCGAAGCGGATCTTCCATAGCAGTTCCTGGCCGTCGGCCATCTCCCGGTATTCGGCCTCGTTGATGAAGCCGCGGGCGACCAGATCGTGGAGGTTGTCGGCACGATAGTGGCGCTTGAGCACCCAGCCGATGGTCTGGATGTCGCGCAGGCCGCCGGGGCACTCCTTGATGTTGGGCTCCAGGTTGGAGGAGAGGTTGCCGCGGGAGTAGCGTTTGCGCTGCTCCTCGGCCTTGGCGGCGAAGAATTCGGCGCTGGACCACATGCGGTCGGGCTCGATGGCGCGCCGCATCGAGTTGAAGAGCCGTTTGTAGCCGGCGAGAAAGCGGCTCTCCATCAGGTTGGTGATGATGGTGAGGTCGCGGCCCGCTTCCTCGTTGCACTGGGCGACGCTGCGCACGCTGTGGCCGACATCCAGCTTGAGGTCCCACAGGAAGCGCAGGAAGCACTCGATGCTGTCGAGGACGCTGCCCTGCTCTGCGTCGGGGTGTAGCAGGATCAGCAGATCGACGTCGGAGTGGGGGTGGAGTTCGCCGCGCCCGTAACCGCCGACCGCGACCAGCGCCACCTTGGCGCCATTCGGGATCAGCTGTCGCCAGGCGTGTTCGAGCAGGAAGTCCATCATGCTGGCGTGCAACGCCACCAGATTGGTGATGGGCTCGTCCGAGTCGAAGCGCCGCTGAATGAGTTCGGTTCCCTCGTTGAGGGTCTCGCGAAACAGCTTGTGCAGGTTATCGGTGTTGCGCAGGGCGTGCCGAAAGCGCGCCCTGTCCAGCAGTTGGCGCATTATTCGGCCAGGATGCGCAGCATGCGCCGCAGCGGTTCGGCGGCGCCCCACAGCAACTGGTCGCCGACGGTGAAGGCGTTGAGGTATTCACCGCCCATGGCGAGTTTGCGCAGCCGCCCGATCGGCACGGAGAGGGTGCCGGTGACGACGGTGGGGGAGAGCTCCTGGATGGTGCGTTCGCGGTCGTTGGGGATCACCTTCACCCAGTCGTTGGCCTCGGCCAGCATCTGCGCGATCTCGTCGATCGGGATGTCTTTATTCAGTTTGATGGTCAGCGCCTGGCTGTGGCAGCGCATGGCGCCGATGCGCACGCAGGTTCCGTCGATGGGGATGGGGTTGTCGGAGCGACCGAGGATCTTGTTGGTCTCCACTCCGCCTTTCCACTCCTCCTTGCTCTGGCCGTTGTCCAGCGCCTTGTCGATCCAGGGGATCAGGCTGCCGGCCAGGGGGGCGCCGAAGTTGTCGGTGGGGAAGTCGCCCGCGCGCATGCTCTCCGCCACCTTGCGGTCGATCTCCAGGATCGCCGAACGGGGGTCGGCGAGCAGGTCGGCGACGTCGGCGTGGATACGGCCCATCTGGCCGATCAGCTCGCGCATGTTCTTGGCCCCGGCGCCGGAGGCGGCCTGGTAGGTCTGGGAGGTCATCCACTCGATCAGGCCGCGCTGGAACAGTCCGCCGAGGGCCATCAGCATCAGACTGACGGTGCAGTTGCCGCCGATGTAGTCCTTCACGCCCCGCTTGATGGCGTCGCGGATGAGGTCGCCGTTGACCGGATCGAGGATGATCACCGAGTGATCCTTCATGCGCAGCGACGAGGCGGCGTCGATCCAGTAGCCGTCCCAGCCCGCGGCGCGCAGCTTGGGGAAGACCTCGTTGGTGTAGTCGCCGCCCTGGCAGGTGACGATGACGTCCATCTTCTTCAGTTCGTCGATGTCGGTGGCGTCGATCAGCGGGGCGGAACCCTTGCCCACGTCGGGGCCGGGCTGCCCCGCCTGGGAGGTGGTGAAGAAGACCGGCTCTTCGATCAGATCGAAGTCCTGCTCTTCCCCCATTCTGTCCATCAGCACCGACCCGACCATGCCGCGCCAGCCTACGAAGCCTACTCGTTTCATATCATACCTCTTACTATTGTTTGTTGCCTGTTCGACGAATTCGTTGGTTTTGCCACAGAGGCACAGAGATCACGGAGGGTTAGCGTGAATCGCTGGAGGACTGCCAGTCCTTGAAGGACTGGCAGTCCTGAGTTTGATCCAGGTTCCCGGGTGTTTTTACTGTCACACAGGATATTGGCAAATTCAAAAGGCGTTCTCTGTGGACTCTGTGTCTCTGTGGCTACATTTCGACGCTATAGCGCCGCGGTCACCGCGTCGCCCATCTCGGCGGTGCCCACCTTGGTCATGCCGTCGGAGTGGATGTCGGCGGTGCGCAGACCGTCGTCCAGCACCTGGTTCACCGCCGCTTCGATGCGCTCGGCCATGGCCGGCTCGTCCAGAGAATAGCGCAACATCATCGCCACCGACAGGATGGTGGCCAGGGGGTTGGCGACGTTCTGGCCGGCGATGTCGGGGGCGGAGCCGTGGATGGGCTCGTACATGCCCTTGCCGTTTTCGTCCAGCGAGGCCGAAGGCAGCATGCCGATGGAGCCGGTGAGCATCGCGGCGCAATCGGAGAGGATGTCGCCAAACATGTTGGTGGTGACCATCACGTCGAACTGCTTGGGGGCGCGCACCAGCTGCATGGCGGCGTTGTCCACGTACATGTGGGAGAGCGCCACCTCGGGGTAGTCCGCGCCGACCTTGGTCGCCACCTCGCGCCACATCTCGGTGCACTCCAGCACATTGGCCTTGTCCACCGAGCAGACCCGCTTGCCCCGCTTCATGGCGATGTCCATTGCCACGCGCACGATGCGGTCCACCTCGGACTCGCTGTAGACCAGGGTGTTGTAGCCCTGGCGCTCGCCGCTGTCGAGGGTGCGCACGCCGCGCGGCTGGCCGAAGTAGATGCCGCCGGTCAGTTCGCGCACGATCATCAGATCCAGCCCGGAGACGATCTCCGGCTTGAGGGTGGAGGCGTCCGCCAGTTGCGGGTAGAGGATCGCCGGACGCAGGTTGGCGAACAGCCCCAGCTCCTTGCGCAATCCGAGCAGGCCCTTTTCGGGGCGCACGCTGATATCCAGCGACTCCCACTTGTAGCCGCCCACCGCGCCCAGCAGCACCGCGTCGCACTCGCGGGCCTTGGCCAATGTCTCTTCGGGCAGGGGCGAGCCGGTCTCGTCATAGGCGGCGCCGCCAACCAGACCGTCGATCAGTTCCACGTCCAGGCCATGGTTTGCCTTGAGGGCGTTGAGGATTTTTACCGCTTCCGCGACGATCTCCTGGCCGATGCCGTCGCCGGGGAGGATGAGGATTTTTTTGGTCATGTCTTTTTACCTGTGCATTGCTGGTTCCCACGCGCCGCGTGGGAACCCTGATCGGCGCTGCGCCGTTTTGGGTTTTTGAAATTCCGTTGTTTGCTGGTTCCCTTGCGCCTCATGGAAAATTTGGCCGCTATGCCTAGCGTCAACTAGCGGAGCTAGCCTCCAGGGTTCCTTGCTAAAACTATTTTTCACGACATCGGGGCAACCTTTTCAGAAATCTCTTGCTCCATCTCTCGAAACGCGGGTAGCGCCCTCAATGGTGAATAGTCGTCGATCAATTCAGCGACGCGGTGTACCGCTTGATGTACGTTGAATTTTTTCAGCCTGCGCCCACTCCGTCCGCTGGCCTTGCGCAAGCATTCGTGCAGGGTAGCTTTCGGGTCAACTTGACCCTCAAGAGACCCGCTCTGCGGAAGCAGGATGGATGTTGTGCCGCTAGGGTTGCCGGCGGCGCGCCGAATTGCCTGCTCATCGATCAGTAACCATGCTTCGAGCATTCGAACCGGAATAGTATGCACAATGATCGGCGCATCCTGCCATTGAGACTGCACACTTGCAACTGCGGCCTCAATCTCTTTGACTCTTTTTTCGCGGGATTCTCCTTCCGCGTCACGGTGAACAAAAAGAACTCGGCATGGGTAGTGTTCGACTGCATTGATGAGTTTCTCATGCAGACTCCTCGGCGGACGAGGGAGACGCCTGAGATCCGCCCATTCAATCCCAATAGCTTGCTGTGGAAAGAGATCCTCCAACAACCAACGAAGCATATGCTTGAGTGCCTGATCGGAACTGCCGTCGCTGAGGAGTGTGCAGGTGATTTCGTCCATCCCGTTAAAGCGTCATGCCTCGTCCTCGTAGAAGGGGAATGAGAGCTGTTGCCGCGCGTCGGGACGGTCGATCACCCTCCTTCTGGAGCTGCCATTCTGCTCTCCTTTGTCGACTGGGTTCAGATAGCCCAGCAACTTTCCCATTGAAGCCCAACGGGTGGTTTGGCCCTTCTCGACCCGCCAGGTGTTGGGCAAAGGCAGAAACTCTGTTGAGGAGTACCGCTCCCCCTGGTGGCCGATACGCTCTTTTCGATCGGCTACCAGCAAGGCATCTTCGGGTACTTGCTGTACCACGGATGGTGAGTGGGTATTGATGATTACCTGACGCAAGGGGTTTGCATCATCCGCAGGCTCTTCTGCATCCATCGCGATATCAGACAGTAACTCAATCATGGGCTCAATGCGCGATGGGTGGATGCCATTTTCAGGCTCCTCCAGACAGAGAACTCCAGGGTCGTTCCCGGCTTCCAGTACGCTCAGCGCAATAAACCGCAAGGTTCCGTCAGATAAAGATTTGGCCGAATGAAAGGCGCCATCCCGTCCGGCTACTTCCAGAGTCAGCAACTCCCGCTTGTCATCGCGATCAATGCGCACTTCACGCACATCATCCAGTAGCAGAGACAAGCGGTTGGCGATCTCTGCATAAACGCGGTCTCGGCCCTCACTTTCTGCCAAACGGTACAGGGTTGATGGGAGATATACGCCATCCGTACCCAGGGTGGTTGGATCAGAAAAGTGTGAAGATCTCCTCAAGGAGGCAGGCTCAAGCTGCAAGAACCGCCATGAGAGCATCTCATAGCGTGCGACGGCGACGGTTGGATTTTCCGAGGCGCTGGACTCGGAAAGTACGGTTCTCGGTAGCGTTTCCGCCAGAAACTGGCGTGCCCTGCCTTGCCGTCCCTCCTGATGGGCCTTGATCAAAATCTTGTCACCGTCGGTGGAGGTGGAGATGAAGTCAGCTCGGCTTTCGCCTTTCAGTACACTAGCACGCCATTTTGAAACGTGGTGATTAAACCGCAAATGCCTTGCCGCGTCGCTTTTCCGAATGTAGGACAGTTCCTCTCTAAGCAGTTTTAGCCCGCCCCTGGTTAACGAAAAGTCCTCTCCCTCTTTGTAGCCCAACTCTAGCTTATAGGTGAGGAAGGTCGTTTTTGCCTTTCCCGTTTGCCCCAGGCGGTCGATGCCTTCTGAGGGTACGAGCAACTCAACCTCGAACGACATGGTGTCTGCATAGCTTTCCCCGTAGTGGGTGAAAAGCGAGCGGATATCCGGGAGCTTGTCGCCTTCGTAACGGATCTGTCTGGCGGCATCTACCAGGTCGCGGTCCGCTAGGGCACTGAGGAAGTGAATGGCATCGAAAAGGTTTGATTTGCCGGTTCCGTTGGCACCTGCGATGCAAGTGAATGGGCCAAATAGCACATCCACATCCATAAGGCTTTTAAAGCCAGAAACTTTGAGGCGGGTGATCATTTGATCATTGCTGAATAATCAGCCAAACACCCAGGGCGCCTTCTGCCGCCGCTGCTCCTCGAATGCCCGAATCTCATCCGCATGTTGCAAGGTCAGGCCAATATCATCCAGGCCTTCGATCAGGCAGTGCTTGCGGAAGGGGTCCACGTCGAAGGGTATACTCTCGCCGTCCGCCAGTTTGAGTTGCTGGCCCGGCAGATCGACGGTGATCTCCATGGCGGTTTCGCCGGTCGCCTTGGCGAACAGGCTGTCCACGGTGGCGGCGTCGAGGACGAGGGGCAGCAGGCCGTTCTTGAAGCAGTTGTTGAAGAAGATGTCGGCGAAGCTGGGGGCGATGATCACCTTGAAGCCATAGTCCGCCAGCGCCCAGGGGGCGTGCTCGCGGGAGGAGCCGCAGCCGAAGTTGTCGCGCGCCAGCAGGATCTTCGCATTACTGTAGCGCGGGTCGTTGAGCAGGAAGTCGGGATTGCGCGGCCGGTTGGTGCAGTCCATCTCCGGCTCGCCATGGTCCATGTAGCGCCACTCGTCGAACAGATAGGGGCCGAAGCCGGTACGCTTGATCGACTTGAGGAACTGCTTGGGGATGATGGCGTCGGTGTCCACGTTGGCGCGATCCAGCGGGGCGACGATGCCGGTGAAGGTTTCGAACTTGTCCATTGCCGTATCCTTATGCTTGAGTATTCACCACAGAGGACACAGAGAGCACAGAGGGGATTGGATCAGGGCTATCGGGAGCATGCGGCGGCGAGTGTTTGCGCAATGCTCGGGGCCGGCTCCCTTATGATCGCTCTGTGTCCTCTGTGTTCGCTGTGGTGAAAAAATAATCTAAACCAGTTCGCGCACGTCGATGAAGTGCCCAGTAACCGCGGCGGCGGCGGCCATGGCGGGGCTGACCAGATGGGTGCGTCCGCCCTGGCCCTGACGGCCTTCGAAGTTGCGATTGGAGGTGGAGGCGCAGCGCTCGCCGGGCTTGAGGCGATCGGCGTTCATGGCTAGGCACATGGAGCAGCCGGGTTCGCGCCACTCGAAGCCTGCCTCGATGAAGATCTTGTCCAGCCCCTCCTGCTCAGCCTGCTGCTTGACCAGGCCGGAACCGGGCACCACCAACGCCTGAACGATGTTGTCCGCAACCTTGCGCCCCTTGGCCACCGCGGCGGCGGCGCGCAGATCTTCGATACGGGCGTTGGTGCAGGATCCGATGAAGACGTGATCCGGTCGGATCGCGCTGATCGGCGTGCCCGCCTCCAGCCCCATGTACTCCAGGGCGCGGCGGATGCCGCCGGCCTTGATGGAGTCATTCTCGGCGGCGGGATCGGGGACTTGGCCGCTGATCGGTAGCACCATCTCGGGGGAGGTGCCCCAGGTGACCTGCGGCTCGATGGCGGTGGCATCCAGTTCCACTTCGCGATCAAAGACCGCGCCATCGTCACTCTTCAGTTCGCGCCAGGCGGCAACCGCTTGCTCCCACAGCTCCCCCTTGGGCGCATAGGGGCGGTCCTTCAGATAGTCGATGGTGGTGTCGTCCACGGCGATGAAGCCGGCACGGGCGCCCGCTTCGATGGCCATGTTGCAGACGGTCAGACGCCCCTCCATGGAGAGCTCCCGGATCGCCTCGCCGGCGAACTCGATGGCATGTCCGGTACCGCCGGCGGTGCCGATCTCGCCGATGATCGCCAAAACTATATCCTTGGCGGTGACGCCGGGGCCGGTGCTGCCCTTCACCGTCACCCGCATACTCTTCGACTTCTGCTGGATCAGGGTCTGGGTGGCCAGCACATGCTCCACTTCGGAGGTGCCGATACCAAAGGCCAGCGCGCCGAACGCGCCGTGGGTGGCGGTGTGGGAGTCGCCGCAGACTACCGTCATGCCGGGCAGGATCGCCCCCTGTTCCGCGCCCATGACATGCACTACCCCTTGGCGGGCGTCGGCCATGCCGAACTCGGTGATGCCGAACTCGCGACAATTGTTGCCCAGGGTCTCCACCTGGATGCGCGCGATGGGCTCGTCGATGCCCTTGCCGCGGTCCGTGGTGGGGACGTTGTGATCCGGGGTGGCGATGTTGGCATCGGGCCGCCATGGCCCGCGCCCGGCCAGGCGCAATCCCTCGAAGGCCTGCGGCGAGGTGACCTCGTGCACCAGCTGGCGGTCGATGTAGAGCAGCGCCGTGCCGCTGTCATCCACCCGAACTACATGATCTTCCCACAGCTTATCGTATAGGGTCTTGGCGTTCATCAGGGTTAACTCTCTGTTGTGGAACCCGATAGCATATCGTCTGGGTTAACCAGTTACAACTATTTCATTGCAGGGTAAGGTCATTTTTGATGGGTGAAAGCGGGGTTACGAGGTATTCTCTTATGCACAGACAGATCAACCCAACATTACACATGCCACCAAATGGTAAATGTGGTGAAGTCCGTGCGATGCAGGTGTCGGGTATTCAAGGTCCTTGTGAGGGAAGGCGAAAAGCGGGGATTGCGCAAAATTACGACGCCCCCGCGGTGTTTGACGGCGAGCAGGGGGGTACAATGCGCGAACTGATGTGAGGTTGATAGGGGGAGGCATGATTGCTATAAGTTAACGGCAATCAGGGCGTTTATGGATGGTTGGGGACGACTCGCTTCTACCGTTGGAGATTGTGGGGCAGTGTTCGGAAGTCATGGAATTGTGGGGCAGTGTTCGGAAGTCATGGAGAGGCAGTGATTAATCATTTGAATTTTCTGGTCGGGGCAACCATCAGTTTTGTTGTGGCAGTGTTGACGTTGTGGCAACTTCGTCCGATTGCCCTCCGGATTGGATTGGTGGACAAGCCTGGAGAGCGAAAGCATCACGAAGGGGCGGTTCCTCTCGTAGGCGGAATTGGCATGGCCATGGCTTTTTTCCTGGGTTGTTATTACTTGGGGTTCGTCAGTGATGAATTTCAGGGGTTATGGGTTGGCGGGGTGCTTTTACTTGTCGTCGGCGTGCTTGATGACTATTTCGAGTTGGGTTCCAGCGTCCGCTTCATTGCGCAGATATCCGCGGCGGCGGCAATGATAGGGCTCGGTCATGTGACACTGGAGAGTTTCGGGCGGATCCTCTGGACGGATCAGGCGGTTGAATTGGGGGTCATGGCGATTCCGGTCACCATCTTTTGCACGGTTGGAGTGATAAACGCGCTCAACATGATCGATGGTGTAGATGGGCTGGCGGGCTCCGTCTCTCTTACATCGGTGATGACCCTCTCTTTTTTCGCGTTTCTGGGGGGGCAATGGGCCTGGTTCGGGATAACGTTGCTGTTGGCGACGGTACTTGTGGCGTTCCTGGTTTTCAATTGGCGACACACCGGAAACAAAAAAGCTTTGCTTTTCATGGGTGATTCTGGCAGCATGTTTCTGGGCTTTGCGCTCTGTTGGCTTTTTGTGCAGTTCAGCCAGGGTGATGACGCCTTAATGCGGCCAGTGACGGCATTGTGGATCTTTGCCGTCCCGCTGATCGATACTGTAACCATGATGGTGAGGAGGTTAAGCAAGGGGAGGTCGCCTTTTGAGGCGGACCGTGAACACTTTCATCACATTTTCCTTGCCGCCGGGTTTTCTCAGCGAGATACCGTTTTGATATTGTTGGGGATTTCGTTGGTATGTGCGGGTATCGGAGTGGTTGGAGAGTTGTTGGTGATTTCCGAGGCCACTCTGTTTTACCTGTTCATGCTTTTTTTTGTTGTTCATTTCGCGGTTACCTTGCATGCATGGAAGTTCATGAGGTTTTTGCGACGCCAACTTGATCATTCAACAAAACGGCCGAGATCCACGGTGAATTGATGGTTCGTGTGGTTCTGGGGGGATTTGCGATCGCAATTTTGCGTAGAAGTAATTTGTTTTGTGGTTTGCAAAGATTATTCTGGCGCAGATGGTTTATACTTTAATCGTCGGATTTGTGCATTGCCGCATATTTATGGCATTGCGGGCGGGATATGGCAAGAGTTAGCGGGATGGACTACCGCGCTACGCAAATCAATAGCATGAAGGGATTTTTGCCAGGATTATTGCTGATTACCGCGGGGTATGGTTGGTATTTGACCGATGAGCGAGAGAGTCATTATGCGAAACACGATTCAAGCGTTATTGCTTGCGTTAGCGGCGATCGTCATTCTCCCCACGCATGCATCCGCAAGCTCGGAGGAGAGCTTGAAGGAAGCTATCACCAGTCGGGTTGACCAGGGATTGCCGATGGATCTGGCCGTAAGGCACGTCCTGGAAGAGAATCCCGACCGGGTGTTTGAGATCCAGAATGTCGCACTATCGATTATCCAGAGCATGCCTTATGGCGGGGCATGCGACGACTGTGGTTGCTCGGGAGGATCGGCGCTCAGCGAATACCCGGTGATCGAGCTGGAAGAGTTGGAACGAAAGGACTGGTTGGCGGAGGTCGTTCGGCGGTATGAAGAGGCGGGAGAGGAGCTGACCCTGCCGAATTTCGGGGAGGATAACCTCTTTCCCTTCTTTTACCATTTCACGGCACCGCTGGATTCCATTCGTCCTCACGTTGGAGAGGACGATCCGGATCCAGATGCCGTGAAGAAAATGGTTGAAAAGATCAACAATGAGGGAATCATGGAACCTCTTCGGATCGTGTTGACCTCTCTCGGGGAGGGTTCGCATGCAGTCGACGCGAGGGTTCTATTGGCGGCGGCCGAGCAGTTGAATATGCCCGAGCTGCCCGTAAGATTTTCGTTTTCAGATTGTGTGATTTGCGAAGAGCGCTCCGATTCCGCCCACTACACGGTCGATGAAATGCGCATGCGTGACAAAGTAGGCTGGGTTCGAGACCGTTTTTTCGAGGAAACCGAGTTTGTGTTTGTTGACAAACCCTACCCTGGAGAATATGGATTTGATTACCACTTCAATCCAGCTGTGGAAGAGTTGCTGGGCGAGTTCTTTACGGGTGAACCCGACGATGAGCGGGTAGATGAGTGGCGGGAGCGATTCACAACCGGGCAAGTGGATCGCCCGATTCCGGTTACCTTCAATTTTGGCGCGAGAGAAGTGGGATTTGGTGACGATCGATGGGAGAAAGAGGACGTTCACGCCTTTCTCGTTGTGCTTCAGGAAATGGGGGTCCCGCGGTACCCGACTCTGGCATCGTTTCAGGATCAAGTGACCTGTCGTTCAGGCATGCAAAGAACGACATTTTCCGCCAATGAGCTGTTTCCGGACAAAAGGGTACCGACCGTCGCAAACCACTTCTTCGAAGAGAGAACCCGGATTATCTTTGATGAAGCCGGGAGGCAACGGGAAGCGAGGGATGGTTACCCCTTTGGCAAAAACTACCCCTACCATATGATGGGACTGGTTGATGAGTTGTATTCCTATATCCTGCCGGAAGATATGCCCGACGAAGAGGACATAGAGAAAAAAATAAAGGAAATTAAGGAGGAGGGGGTTCTCAGTCCCGTCTACCTCCGACTGATTCGCAGTGAGAGGAGTCAGGAGTTTATGGATGAATCGATCCTGGCGATCGTCGCGGCCAAGCGGCTGGAGATGAAGAAGCTTCCCGTCAGAGTGGTATACACCAATCATCCTCGAAGAGATGGTTCGGTATGCGAATGGTTGATCTTGCGGGTTATTGAAGGTTTTAATCCGCCAGGTGAGGATAAGCCCAAGCCGTATCACACGGGGACCTGGATGAGTCCATCCTGATTCGTGATTCACAAACGAGGGGAATGATAGAATACAACCGAAACCGGGTGTCCCGGTTTCGGTTTTTTGGTTTAGGAGTCAAGCATGACCTGGTTAGACGACATCCCCCTGTCTTTCATCGTGGTTGGGGCGATCCTGATGGCTTTGGCGCCGTTTCATCCGGAGCCGCACCTGGTCGAAAAGGTGCGAATGCTGGTTGAAGGGAATTTGGTCAAGCCACTGGATATCTTCGATCTGATCATGCACTCGGCGCCATTGGTGCTGTTGGTGCTGAAGCTGGTTCGAGTCAGCCAACAAGCAAAAGCTTTACAGTAGAAGGTAGTTGTATGGGGGCTTCTATCCCGACCGTTCTGGTGGTAGGGGGGCATGACCCAACCGGTGGCGCCGGCATTCAGGCGGATATCGAGTCAATCGTCGCGTGTGGGGCATATCCGGTAACCCTGATAAGTACCTCGACCGTACAGGATACGCGATGTTTCTCGACATCGTATGGCGTGGATGAGGCGGTTGTATCAGATCAGGCGAGGGTTTTGCTGCGCGACATCACACCTGGCGGGGTGAAGGTTGGTATGTTGGGTAGTGTGGGTATGGTAGCAGTGGTTGCTGGAATCCTGGAAAAGGTCGAAGGCCCTGTGATCCTTGACCCTGTTTTAGGCGCCGGTGGTGGTGGCGGTGTTGTCGGCGAAGAGGTTGCTGAGGCCATCAGGGCGATATTGATCCCTGGGACCTACTTGTGTACCCCTAACACGGTTGAGGCCACGAGGTTGACCGGCAGGACCTCTCCCCAAGGGCAGGCCGACGAGTTTTTCAGGATGGGGTGTGAGAATGTTCTCATAACCGGTACCCACGACTCATCAACTGAAAATGTCATCAATCGTCTGTTTTGTCGAAATGGGTACTTGGAAGAGTGGCAATGGCCTCGGCTATCTGGAGTTTATCATGGTTCGGGTTGTACCCTGGCATCCGCGGCGGCTGCCAAACTGGTTATGGGGCTGCCGATCTCGGATGCCTTGAAGCAGGCGCAAGCCTTCACATGGACAGCGCTATCCAATGCATACAGGGTGGGAGGGGGGCAGGCCATTCCCGCCCGGCGCTAGAAGGTTATTGAGTTGCCGTGCAAACTATCCGCGGCGAACAGGATGCCACCATTTTGCGATTTTGATCGAGATCAGCGGTATGCGCATATTCATGCAAACACAGCCCAATGAAGAGGCCCCCATTCGTTTCGTGCAACTGCATCTCCAGCAGGATCTGCTTGGTGGGTGGATGTTGATCAGGGAATCGGGTATCCAGGGTATGCGTGGGCAACTAAAGCGTGAGTACTTTGAGAATCGTGAAGATGCCGAAGATGCACTGGGAGCATTGAAGGATAAGCAGATCAGGAAAGGGTTTCGGATCGTTTACCGGGAAGGGTGTTGATGGGTAGCAATAACCCATGGCGAGTGAAAGTTGAATATGCGCAATCGAAAACGCCAAAAAGGCATGCTAAGTCATGGTGTCAGGCCCCCGCATTAGCCTGACCGGACTACTTATCGAGCCATACACCTTTCGTTGGAAATCTCAATCA